>JBDTTJ010000001.1:0-74458 GCA_039930645.1 Acidobacteriota bacterium
GGGGCGTCGTCCCGATGGCGCTCATCCCGCTCACGTTCGCATACGCGATCGTGCGATTCCGCCTCTTCGACGTTCAGGTCATCGTGCGCAAATCGCTCGTCTACGCGGTCCTCACGGCCGTCGTGACGGGAATGTATGCGCTCGCGGTCGTGGCGGGAAACGCGGTCGTCTCGAACGTGTCGTCCACGACCGTCTTCTCGTCGCCGGCTTTCGCGTTCGGCTTCGGCCTCGTCGTCGTCCTCCTGTTCGACCCGCTGCGCCGCCGCATGCAGAAGGTGGTCGACCGCGTCTTCTTCCGCGACCGCGCCGACTTCCAGACCGCGCTCCTCGAGATGAGCCGCTCGGTCGTCTCGCAGCTCGAGCGCCCGAAGCTGCGCGAGCTGCTCACGTCGCGCACGGCCGATCTCCTGCGGCTCGAACGCCTCGAGCTTCTGCTGCCGCGGAGCGAGGACGGGGCCTTCACCGAGCCCGCCTCCGCGGCCGCGGGCGTCCAGCCGCTGCCCATGGGCGCGGTCCTGCCGCAGCGGCTCGCCGAGCGCGGCGCGCCGATCCGCCTCTCCGACGCGGACGACGGAGGGCTCGACCTCGCGTCGCGGCGCTTCGTCGAGGCGCAGCGCGCGCGCGGGATCGGCGTCGTCCTCCCGCTCGCCACGCACGGCAAGCTCCTCGGCTTCCTCGCGATCGGCAAGAAGCTCTCCGAGGAGGAGCTCTCGCGCGAAGACCTCGACCACCTCCTCACGATCGCGAACCAGGGCGCCCTCGGCCTCGAGGCCGCGGGTCTCCACGAGGAGCTCACGCGCCGGGCCGAGGTCGAGCGCGACCTCGACATCGCGCGCGACATCCAGACGAGCCTCTTCCCGCGCGAGCTCCCGCGTGTGCCCGGCGTCGAGTTCTTCGGCGTCAGCCGGCCGGCGCGCGTCGTCGGAGGCGATTTCTACGACTTCCTCGACGTGGACTCCCGCCCGGACGGGCGGCTCGCGCTCGTCCTCGGCGACGTCTCGGGCAAGTCGATCCCGGCGTCGCTCCTCATGGTCGCCGCCAAGGAGATCGTGAATGCGCGCGCGATGGCCGACCCGGACCCGTCCGCCGTCTTCCAGGCGTCGAACCGCCGCCTCTACGAGATCAAGAGACGCATGTTCGTCTCGCTGTCGTACTTCCTCCTCGATCCGAAGGCGCTCGCGATGAACTACGCCTTCGCGGGCCAGCCCACGCCCCTCCTCGTGCGCCCCGGCTCCGGAACCGCGACGGAGATTCCCTCCCCATCCTCGCGGCTGCCCCTCGGCGCCTTCCGGGACACGGTCTACGACGCGGTGTCCCTGTACCTGTCCCGGGGGGACCTCCTGCTCTTTTACACGGACGGCCTGAACGAGGCGATGTCCGCCGAAATGACACCTTACGGGGACGAACGCCTGAAAGCGTCGCTCGTGCGGCACGCACGGAGATCGCTGCCCGACCTCGCGGACGAGCTCCTCGAGGACGTCCGGCAGTTCACGCACGGGGCCGAGCAGTACGACGACATCACGTTCGTCCTGATGCGGGTGACCTGAGAACCCGCGCGCCGCCGGCGCGTATCATGGAATAGGCCTCCCCACGGGCCCCGGAGGAACCATGGCCCCTCGCCGTATCCGCGCCCTGCCGCTCGTCCTGGCCCTCACGGGCCTGGCGATTGCGGGCACTGCCGCGGCCTTCCGGCTGCGGGCGAACCGGGACGTGACGACCTCGTCGGAGCGGGCGTACCGGGCCTATCACGCGGGCGTCGAGAACGACCTGAAGATGTACGAGCGCGAGGCGATGTCCTCGTACGCCGAGGCGCTCCGGTACGACCCCCACTTCGTGATGGCGACTCTCCGGCTCGCCGACAAGATGCGCGGGCGCGACCCCGAGCGGGCCGCGTCGCTCCTCGCCAGCGCGGGCCGGTACCGCGACGACCTCACGGATCGCGAGAAACTCATGCTCCGCATCTACGAGGAGCGCTGGGGCAAGCGCGACCTCAAGGTCCTCGAGTCCCTCTACGACGAGTACCAGAGCCGTTTCCCGAAGGACCCGGAGGGCTACCAGATGCGGGCCGCGTTCCTCGCGAACAACGGCCGGATGCCCGAGGCGATCGGGGAGTACGAGCGCCTCATCGCAGTGAATCCGAACTACGCCGTCGCCTACAACACGCTCGGGTACTACTGGGCGAGCAAGGGCGAGAACGCGAAGGCCGAGGACTACCTGAAACGCTACCGTTACCTCGCGTCCGACCAGGCGAACCCGTACGACTCGCTCGGGGAGTTTTACGTATTCACGGGCCGGTACGACGAGGCCGAGGAGAATCTCCGCAAGGCGATCGCGATCAAGGACGATTTCTACGCCGCCTGGGGCCACCTCGGAACGGTCGAGGCGGGCCGGGGGAACCCCGTGAAGGCGGCCGGATATTTCCGCAAGGGCAGCGAGAGCGCGCCGAACCCTTACGTCCGCTACGACTTCCGCTTTCTCTCGGCCATGTGCCTCGTGGACGCGGGCCGGCCGGACGACGCCGTGAAGGATCAGGACTCGGCTTCGGCCGAGATCGCCTCGATGGCGCCGGGTCCGGAATCCCAGAAGCTGAAGGCGATCGACGGGATCCGCCGGGCGGGGCTCCTCGGGCGGATCGGGCGCACGGCCGAGGCCGAGCAGGCCCTTGCCGCCCTGGATCTCAAGGTGCTCGCGGACCCGAAGGAGCCGAAGTCCCAGGAGATGGTCGACCGCCAGATCAACCTCATCCGCGGCATCATCGCGATGGGCGCCGGGCGCGACGCCGAGGCCGTGACGCTCCTCAAGAACTCGCTCGAGCAGAAGCAGGACAAGGGTTTCGCGTCCTCGGATTATTACCCGGCGAACACGTTGACGCGCCTCGCGCTCGCAACGTCCCTCGGCCGCCTGGGCCGCACGGACGAGGCCGCGCAGGCGCTCGCGCCGATTCTCGAGAAGAACCCCCGCTTTTTCCCCGCGCTGCAGTCCCTCGCGCGCGCCCAGGGCAAGGAGCCACCGGCCCCGATCGCGCCCGCGGCGCGCGCCGAGAACGCGTCCTGACCCCGTGAGCGGCACGCGGCCACCCGCGCGCGACCTCGAGGCCTTCGCGCTCAAGAAGAAGGTCTTGCGGCTCGAGACGCTCTATGACGTCAGCCGGTCGCTCACGTCGGCGTCCGACGAGCGGGCGCTCCTCGAGGAGATCCTCGCGCGCGCCGTCCCCGTGCTCGACGCCGGCCGCGGGTTCGCGGCGGCGTTCGAGGACGCCGCGGGCGCCGGAGCCGTCGCGTCGGTCGGGCTCGAACCCGCCCCCACGCCGCTCGACGTCGCGTCCGATCCGTTCGTCCTCGACCTTGCGCGTGCGAAGGCGCCGCTGGCGCGGGCGGGGGAGACCCTCTTCGGCCGCCCGGCCGGCAGCGTCGCGGGCGTCCCTCTCGTCTCCGGCGGCCGCGTGCTCGGCGTCCTCGTCGTCCTCGAGCGCGAGGCGCGCGGTGGCGACGCGCCTTCTTTCGACGAGGAGGACCGCCGGTTCCTCGGCTCGCTCGCGGCCCTCGCGGCCCCCGCGCTCGAGGGCAGTCGCCGCTTCCGGGCCCTCGCCGCCGACCTCGACCGCCTGCGTGAGGAGAACCGCTCGCTCAAGGGCACGACCGCCGTCGACGAGCTCCTCGTCGGCGACTCGGCCGCCATGCGCCGCGCCAAGGAGCTCATCGCGCGCGCGGCGGCGTCGCGCGTCAACGTCCTCATCACGGGGGAGAGCGGCACCGGCAAGGAGCTTGCCGCGCGGCTCCTCCACACGGGCTCCCCGCGCCGGGACGGTCCGTTCCTCGCCCTGAACTGCGCCGCGATGCCCGAAGGCCTCCTCGAGAGCGAGCTCTTCGGCATCGAGAAAGGCGTCGCAACGGGCGTCGACGGGCGGCCGGGAAAGTTCGAGCTCGCGAGCGCCGGCACGGTGTTCCTGGACGAGATCGGCGACACGCCGCTCGCGATCCAGGCGAAACTCCTGCGCGTCCTGCAGGAGCGCGAGATCGAGCGTGTGGGCGGGCGCGCGCGCATTCCCGTGGACGTGCGCGTCCTGTCCGCGACTCACCAGAGCCTGCCGGACCTGATCCGCCAGGGCCGCTTCCGCGAGGACCTCTTCTACCGTCTGCGCGTCGTCGAAATCGCGATGCCCGCGCTGCGCGAGAGGCGCGAGGACATCCCGCGGCTCGCGGGCCACTTCCTCGCGCGCATCGCCGCGCGCGACGGCCGCCGGGCGCCCACGCTCTCGCGCGACGCCGTGAAGGCGCTCCTCGACTACGAGTTTCCAGGCAACGTGCGCGAGCTCGAGAACCTGCTCGAGGGCGCCGCGGCGCTCGTCGCGGGCGACGCGATCGAGGCGGCCGACCTGCAGTTTGGCATCGCGCGCGGCGCTGCGGGCGCGGGGACGCTCGGGGACGACGCGAAGGCGGGCGGCGTGAGCCTGAGGCACGTCGAGAACGCGCACATCAGTCGTGTCCTCGCGCAGGTGAAGGGCAACAAGAGCCGCGCCGCCAAGCTCCTCGGCGTCAGCCGCCGGACCCTGTACCGAAAGCGGGTTTGAGCCCGGAGAAGGTCTTCTTGTTCTCTCTCATTTGTGGGGACAATTCGCCACAATGTAGCGTTGTGACGCACTCGCGCTAAGTAGTTTTCGCAGAATGGTTAATGCATTTATTAGTCGCGAGACCGCAATAGTGTGACATAGTGGCACATCACGAGCCTTCGCGAGGCGCCCAGTCCAGCTTCCAAGAAATCTTGCTTTCTCAATACTTTACATTCTCTCTGCCGCCGCGTTCGCGGCGCCAGCGCGGGTGGCGCGTCACTTGCTCTACATGGGCCAACCGGAGCCAAGCCCATGACGAGCCGCAACGACACAAAGGTTCATGCCGCGCGATCCTTGGACGGCGTCGCGCCGTTCGCGCCTGCCGTGCCGTCCGCGCCTTCCGCCGCCTCGCGCCTCCTCGTGCCGCTCCTCTTAGCCGAGGTCGCAGCGTTCGGCGCTCTCGCCCTCTCGGGTAAGATTCCGGAGTCCCTGATCACCGCGCTTCGCGCGCTCCTGACGTTTTGAGGAATGAGGAACTGCCGTCCGCGATGTCATCCGTCGAGAGGCGCGAAATCCACCTGACCATTCCGGTGGCCCCGGAGATGGAGCTTGCCGCCACCGCGCAGGTCTCTGCGCTGGGCGAGTGGATGGAGATGGGCCGGGATAAGATCGACGAGGTCAAGATGGCCGTCGCCGAGGCCTGTATCAACGCCTTCGAGCACAGCGCGACGCCCGACCGCCAGGTCGCCCTCGCCTTCCGCATCGGCTCGGACGAAGGCGGACGCGGCGCCTATCTCGAGGTGGACGTTTCCGACGCGGGCCGGGGCTTCGACCCCACCCGCCTCAGGACTCCCGAGATCGCGACCGCCCTGAAGTCCAGCCGCAAGCGCGGATGGGGCATCAAGATCATCGAGAGCCTGATGGACGACGTCCGGATCGAGAGCGGGGAGCACGGCACGCGCATCGTGATGCGGAAGTACCGGTAGGATATAAAGGGAGCCGAATGAGCGAGACCCTGAAAGTCGTCGTGGAGCGGCCGGACGCGGCCGTCGCGATCCTGCGGACCGACGGCTACATCAACAACACCGGCGGCGAAGAGATCGCGAAGGAAGCGTACGCGCTCCTCGGAGCCGGCGTGACGCGCCTTCTCCTCGACCTCGAGAAAACGAAGATCGTGAACTCGATCGGCATCTCGATCCTCATCGAGATCCTCGAAAAGCTGCTCGACCAGGGAGGGAAGCTCGCGTTCTGCCGCTTGACGCCGACGATCGAGAAGACGTTCCAGATCATGGGCCTCGCGCAATATGCACGCATCTTCCCCGCTCCCGAGCCCGCCCTTGCCTGGCTCCGGGGCGAGTCCGAGTAACGTTTCCGCCTCGCCGGCGACCGCAGCGGGCGGCCACCGGCTGCTGGCGGCGCACGCCCGGCTCGCGGCGATCGATCCCTGGAGCGGACGCGAGCGCCTCTTCGAGGAGATCCTCGCCGCGCTTCTCCTCGGCTCCGGCGCCTCGCGCGGGATTCTCCTCGATCCCGTCCAGCCCGCCCGCTCGGTGGCCATCGGCCTGGACGCGTCTTCGGCCGCCCTGCTCGCGCTCGCCGCGCGCGTCGCGGCCGCGCCTCGCTCGACGGGGCCCCTGACGGCCGTCGACCTCGCGCCCTTCTTCGGAGACGCGCGCGCGCCGTTCGCGATTCCTCTCACGGCCCAGGAGCAGACCGTGGCCTTCGTCGTCCTCGACACGCCGCCCGAGGATCCCGCGGGCTTCGCGTCGGCAACGGCCCACACGGCCTGGCTTCTCGACACCGTGCGGATGTCGGAGAAGGTCCAGAAGGCCGACTTCGAGCTGAAGTACCGCGTGTGGGAGCTGCAGAGTCTTTATGACGTCGGCCTCTCCATCGCCCGCACGCTCGACCTCGAGTCCCTCGCGGACGACGTCCTCATGACGTCCGTCTCGCTCCTGAACGCGCGCTCCGGGTCGCTCCTCGTGCGCGCGCAGGGTGACGAGGGCTTCTTCGCCAAGCACGTCGGCGAGCCGCTCCTGAGCGCGGACGCGATCTACGAGGTGCCCGCGGGGGCCGTGCTCGCGAACGCGCGCGAGAGCCGGCCCGACTTCCTGAAGGACGCGCCCGCCGAGAAGCTCCTCCTCGTTCCGATCGCGGTCGAGAACCGCGCGCTCGGCGTCCTCGTCGTCGCCGACAAGGAGACGCGCGGGGGCGGAGTGGACGACTTCACGGAGGCCGACGTGCGCGTCGCGAGCCTCTTCGCGAACCAGGCGGCGATCGCCCTCGAAAACGCGCGCCTCCACCGCGAGGCGGTCGAGAAGGAGAAGATGGAGCGCGAGATGGAGCTCGCGGCCTCCATCCAGAAGACGATTCTTCCCGACTCTCTACCCGAGGTCACGGGGCTCCTGCTCGCGGGCCGCAACCGTCCGACGAAGCAGGTCGGTGGCGATTACTTCGACGTTTACCCGCTGCCCGGCGGCCTCACGGCGCTCTGCGTGGCGGACGTGTCCGGCAAGGGCGTCCCCGCGGCGCTCCTCGTGTCGACCGTCCACGCATGCCTCCACCTCCTCATCTCGAACCTCTCCGGCGACCTCCCGGCCCTCGTCGCCCGCGTGAACAAGCATCTCGTCCGCTTCTCCTCGACTCGTAAGTTCGCGACGCTGTTCGTCGCGGTGTTCGACCCGGCGTCGGGCCTCCTGCGCTACGTGAACGCCGGGCACAATCCAGGCCTGTGGCTCTCACGCTCTGGCGCGACGCTCCTGCCGAGCGGCGGCGTCCCGGTCGGAATGATGCCGGCCGCCGTCCACCGCGAAGACTCCGTGACCCTCAAGCCCGGCGATACGCTTCTTCTCTACTCGGATGGAATCACGGAAGCGCTCAACCGCGACGACGAGGAATTCGGGATGGAGCGGCTCACCGAGCTCGCGCTGGAGGGGCGCGGGGCGCCTCCCGCCGAGATCTCGCGTCGCATCTTCGGGGCCGTGAGCGACTTCACCGCGGGCGTCGCGCAGTACGACGACCAGACGGTGCTCATCGCCCGCGTCGCGGGCGCGTGAGGCGCGCCGCGGCCGTCGCCACGGCCGCTCTCGTCGCGCTCTCCTGCACGTTCTCGGGCGAGACGACCGTGTCTCCACACCGTCTCGTCAAGCCGTTGCCGGGCGGCCTCGTGAACTCGTACAACGCGGAGGAACAGCTCGCCCGCGGGTACATCCCCGAAGTCTCGGCGTTCCTCGTGTCCTCCGGCGGGAAGTCGCTGGAGGGCGTGCGCTACGACCGGCTGCTCGGCCAGGTTCTCCTCGAGCGCGGCGACTTTCGCGGCGCGGCCCCTCACCTCGAGCGCGCGTTCGCCGGCGTCGGCCGCGCCTCCGAGCGCGCCGGGATCGCGTGGCTGCTCTCGCAGGCGGCTTACTGGGAGGGCGACTTCACGGGCGCGGGCCGCTGGGCGCGCGCCGCGCAGCGCGAAGGCAAGCTCGTGCCCGAGGGCTGGGTCGTCTTTCTCGAGTCGCCGCCGCCCCGGCCCCTCTACGCCGGCGCGGCCGCCGGCGAGAGCGTGACGCTGCCCGTCGACTTCGGACGGCCGAACCTCGTCCGCCTCTCCGTGCGCGCGAACGGGCGGCCGCCGGAGGAGATGGTCCTCGACTCGGGAGCGTCCGTCTCGCTCCTGACGGACAGCGCGGCCGAGCGCCTCGGCGTGCGTTTCACGGCGGGCGCCACGGCAGCGGCCCGCGGCCTGCACGAGACGGAGACGCCCATGCGCATGGGCTGGCTCGACTCCGTTCGCATGGGCGACCTCACCCTCACGGACGTGCCGGTCGGCGTCCTTCCGGACGGCACGCTCACGTTCGAGACGGCGTCCCTCGGCGTCTTCCGGCTGAACGGCGTCCTCGGCGCGCACCTCATGAAGGAGTTCGACTGGCGCATCGAGTACATCGAGAAGCGCCTCTTCGCCCGACGCGTGGACCCAAGGGCGGCTCGCGGCTCGAAGGGCCAGAACATGTTCTTCCGCCGCATGAAGCCCATGGTCCGCACGTCGCTGAACGGACAGCCGTGGTCGCTGTTCCTCCTCGACACGGGCTCGGAGCCCTCGATGGTGACGCGCGGCGCCCTGCGCAAAACGCGACTCTTCGAGCCGGAGACCGCGTACCCGGTGACGCTCGAGGGCATCGGCAACTCGCGCGTGTCGTGGGGAAAGATTTCGAACGTGAGCCTCGGCGTCGACGCCTTCATGGTGCGCTTCAAGGACATCGTCGTGAAGGAGGAGAGCGAGGGGCTCGAGGACGGGATCCTCGGCGCCTCGTTCCTCTCGAACTTCGACGTCGAGATCCGCTTCGGCTCGATGGCGCTCGCGCTCGAGAACCCGGTCGAGCGGCGGCGGCGGGAGGCGCGCGCGCCCGCGCAGGAGATCCCCCGATAGAATGAGGCCGTGAGGGGGAGTCGGACGGGGCTGGTGCCTTTGGCGGTGGGCGGAGTCGCCCTTCTCGCCGCGTGCCGCCCGCCGGCGGATCCGATGGAAACGAAACGCGAGCAGATGGTGGAGACGCAGATCGCGGCGCGCGGCATACGCGACCCGCGCGTCCTCGCCGCGATGCGCAAGGTGCCGCGGCACCTCTTCGTTCCGGCCGCCGAGGCGGCCTCCGCCTACGACGACCGCCCGCTTCCGATCGGGAGCGGCCAGACGATCTCGCAGCCGTACGTCGTCGCCTTCATGACCGAGCAGCTGCGGCTCACCGGCAAGGAGACGGTGCTCGAGATCGGCACCGGCTCGGGCTACCAGACCGCGATCCTCGCGGAGCTCGCCGCGAAGGTGTACTCGATCGAGATCCGCCCGGAGCTCGCGGACGCGGCGTCGGCCCGGCTCAAGGAGCTCGGCCTCAGAAACGTCGAGGTGCGCACCGCCGACGGCTACCGCGGCTGGCCCGAGGTGGCGCCGTTCGACGGAATCCTGGTGACGGCCGCCCCCGAACGCGTCCCGCCGCCGCTTCTCGAGCAGCTCGCGTCGACCGGGCGCATGGTGATTCCCGTGGGCGCCTTCTACCAGGAGCTGAAGGTCATCGAGCGGCAGGGCGGCGGCTACACGGAGAAGAGCGTCCTGCCCGTCCGGTTCGTGCCGTTCGTCGGCGAGGCCGAGGGCGAGCCGCGCCCCGCCGCGCCCGGGACCGACCGTTGAACGGTGTGGGCGACGCTCCTCCCGTCCCGCTCCCCGGCCCCCTCGCGGGCCTCGTCGTCACGGGGACGACCCTGGGGCGCGTCGCCGCGCGGGCGCGCGACGTCGCCCACACGTTCTCGGCCTGGGCGCTCGTGGTCGACACGGCGCAGGGGCCCGGCAGGATCGTGCGTATCGAGCTGACTCCCGACGCGACCCTCTGGCGGGGCGACGGCATCTTCCTCGGATGGACGTCCGAGCGGCTCGCTGCGGCTTGGGACGCTTTGCGCGCCGCCGAGCCGGAGCTCGAAGCTTCGCCGGACTTTCAGCAGCTCGGCTAGGCTTTCTTCTTCGGCGCCCAGCGCAGGACGTCGACCTTCTCCATCGTGATGAGGACGCCGCAGGCCGCCTCCTCGAGGATCGGGTCGATGCGTTCGAGGTAGCCGCGAATTTTCTCCTCGGTGTCCACGATCTCGACGACGATCGGGAGGTCCTCCGAGAGCTCGACGAGGCGGGCGCGGTGGACGACGCTCGATGCGCCGTAGGACTCGATGCCACGCAGGACGGTCGCGCCGGAGAGCCCGCCCTCCCGCGCCTCGGCGACGAGC
Source organism: Acidobacteriota bacterium (assembly GCA_039930645.1). Lineage (GTDB taxonomy): Bacteria > Acidobacteriota > Thermoanaerobaculia > UBA5066 > UBA5066 > Fen-183. The sequence continues at coordinate 10,301 of JBDTTJ010000001.1, forward strand.
ACCTCGAAGAGCGGCCGGTGCCTCGCGCGGTCCATTTCGCCGATGTGGATCCGGAGCAGTTTCGCGATCGTGGCGTCTTTCATGAGCCGAGCCTCCCGATCGAACGGCCGAGCAGCGTGCCGAGGAGCCCGAGGAATACGGATCCGCCTGCGTAGAGCGTCGCGCGGAGGACGTCCTTCACGCTCAGGAGGCCGAGCGTTTCCCATGCGAACGAGGAAAACGTCGTGAACCCGCCGAGGATGCCGACCATCAGGAACGTGCGCGCCTCGGGCGACAGCGCGGCGCGCTCAAGCCCGAGCGCCCCGACGAGGCCGATGGCGAAGCACCCGGCGAGATTCACCCAGAAGGTGCCCGTTGGGAACGGCCCCGGAAAGGTCCTCTGCAGCGCGCTCGCCATCGCATACCGGCAGACGGAGCCGATCCCGCCGCCGACGAAGACGAGTGCAAGGAGGGAGAGCTTCATCCCGTCAGATCCCCGCCCAGCCGGGCTCGAGGCGCGTCCAGCCCTCTTCGACCGCCCAGAGGTCCATCGCGAGAGACACGAGGTCGTCCACCTCGGGCAGCGGGCGGGCGTCGAGCGTCAGGTCGAGCGACTTCACGTAGTGCCTGCAGGTCTCGCAGGCCTCGATGCGGACCGCGGGATGGGCTTCGGTCTGGAAGGAGGGGAGCTTCGCCGGGTCCTCCTCGTGGCATGCGGCGCAGCGGATGCGCGCGAACGGCCATTCGGTGCCGCAGAGCGCGCAGACGAGGGAGCGCGCGGCGCCCATCGATTCGGGCACTTCGCGCCGCACGCTCACGACCGCGCCGCTCCCGCAGGCGGGGCAGTGCCCCTCGTGGCGCGGGCGCTCGAGCGTCACGCCGCGGGCGACAAGGACCTCGGCCCACGGCCGCAGGAACGCGCGCGCGAGGTAGTCCTCGCGAGCCTCGCGCTCGCCGCTCCAGTAGACCGCGAGACGCGAGAGCGCCGTCTCCTCCGCGTCGGCGCGCCGCGCCTTTGCGGCCTCGGCCAGCTCCGGCGGCCCCTGCTCGGCCGCGTACGTCAGGAGCGGCGCGAAGAGATCGAGGACCTGGGGAAAGTCGGCGCTGGTTCCCGTGAAGGGAGCGTCCCCGTGGCGCGCGTGGACGGCCCCGGCGAGCCGCCCCTGCAGCCGGAAGAGGCCAGCCGCAAACGCGAGCGGCTCGGCGACGAGAAGGGCCGAGGCGGCGAGGCCGGTGGCGCGCGCCGCCCGGGCCTCGAACGCCGCCGCCGGGTCGAGTGTCTTGGTCACAGCCCGCACGTTAGCGCCGGAGCGCCGGAAACAGAAGCGGGGCCGGCGAGAAATTACTTCTCGAGCCCCATGAGCTCGCGGTACCACTTCGGGTGGTGGATGCGCGCCCACGCCTTGGAAACCGTCCCGCGCGTCATCGAGTTGAACGTGCCGGGCTCGGCGACGGTCGCAAGGTAGATGTGGAAGACGAGCGACACGGCGAAGAGGATGAAGCTGACGTTGTGGAGGATGAGGGCGGTCTCTCGCGCCCACTGGGGGAAGGACATCGGCCACCACATGACGATCCCGGAGACGAGGAGGCCGAGGGCGCCGAGCCCCGAGGTGTGGAAATAGACCTTCTGCCCGCCGTTGTACTTGCCGATCCTGTCGTGGTTCGCGGCGTCGTTGAGGTACTCGACGAGCTTGGGGCCGATCCAGCCGCGCTCCTCCTTCGTCATCTCCATCTCGCTCCACCAGTGGACCGCCATCACGAGCGACGCGAGCGCGAACGCGAGGCCGAACCACGCGTGGACGACGCGGGCGACACTGAGTCCGCCCACGAGCGTCGCCATCCACCCGAACACGGGCGTCCAGACGGGGAGCCCCGTGACGAGGCACGCGAAGAACGTGACGGCGACCGACCAGTGGATGACCCGGGACGAGAGCCGGTGGCGGACGATCTCGTTGCCGACGACGACGTCTTCCTTCTCGCGGGCGATGTAGGCGCCTTCGTCGAAGCCGATCTGACGGACGACTTTGCTCATGCGCGCCTCCCTCAGCCCTTCGTCTCGTCGGGCCCGGGCGGGCCCGGATCGATGAAGCCCTTGTTGCCGTGGTAGAGGTGGTGGCCGAACGCACCCACGATGGCCCCGAGGATCGCGAGGAAGCCGATCGGCCGGAGCCACTTCTTCCAGAACTTGACCGAGAGCGGCACGCGCGGGCTCGCGGCCAGCCCGTACCACTCCGGGTGGTCCCCGAAGCCGAGGACGGTCACGACGCCCGTTCCGCCGACGCCCTTGGGGTCATAGAGCGCGGCCTGCGGGAATCCGCTGGCCTTGAGCTGTGCGACCCGCGCGTTTCCGAGCGCGACCATGTCTTCCTTGGTTCCGAAGTGGAGGCACCCGGTCGGGCAGGCCTTGATGCACGCCGGCTCGAGGCCGACGGAAACGCGGTCGACGCACAGGGTGCACTTGGCCATCTTCCCGGTCTTCGCCGAGAAGCGCGGCACGTCGAACGGGCAGCCCGTCTCGCAGTAGCCGCAGCCGATGCAGTTGTCCGGGTTCACGTCCACGATGCCGTTCGCGTACTGGACGATCGCGCCCGGGGCGGGGCAGGCCTCGAGGCAGCCCGGCTCGGCGCAGTGCATGCACTGGTCCTTGCGCATGAGCCACTTGAGGCCGCCGTCGACTTCGCGCTCGTCGAAGCGGATCAGGTTCCAGAATCCGGCGTCCAACGTCGGAAGCGTCTGGTACGTGCCGACCTGATGCGTCTCGACGGGTGCGAGGTCGTTCCATTCCTGGCACGCGACCTCGCAGGCCTTGCAGCCGATGCAGGTCGACGTGTCGACGTACTTGGAGACGTCGGGAAGGGAGCGCATCCCCGTGGCGCCCCCCCAGAGCGAGGCCGAGGAGCGGCGGATCTCGAGGTTCTGAACGCTCACGATCGTCCTCCCCTCACGCCTTCTCGAGCTTCACGAGGAAGGTCTTGAACTCGGGGGTCCATGTGTTCGGGTCCATCGCGGACGGCGTCAGGAAGTTCGCGAGCGGCCCCGTGTGCGCCGGAATGCCCGCGAAGCCCCAGTGGAGAGGGAAGCCGATCTGCCAGAGCTCCTTCCCGTCGATCTTCATGGGCCGCAGCCGCTTCGTCACCATCGCCACGCCCTCGATCGAACCGCGCGCCGATGAGACCCTCACCTTCGATCCGTTCGCGATGCCCTTCTGCTGGGCGAGCACGTCGGGGATCTCGACGAAGAACCCGGGCTGCAGCTGAGTCAGGACCTGCGTGTGCTGCGTCCAGTAGTGATAGTGCTCGGTCAGGCGGTAGGTCGTGCAGACGATCGGGTACTCCTCCTTCGTACCGTACTTGTCGAGCGGCGTGCTGAACTTCTTCGTCACGGGGCTGGAGGTGACCTTCGGATGAAGAAGGTTGGCGACGGGCGCTTCGACGGCCTCGTAGTGCTCGGGGAAGGGACCATCGTTGAGAGCGGGGGCGAAGAGACGCCCGACGCCCTCCGCGTTCATGATGAACGCGCCGTACTCGCCCGGCTTGCTGTCGGGCTTGATGTCCGGCACGTCGCCGACCCACTTCTCGCCGTTCCACTTGATCCCGACGCGGGTCGGGTCCCAGGGGTTGCCGTCCTTGTCGGCGGAGGCGCGGTTGTACATGACGCGTCGGTTCGCCGGCCACGAGAACCCCCACTGGTGGAACATGCCGAGGCCCGTGGGGTCGGCCGGCGAGCGGCGCTGCGCCATGTTGCCGGCCTCGGTGTAGACGCCGAGATGGAGCCAGTTGCCGCACATCGTGGAGCCGTCGTCCTGGAGCTGTCCGAAATTCTCGAGCTGCTGCCCCGCGGCGCGAATCAGCTTCGTCTTGTCCTTCGGGTCCGCGATGTCCGTGATCGCCTTGCCGTTGATCTCCTTCAGAACCTCGCCCAGGTCCGGCGCCACCGGGTTCGTGTAGTTCCAGGCGATGTTGAGGACGTTCTCGGCGCCGGGGCCGCCCTCTTTCTTGTAGAGGTCGCGGACCGCGAGGAAGATCCGCGCGAGGATCTCCTGGTCGGTTTTCGAGCCGCCGGGCGGGTCGATGGCCTTCCATTTCCACTGCATCCAGCGGGCGGAGTTCGTGAAGGTGCCGTCCTTCTCGGCGAAGCCGGAGGCCGGAAGCTGGAAGACCTCCGTCTGGATCTTCGCCGTCTCGGGTCCGCCGTACTCCTTCGGCGCCTTCCAGAAGATCGCCGTCTCGATCTCGTAGTTCTCGACGACCACGAGCCACTTGAGCTTCGCCAGCGCGTTGACCATCTTCGAGCTGTTCGGGCCGATGCCGACCGGGTTCATCCCGAACGTGACGAGGCCCTCGGGGCCGGGCTCCTTCCCGCCCGCGCGCATCGAGCTGCCGCGGTACATGTCGTCGTAGATGTACATCCAGGAGTAGTTGCCGTCGACCTTGGGCAGCCACGCGTACCCGAAGTCGTTCTCTTTCGTGGCGTTCTTGCCGTAGGCGGACTTCAGGAGCGAGACCATGAACTTCGGGTAGTTCTGCCAGTAGTTCATGGACGCCCACGCCTGCTTGTTGAGCGTCGTCGGCGACACGGCCTCGAAGTACTCCTTGAGACTCTGCAGCGGGCCGGTCGGCGTTCTGAGATAGCCGGGGAGGATCTCGAACGTGCCCCCGATGTCCGTTGCTCCCTGGATGTTCGAGTGACCGCGGAGGGCGTTGACGCCCCCGCCGGGCCGGCCGACGTTCCCGAGGAGGAGCTGGAGCATCGCGGCGCAGCGGATCATCTGGACGCCCACGGAGTGCTGCGTCCAGCCGAGCGCATACATGATCGTCCCGACCCTTTGGGCGTTGCCGGTCGACGTGACGACCTCCGCGACATTCAGGAACGTCTCCTTCGGGGTTCCGCAGATCTTCTCGACCATCTCGGGGGTGTAGCGGTCGACGTGCTTCTTCAGGAGCTGGAAGACGCAGCGCGGGTTCTGGAGAGTGGGATCGACCTCGTAGCCCTTCGTCTTCGGATCGGCCTCGTAGGCCCAGGCCGTCTTGTCGTAGTCGCCCTTGGCGGCGTCGAAGCCCGAGAAGAGACCATCGTCGAAGCCGTACCTCTCCTGGATGATGAACGGCGCGTTCGTGTGGATCTTGACGTAGTCCTCGTGGAAGCGGTTCTTCTCGATCGCGTACCGGATGATGCCGAGGAGATACGCGATGTCCGTGCCGGCCCGGATCGGCGAGTAGAGGTCCGCGACGGCTGCGGTCCGGGTGAAACGCGGGTCCACGGCGACGAGCTTCGCGTTACGGACCTTCTTCGCCTCGATGGCCCACTTGAAGCCGCAGGGGTGGTTCTCGGCGGGGTTTCCGCCCATGCAGAGGACGACGTCGGCATTCTTGATGTCGACCCATCCGTTCGTCATCGCTCCGCGTCCGAACGTGGCGGCCAGACTGGCCACCGTGGGTCCGTGTCATACCCGGGCCTGGCTGTCCCGGTACGGCACCCCGAGCGCCGTGATGAACTTCCACTGCAGGAAGTTGAACTCGTTCGTGTCCGTGCAGCCGCCGATCATCGCCATGCCGGGGTTGCGATTCACGACCTGGTCCTTGGCGTTCTTCACGACGAAGCACTTGTCGCGCGTCGTCTTGATGTGGCGCGCGATCTTCGCGATCGCCTCGTCCCAGGAGATGTCTTCCCACTTGTCCGAGCCCGGGCGGCGGACCTTGGGGCTCGAGATCCGGTTCGGGTTGTTGATGTCGTCCCGGAGCGTCGAGCCCTTCGGGCAGAGCGTCCCGCGATTGATCGGGTGATCGGGATCGCCCTCGACGTGGACGACCGAGGCCGTCGCGTTCTTGGCCTTGTCGCCCAGCGTGTGGATGATCACGCCGCACGAGACGGCGCAGTACGGGCACGTGCTGCGCGTCTCCGTCGTGCGCGAGATCTTGAAGGCGCGCATCTCGGCGCGGGCTTCCTGCAGGTCGAAGCCCAGTGCGACGGCTCCGCCGGCGGTCCCCGCCTTCAGGAAGGTTCGTCGGGTGAGACCCATAGAAACCCCTCCTCGCTCGAATGGCTGGATGGGCCTAGCAGATCCCCGATCGGGGGTGCGTGTCAAGACCGGATCTCGGCCGGGGACGGGCGCGCGGCGCTTCGGTCAGCGCATTCGACGCCTACCCGAGCCATCCTTCCCGGAATCCGGCGCGCCGGAGTCCGGCCACGAGATGCCCACAGCGCTTCGTCAGCCGCCAGAGGAGGCCCGTCCGGTGGTTTTCGATCATCAGGACGATCGGACCCTCGTTCAGGCCCAGGTATCGCGGCGCGATCCACCCCCGGCCGGCGCGCGCGGGGAACGTGGGGTTGAAGCTGCCCAGAAAGCCATAGGCGCTCTTCGTGTCTGCGTGCACGCGTTCGAGGTGCCGAATCGTCGGCACGACGATCTCCGGGGCGAAAGGAAGGGAGGCGACCGCCGCCCACGGCGCGAGCGTGCCGTCGTCCGGTCCGTAGGGCACGCCGCGAGCCCGGTAGTCGAAGAAGCGCCGCGTCACGCCTCCGACGCGCCGCGTCGCGGGCCCCGGTCCTTCGCCCGCAGTGATTCCCCAGCAATGCCCTCCATAGCCCTTGAACCGTTTCGGATTGCGCACGGCGTAGCGCTGCTGGACGAACGCCGCGCGGCGGCTGTTCTCGAAGTAGTCGATTCTCCTTTCGCGCATGAACGCGTCCCGGATCCCCCGGAAGTCGATCCACAGATGCGGGAACTGATGCACGAAGAGGGGCCCGGCGTAGAGGAGTCCGATTCCGTAGATCTCCTTCCAGGAGTACGTGGACGTGAACGCGCGATAGCTCTCGCGCGCGAGGGGGAAGGTGGGCGAGCCGAGGCCGAGCACGTAGAGAAGCAGCGCTTCGCTGTAGCCGCCCCACCGGTAGCGCAGGAATCCCGAGCCCGGCTTCCAGCCGTGCGTCACCGTCTCCCCGCCGTCGCAGGCCCATTTCCAGTCCGCCCGAAGGTAGAGCGCCTCGGCGAGGGAACGGATCTCCCGCTCGACGGCAGCGCCGCCGTCGAAGTACGCCGCGGCGGTGAGCGCCCCGGCGAAGAAGAGCGCGGAGTCCATCGTGGACAGCTCGCACTCCCACGCGCGCCGCCCGGTCCGCATCTCGAGGAAGTGGTAGAAGAAGCCGCGATGTCCCGCCGCATCGTGTTCGGGCCCCTGCGGGGCGTTCCAGAAGAAGCGCAGGGTCGCGGCCGTCCGTGCCGCCGCCTCGTCCCGCGTCAGGAACCCGCGCTCGACGCCGACCGGATAGGAAGAGAGAGCCAGCCCGACGACCGCGATGCTGGCGTGCGAGCCGGGGGCGGTGCTGTCGAGCACGAGCCCGCTCCCCGCGTCGGCCTCGTGGAGGAAGTAGCGGAACGTGTCGTGCTGGAGCTCGTCCAGCATGGACCGCGCGTCGTCGTCGATCAGGAAGGGCACGGCCGGAGGCATGCTCTCCTCACTCGAGGGCGAGAACGGCGCTCTGCGCCGCCTCGGCGAGCGTCGGGTGGACGTGGAGGGCGTCCCGGAGCGCCGTCCAGGGGGCCTTCGCGTTCATGAGGTCGACGTACAGGTGGACGAGCTCGGCGCCCTCCACGGAAAGCACGGCCGCCCCGAGGATCCGGTCCGTCCTGGCGTCCACCACGACCTTGATGAAACCTCCGGTTTCGCCGAGCTCGATCGCCTTGCCGTTCGAGCGCATCGGGAAGGTCCCGACGCGGATCCTCCTCCGCGCCGCGACCGCCTCGCGCTCCGTCATCCCGACGCGCCCGAGCTCGGGGTCGGTGTAGACGGCGTACGGGACGATCCGTGCGGTCGTGCGCGAGCCGTCTCCGAGCATCTGCGATTCCAGAATCCGGAAGTCGTCCCAGGCGGCGTGGGTGAACATGGCGCCGCCCCGGATGTCGCCCGCGGCCCAGAGCCCGCGCACGGAGGTCCGCAGGCGTCGGTCCACCGGGATGGTGCCGTCTCGTCGACGCCGGAGACCCACGCTCGAGAGTCCCAGGTCGTCCGTGTTCGGCTGTCGCCCCGTCGCGACGAAAAGGTGGGTGCCGCGCACGTGGCCGCCTCCCGCGACCTCGATCGTGACCCTCTTCCCGCGCCGCGCGACTCGGGTGACGCGAGCCCCGAGGCGGAACGCGATGCCTTCGCTCTCGAGCACGGCCTGGAGCGCCGAGGTCACGTCTTCGTCCTCGCGCTTCAGGAGGCTCGTCGAACGCTCCAGGATGGTCACGCGGCTGCCCATGCGCCTGTAGAACTGGCCCATCTCGAGGGCGATGTACCCGGCGCCGAGGAAGACGACGTGTTCGGGCAGCTCCGGCCGGTCGAGCCAGTTCCCCGCGTGGAGGAAATCGATCTGGCCCAGCCCCGGAACGTCGGGCACCAGCGTGCGCGTTCCGGTGTCGAGAACGACTGCGCGCGAGCGGAAGCGCCGGTTTCCGACGCGCACGCGAAAGCCCTGTCGGTCCCTGCCTTCGAGGCGCGCGTGCCCCTCGATGAGCCGCGGGTTCCCGGTCCGCTCCAGATCCCGGCGAAGGCCCGTGCGCGAGCGCATCAGGATGCTGCGGGCGCGGTCCAGGACCGCGGGGAAGTCGACCTCGACGGCGGGAATCCTCAAGCCGTAGAGAGCTCCGCTGCGCGCCTTGTGGGCCACGCGCGCCGAGGCGATGGCGGCCTTCGTCGGGGTACACCCGAAGTTGACGCACGATCCCCCGACGTCCTTGCGCTCCGCGAGAGCGACGCGCTTGCCGGCCTTCGCGAGCGCATGGGCCAGGGGAATGCCGGCTTGCCCCGCTCCGATGACGAAGACGTCGTAGCCGGACTCTTCCACGCGGCCTGACGGCATCTCTTCGATTCTAGGTCGCGAGGCGGCCGTAGAGGTCGGGCCGCCGGTCGCGGAAGAACCCCCAGGAGGCGCGGTCGCGGCGGACCTCGGCGAGGTCGATCGTCGCGACGGCGACGCCTTCCTCCTCGCGGGAGAGTTCGGCGAGCTTCTCGCCGCGCTGGTTCGCCACGAACGACGAACCGTAGAAGACCTGACCGCCCTCGTTCCCGACGCGGTTCGCGGCGACGACCGGCGCCACGTTGCTGACGGCGTGGCCGAGCATCGCGCGCTGCCAGAGGTCGCGCGTGTCGAGCGCGGGATTCTCGGGCTCCGAGCCGATCGCGGTGGGGTAAAGGAGCGCGTCCGCCCCCGCGAGCATCATCGAGCGCGCGGCCTCGGGAAACCACTGGTCCCAGCAAATGCCGACGCCGAGGTGACCGGGCTTCGCCTCCCAGGCCTTGAAGCCGGTGTCGCCGGGGCGGAAGTAGAACTTCTCCTCGTAGCCAGGGCCGTCCGGGATGTGGCTCTTGCGGTAGATGCCCATTACGGCCCCGTCGGCGTCGATCATCGCGAGGCTGTTGTAGTAGGCGTGGCCGGCCTTCTCGAAGAAGGAGACGGGGATCGCGGCGCCGAGCTCCTTCGCGAGCGCCGAGAAGCGCGCGATCGTCGGATGGTTCTCGGCGGGCCTGGCCCATGCGAAGTAGCGGTCGCGCTCTTCGCGGCAGAAATACGGCCTCTCGAAGAGCTCGGGAGGAAGGATGACGGTCGCGCCCTTTTTCGCCGCCGCGCGGACGAGGGACTCCACCTTCGCGACGTTCTCGTCCACGGATCCGCCGAGCGCGCACTGGACAGCGGCGAAGGTGACGTTCTGGACTTCCGTCATTCGGGCACCTGCTGGCTGATGCAGTGGAAGGCGCCGCCGCCCCCGAGGAGCTGGCGGGCGGGGATGGACACGGCGCGGCGGCCGGGGAAGAGGGCGCCGACCGCCCGGCGGGCGGCCTCGTCGTTCGGAACGCCGTACGCGGGTACGACGACGGTCGTGTTCGCAATGTAGAAGTTGACGTAGCTCGCGGGCATGACCTCCCCGTCGGGATCGTTCACGAGACCCGGCGAGGGGATCGTCGTGACGTTCAGCGGCCGGCCCGCCGCGTCTCGCATCTTCGCGAGGTCGCGCACGATCTGGAGGAGCACCCGGTGGTTGGGATCGTCGTCGCCCGAGGGCGCCATGCACACGACGTCGCCGGGCGCGACGAAGCGCGCGAGCGTGTCGATGTGCCCGTCCGTGTGGTCGTTCAGGAGGCCGTCGCCGAGCCACAGGATCGTCGAGACGCCGAGCGCGTCCTTGAGGGCGTCCTCGATCGCCTTCGCGGACATCCCGGGATTGCGGTTGCGGTTCAGGAGGCATTGGCGGGTCGTCAGGCACGTGCCCTCTCCGTCCACCTCCACGGACCCGCCCTCGAGAACCCACGGGAAGCGGTACGCCGGGAGGTCGGAGGCGACCGCGACCCGTTCGGATACGGCGTCGTCGTGCGGGAGGACGTACTTGCCGCCCCAGCCGTTGAATCGGAACGAAGCTGCCGCGCGCTGGTGGCCGGGTCCGACGAGAAAGACCGGCGCCGTGTCGCGCAGCCAGATGTCGCCGAATGGGATCACGAAGTAACGCGCGCCGAGGCCCGCGAGCGCCGTCGCCGCGAGGCGGCCGTTCTCGTCGTCCGGCACGAGGACGTGGAGGCGCTCGCCCCTCGGATTCCCGGCCACGTCGCGGTCCGCGATCGCGGCCGCGAACTCGGTGAACGCGGCCCGGACGCCCGGGAGCGCGTCTTCCCAGAGGTCGGCGTGGCTCGGCCACGCGAGCCACACGGCTTCGTGGCGGTCCCACTCGGCGGGCTGGCGGAATCGAGCCGCGCGGGGTGTCGTTGCGGGATAAAGGATCGTCGCCTCGGCCACCGGGGAACTATAGCGTCAGCGGCGCCACAGGCGCGGCGGGGCGCCTGCTTCGAATTGGATCCGTTTGCTAGACTGATCGCGCTCCTGGAGTCCCCATCGCAAACACTTCGAACGCGCCGCCGGAGTTCGACCAATACGCGATCTCCCGCGTCCTCGGCGAAGGGGGAATGGGGCTCGTCTACCTCGCGCACGACCGGAGGACGGGCCTTCCGGTCGCGATCAAGGTCATGTCCCGTTGGTCGGTGGACGCGGAGCTCCAGGCGCGGTTCCTCAAAGAGAACCGGATCCTGTCCTCGCTGAACCACCGGAACATCGTGAGGTGCTACGAGATCACGGAGTCCCGCGAGGGAATCCCGTCGATCGTCATGGAGTACGTCGACGGCGTCGACTTCCGCGCGTTCGAGGGCCGGCCGTACCCCGAGCTCCTGCCGCTCATGATCCAGGCCCTGATGGGCCTTGGCTATCTCCGCGGCCAGAACATCCTGCACCGCGATCTCTCGTCGAACAACATCTTCGTCACGCTCGAGAACCAGACGCGTGTGACGAAGATCCTCGACTTCGGAGTCGCGAAGGTCCTCCAGCAGCAGGCTGCGGACGGAGACGTGAAGACGAGGACGGGGCAATTCCTCGGCAAGTTCGCGTTCGCCTCGCCGGAGCATTTTCGACCGTCGACCGTCGACTGGCGGAGCGACGTGTACTCGCTCGGCGTCATCTTCCACCGGCTCTTGACGAAAACGCCGCCGATCACCGTGGCACGCAAGGCGAACTACTACGACTGGATGGTGGCGCACCAGAAGGACACCGTGTTCGAGGTCCTGGCGCCGCCCGGCGTCCCGCCGCTGCCGGAGCCGCTCCGGGCCGTCGTCCAGCGGATGCTGGCCGGGAACCCGGACGACCGCCCGCAGAGCTACGAGGAGATCATCCACGTGCTCGACCGCGTTCAGCGGGGCCTGCCGCCGGCGCTCGAGCCCGATCCGTTCGACCTCCGCACCCTTCCCCCGCCGGTGGAAGGGCGAATCGGCTCGTCGGGCAGCGGGAAGCGGTTGTCGATTCCCTCTTCGCCAGCGCGGGCGCCCGCCGCGTGGTCCGCCCCCGCGGCCCCGGAAGCGGAAAGCCCGTCCGTCGAGGAATCACAGCAAAAAAGGTGGCCCGAGCTCGATGCGCGCGAGCCGCAACACACCGAGCGCTTCCTGCCGCCGCCTTCTCTCGCCGAACCCGAGATCGCCGGGGAAACGGAGCTCCCCGCCGAGCCACCTCCGCCGGACGACTCCAGAGGCTGGGGGCCTCCTTCCGGGGCGAGTCCGGCGAGGACGGAATTGCTCCCTCCGCCGGCCTCTGCGGACGCCATGAAAACCGCCACGACCGTGACCTCGGGGAGACCGGACAGGATTCCCCAGGTTCCCGTGTGGTCGGGAGGCGCGGCAACGGACGAGCCCGGCGGGGCCGCCGGCTCGTCCTCCTCGAGGCTCCTGGAAGAGAAGACAGAGCGGCTCGACGACGTGATCGAGAAGCTGAGGCAGCAGGCGCTCCTGGAACCTCTCCCTCTGTTGAAGCTGGCGCCGACTCCCGAGGCTCCTCCCGCGCCCGCGCCCGCGCCCACGCCCGTGCGGCCCGCCTCGCGCGAGCGCGCCCCCGCCGCAGCTCCGCCGCCGACGCCCGGCCGGAGACTCGTCGTCTACGGGGAGGCGAGGCCGGCCGTCGTGGCGCAGCCGCGCGCGGCGCCGCGTCCGGCGCCGCCAGAGGCGCCGGCGCCCGCTCCGGCCGCGTCGGGGCGGGGGTTCCGCGGGATCGGCATCACGCTGATCGTCGCTGCCATTGTCGTGCTGTTCGGTGCCATCCTGTGGATCCTCATCTCCGTGCTGAAATGAAGGAGCGGCCATGACCGAGAACCGACCCGGACGTCCCGGCGACGTCGACGTCACCGCCTCGAGCCCGGCTGCGGGCGGATCGAGGTCCCTGAGAGAGATGCTCTCCGATGCGCGGGGACAGGCGAAGGGCCAGGGCGTGGTGCAGGGCTCCACCGTCTTCTTCAAGAACCTCGCCGAGTCGATCGGGCACTCGAACCGGAACCTGAAGATCGGGCTGGCCTTCCTGACGGCTGCGTTCGTCGTCGTGGCGGCGGCGCTGGGCACGCTCGTCTTCCAGGCCTTCCGGAGCCAGGTCGCGACGAAGACGACGCTCGAGAAACAGATCCAGTCCATGGACGCCTCGACGCGAAAGCAGATCCAGCCGATCCTCGACGCCATGACGGGCCTCGACAAGAAGCTCGCCGAGCAACAGGACGCACAGAGGCGCGAACTGGAAGGCGTCCGGCAGCTCCTGCAGGCCGACGTCGAGGCGGCCAAGCAGGACGCCGCCGCGGCGCGCAAAGAAGCGGCGGAGCTCCGCGCCTCGCTGAAGGCCGTCGAAAAATGGGCCGACGAGTTCGGGAAGACTTTCCTCCAGGACCGCAGCAACCTCGACACGCGCCTCAGGCGACTCGAAGGCGCGCCCGCCCCGGCTCCCGCGACGAAGTGAGCGGCCCCGGCTGGTGACGGTGGGCTTCGGACTCGGCCTCGAGGAGGTCGAACTCGGCGCCATGGTGGGCCGGGGCGGCTCGGGCGAGGTCTTCGCCGCGCGTCATCGCGGGACCGGAGCGCGCCTGGCCGCGAAGGTTTACCCCTTCGACCGGATGGACCCCGAGTTCCGGCCGCGCGAACGCTTCCATCGCGAGTGCCGAATCCTCTCGCGGATGGAGCACCCGGCGTTTCCGGCCCTCTACGGCTGCGGCGAGGAAGGGGACGGGTCGACCGGCTGGGCCCTGATGGAATGGATCGAGGGCGCGCCCCTGACGGCCTTTCGCGCCGCGCCCGTTCACGAGGTCGTTCGCCTCGCCTACGGCGTCGCCTCGGCCCTCGACGCGCTGCACGTCCAGGGAATCCTCCACCGCGACATCGCATTCGACAACGTCCTCGTCGAGACGCGGCGCTTCGGCCTCAACCCGCGGCTGATCGACCTCGGCATCGCGAAGGACATCTCGTCGAACCAGGATCTGACGATGGCGGGGGCGTTTCTCGGGCGTGTTCCGTTTGCCTCGCCCGAGCTCCTGACCGGGGAGGGCGCTGCCGGGCTCGTCGATCCGCGCAGCGACGTCTTCTCGTTCGGCGTCCTCCTTTACGAGTGGCTCTCGGGGAAGCCGCCGTTCCCGGGCGAGACGCCGGAACGCGTCATGAAGGCGCAGAAGAAGCGGGCGGCGCCGAAGCTGGAGTTGCGGGAGGGGGCGGGGAAGGCCGACGCCGCCTTGTCTGCGTTCGTCGAGAGCCTCCTGGAGACCGAGATTGAAAGAAGGCCGGCGTCCGAGGCCGTCGTCAGGCGGCTCGCCGAGCTCCGGAGGACTCACCCGCCTGCGGCCCTGGAGCTCGCGCAGTCGCCAGCCGGCGTCTACCGGGCGCCCTCTCTCGGGTACGCGCTCCTGCCGAGGCGGTTCGACGCCGCGCCGGCGCTCCGCAGGTTGCGCGCGGTCGCGTTTCCCGAGCCTCCGCCCCAGCCGGCGGGCGTGGCCACACCGGCGCGCGAGAAGGCCGCGCCCACGGGCATTCCCGCTGGAGTCGCGTCGCGACCGGCATTCGGTGGGCTTGTCCTCGCCCTCGGGATCCTGGCTTTCGTGGCCGCCTGCGCGCTTGCGGCTTTCCTCGTCTTCAGGCGCTGACGATCGCTGGAGCGCCGCCGCTGCGTCAGGCGCCAGCGCCGGGCGGCGGCGCCGGGCGCGGAGCGGGCGGGGGAGCGGCCGCGGCGGGCGCCTTCCCGGGCGGCGCTGACGGGGAGATCACGGGCGTCGCCGTCTCCGTGGCGGTCGCCGTTGCGGTGTGCGTCGGGGTCGGCGTCGGCGTATCGGTCGGTGTCGGCGGGTACTCGAGGGGCTGGAGCCCGCTGAGAGCGGCCGGCGCGCGAAACGCCGGCTCCGCCGGCGCGCGCGCAGGCGGCGGAGAACGACGCGGCGCAGGCGCCGGCTGCGCGGCTCGCTCGGGGATCTCCGTCCCGCGGGGCGAGGGCGAGAGGGCGGCCGGAAGCGGCGTTGCCGCAGGCGCCGGTCCAGGAGGAGCGGTCGAGGCCGCCGGAGCGCGAGGAGCGGCAGCAGGCCCGACGGGCGGAGGCGCGGGCCGGCGCAGGAAGACGCCGATCGCCACGAGCGCCGCGACCACGACGAGCCCGGCGGCGCCGATGGCGAGCCGCCGGCCCGTGCGTGAGCGTGGCTCGATCCCGCCCGCAGGCGCGGAGGCCGCGCCCGCGACGAGCACGCCGCCGCCGTCGGCGGGCGGCGGAGACGGCGGAGCCGCGGTCTGAGCCGTGGTCTTTCCGAGGCCGAGCCGCGCGGGTGTCCCGCGCGACACGAGCGCGACGGAAACGTTGTCCTTCGTGCCGGCCTCGAAGGCGAGGCGATAGATCTCTTCGGCCGCCTCCTGAATGCTCCCGGCCGTCTCGAGAGCCGTCAGGAAGCGCTCGGCCTCGAGAACGTCGGTGACGCCGTCGGTCGTGAGGATGACGACGTCGCCGGGGCCGAGCGTCACGTCGCTCCGCACGTCGGGAACGACCCTCTTCTCCTGGCCGAGACTCCGGGTGAGGGCGTGGGCGAACGGACTACTCGCATCGTCCTCGGGGGCGACCGAGTCGGAGCCCAGGGCCCGCCGATGCTCGGCGAGGGCGGTGTGATCCACCGAAAGCTGCCGGACCTTCAGGCCGGAGGCGAGGAAGATCTTGCTGTCACCGACGTTGGCCACGACGAGGCGGTCGTTCGCGAGCACGAGCGCGAACGCGAGCGTCGCGCCCATCCCCTTCCTCTCGACGGACGCCTTCCCCTGCTGGAAGATCTCGCGGTTGACTTCGTCGATCCACGCGCGGATCTCGATCTCGATCGCCGCGGGCGCCAGGGAGGAAACGTCCGGGCGCGCGGCGAACGCCTGGACCTTCTTCCGGAGGATCTCGACGGTGAGGCGCGACGCGACCTCTCCCGCGTTGTGCCCGCCCATCCCGTCGCTGAGGACGGCGAACGCCCTGAGGGCGCAGGACGGCGGCAGGACCGCGAGGATTGCGGCATCCTCGTTCGCCTCCCGGCGGCCTTTCTCGGAAAGGCCGCCCGCGAGGTAGCGAGGCGCCTCCGTGCCGGCGTCGGCGATCACCCCTGTCCCTCAGTCCTCGCGATACGTCATGACGACGTCGCCAATCTCGATGCGGTCGTTGTCGACGAGACGCCGCGAGGCGTTTTCCTCGATCTCCTCGCCGTTGACGCGGGTCGGGTTGGAGCGGGCGTAATTGATCAGCGAGTAGCTCCGCCTGTCGAAGACGAGCTTCGCGTGCTTGCCCGCGACGGAGGCCGGGAGGAGCTGGATGTGGCGATACGCCGGCCCGGGGTCACGGCCGATCGTCGTCTCGACACGATCGCCGGGCGCCGTCCGGAAGATATGGAGCTCGACCTGCTGGTCGCCGTCGTCGATGAGGAAGCGCCCCGGAAGGACGTCCAGCGGTCCCGGCGGCGGAGCGGCCGGCGCTTCCGGGATCGGCGGGGGGGTCGCGGAGCGTGACGGGACGTTGATGACGACGGGCTTCTTCAGGATCACGGTGAGGACGACGACGAGGGTCGCGACGAGCACGAGGGCGCCGATCCCGAGGAGGATCACGACGCTCGACGGCAGGCCGCCAGAGGCTTCGGGAACCGCGGACCGTTCCGCCGGACGCGAGGGGGCGGGCGTCGCCACGGGCGCCGCCGCCGGCTGCCCGGCGGAGGGCGCGGGTGTGGACAGGGGCTCGGCCGCGGGCTGCGCGGCAGCGGGTGCCGGCGTGGCCGATTCGACTGCCGACGGGAGCGGCGGCAAAGGGGGCAGCGTGGGGATCGGGGTTTGCGCGCGGGCCGCCGACGCCATCAAGAAGGCGGCGACGACCGTCGCAAACACGACCTGCTTCCTGGAGTTGCGGCCATCTCGCATCGTTCTTCCCTCGATCCGTGTGTGGGTGCGTCGGGATCGTCTCACGCCGTTTTCACGGACGGTAGCCGGACCGTGAGGAAGTGCTCGAGGTCCGGGCGGTCTTCGGGGCGCGGGGACAAGCCGAGCCGCACGAGCTCCCTCGGCACGTCGGTCTCGACGGACGACCGGCGTGGGAACGGGAGGGCCGACAGGGCGACGGTCTTGTCGGCGTCCTCCACGGGCGAGGGGCCGGGGACGTGTCCCTCGAGAAGCACGTGAACCTGGGCGGCCAGGCGGTAGACGAGCGCCGCGCGCCGCGATCCGCCCGGCGACCCGGAGCGGCTTTCCGGGGCCAGAAAGGGCGCCCCCTCCTCCTGCGCTTCGAGTCCGGCGAGCGGGGTCGATCCGTCGTCCCGGCACGGCTCGCAGAGGAACTCGTTCAGCGGCAGGTGCCTCGCCTCGAGGCGAGCTCCTTCGCGCAGGCGCTGGAGCTCGTGGAGGGGCAGGTGGAGGCCCGCGAAGCCACATTCGAGAGCCGCGATCTGCAGCTCGGCCAGAGCGGTCATCGTGCCTCGTCGCGTCCGATGGCCTCCGCCCGCGACCGGCTCGGAGGTCTGAAACGTGATGTACGTCCGCCCGGTCACCGCCGCCGAACCGAAGTCGAGGACGCGCGGAAGCAGCGGATGGTCGAAGTGGGCCGTGGCCGTGTAGAGCGCGTCCACCACCATCGCGGTGCGGCTCGACGACGAGTCGTAGCCGTCGACGCGGATCCACGCCGCGGCGCCGTCCGCCTCGCGAACCGCGCGGTAACGGAAGGGGATGCCCGTCTCCTCGGGCCCATCCAGCAGCCTGTACCCCGGAATCCACGAAGGCATCGTTCCGGAATCTTAGGCCGAATCGGCGGGCCGCCCGGCCCGGACGATTTCTGTTGCGTCGCGTCGAAGGTGGCGCTACACGTTCGCGGGGGAGGGGTCTGCAATTTCATGGACCACGTGAACGTCCGCGTTGCAATGAAGGTCTGGGGCGACGACGTCGAGATGGAGATGACCCTACCCGCGGGACCGGCACGGCCCGAGTTCCTCCTGCCGGTCTTCCAGCGGATGGCGGACGGCTTCGTCGGCCTCGCCGAGAAGCGTGCGGGCGCCGAGGGTCGGACCGTCTCCTGCCGGAAGGGGTGCGGCGCGTGCTGCCGCCAGCTCGTCCCGATCGGGGAGGACGAGGCGCGGCGGATCCGCCAGCTCGTGGAAGACCTTCCCGAGCCGCGACGGGGGGAGATCCGCGCGCGTTTCGCGCGGGCCCGCGAGCGCCTGTCCGAGACGGGGCTGCTCTCGAAGCTCGAGAACCGGGGGAACTTCGCGGAGAGCGAAGTCCTCTCGTTCGGCCTCACGTACTTCCACCTCGGCATCGCGTGCCCGTTTCTCGAAGAGGAGAGCTGCTCCATCCATGCCAGCCGCCCGATCAGCTGCCGCGAGTACCTCGTCACGTCTCCGGCCGCGAACTGCGCCGACCCGAAGCCGGGAGCCATCGAGTTGGTCGAGATGCCCGCAAAGGTCTGGACGGCGGTGGCGCGTGCGGTCTCGGTGGACCCGCCCACGCGCTTCATCCCGTGGGTCCCTCTCATCCTCGCGCCGGACTGGGCGTCGACGCATCCCGACGAGTCGGAGCCGCGACCCGTCGAGGACGTGTTCCGGGGCGTCTTCGCCGAGTTGGCGGGCCGGAAAGGCGCGTGAAAGCGCGTCAAGCCGGGCGGACGGACCCCATGGATTACAATTCGACAGATTCAGACGGTTTGAGCGCTCCGTCGCGCCGCCCTTGGCGAGCCGGAGGTTTCGAAGGAGAAGGAATCTGGCGCGGAAACGTGAAACCGGGTCTGCTCCCAGGGAGGACCGCAAGGCTCCGGCGACGCCGAAGGCTGCCGTTCCGCAGGCGGGCGTCCCGCAGATTCCCGACGAGCAGCCCGTCACCCTCGCCCGCCTGCGCCACTATCGAAAGCTGACGAAGGCGGTGTCGGCGCACCTGCGTGCGCAGCTCGAGACGATTCTCGGGACGCTGACCCCCCTCTTCCATGCCGAGACCGTTTTCGGCGACTACGTGCAGCGAAGCATCCTGTCCGCGAAGCCCGAGACCGAAGCGGGCCCGCGCGCACAGCTCGCTCCGGACCGGTGGGGCCGCGGGTCGGAGCTGGCCGTCAAGCGGGACGCGGCGGCCCCTCCGACGGTGAAAGAGCTCGAGGACGCGCGGAGATACGCGAAGTCCAACATCTCCATCAAGGAAGCCATCAAGGGAGCCGATCGCGCGTTCCACGACGTCGAGAGCCTCTACGACTCCGTCGCGAAAAAGAGGCCGTACGATCTCGGCCTCGGCCTGACCCCGCCTCTCGCGATCAACACGTCGTCTCTCGAGATCCTCCCGCTGGACTATCCGTATGTCGCCCGCTCGGAGCGGCAGACGAAACGCGTCATGGTGACGGCCCCGATGACGTGGATCGTGACGTACGGGGGGTTCTCCCTCGCGCGCCTCCGCGCCCTCATCGCGGACCCGAACCGCTCGCGCGACGAGCTCCAGCGCGTCCTGACGCACCATCTCCTGCTGCACGTCATTCTGGAGCGCAAGAGCGGGCTCCGGGGCCTCCTCCACGCGCTGAACTTCCCCGTCCGGACCGAGACGCTGCCGGAGTTCGGTGAGCTGCCGCTGACGGTCATCACGTCGGCGGTGAAGACCGAGCGCCCTTCCGACGCGGTCATCCTGGAAAGCACCGATCTCTCGGGCGTCGACGCGACCGAGGAGATCGTGCGCGTGACGAACGTCGCCGGCATGGTCGACGGGCGCCGCGCGCGATTGCTCGAAATCGTCGAGGCCGAGAAGTCCGGCGCAAACGGAGACGCCTGAGCGTCCCGCGGCCGAACGGAGGATTCAACTCAGATGGACGAAGGGTTCGATCTCCAGAAACTCCGGTCGCTCCGGAAGCTGACGCGGGCGATCGCGGAATCGCTCCGCTCGGAGCTGAAGGAGCATCTGGGCACGATGACGCTCCTGCTCCGCCCGCGCACGATTCTGGGCGATTTTGTAGAGGGAGGCCTCAAGGGTGAAGTCAAGGGCTCGGACACCGCCTTCCGCGACCTCCGCAGCCGTTACGAGGTGGTTGCGGGAGGGCGCCCCTATGGACTCTCGAAGGAGCTGAGTCATCCCATCGAGATCGTCAGCTCGAACGTCGAACTCGTTCCTCTCGAGTATCCGCACGTTGCGAAGGCCGGATCGGAGAGCAAGACCGTCACCGTGACGCAGCCGCTCAAGTGGATCCTCACGTACTCGGGTCTCGCGCCAACGCGCCTGAGAGACCTCCTGGCCGCCAAGACCCCTGACGCGGCCCAGGTGAAGGACGTGATCCTGCATGCGCTGGTCCTCGACACCGTCCTCACGAGGCAGCCGGGCCTTCTCGCGGTCTTCGAAGCTCTTCGTTTTCCGATCGTCACGGAGAAGCTTCCGGGCCTCGGGGAGCTCCCGGTCACGTGCATTTCCTCGAGCGTACGGACGGTGCGGCCGCCGGACGACGTCCTCATCGAGAGCACGGAGATCTCGGGTCTGAATGCGTTCGAGGAGGTCGTGAACGCCAAGGACATCGTGGAGATGCAGGACCCCTTCCGCGAGAAACTCCTCGAGGTCATCCGCGAGAACGCCCCGGAAGCGCTGAAGGGCTGACCTCTAGACGCCGGCGTCGCGGATGGCGGGTCCCGCGTCCATCCCTTGGCCGGTTCTCAGCGCCTGCGGAGCCGGTCGGGTCATGACCGCGGTCCAGCCACCGAAGCCGGTGTGATACCGGATCCGGTTCCGCCAGGGCCACGAGTGCCAGTGTTCCACTCGGCTTCCCAGGCCCATGAGGTCGCCTCGCTGCCACTCCTTTTCCCCGTAGCACATCACCGCGTTGCCGTCCCCCGAGCACCGCGCGCTGGCGCGGTTGACGTGCGAGAGGCCCAGGAGGTGGCCGATCTCGTGCAGCGCCGTCTCCTGAAAGTGGGCCTCCGGCTTCCCGGGTTGCGGCACGAAGACCTGGGGTGTCGTGTCGTCGGAGTCCAGCTCGCCGAGTCGTGTCTCGCGCCCCATGTCCGAACGGATTCGCTGTCCGGGCACAGGGTTGATGCAGTTGATGCCGATGCGGGCGTGCTCGGGCCGGTCGTGCAGCCAGAGCGTGAGCCCGCACTTCACGTTCGGCCGGTGGGTCGGATGGGAGTCCGGCCAGTCGAGGTCGCTGAAGCCGCGCGGCGGGACGAGCCAGAACCGGTCCCGGAAGAAGCCTCGGACGTCCCTGTAGAACGAGCGGCGGAACTCTTCCCACTGATAATCCTCCCACCGGAGGATCTGCACCACGGCGCCCGTTGCGTCCGCGTAAAGGCCGGTGGAATCCGGCTCGACGCGGTTGAGGTAGATGCTCAGGATGAAGTTGAGATCGGCGTTGCGGCCCGCGCTGCGCGCGGCCGCGTAGAGGTGCGAGTCGAGCACGGGTCCCCGGATCCATTCGCGCACCATGGGTGCCTCCTGGAACTCACCGGCCGAAGCCTACCGCAAGTGCGACTCAGCCCTCCAGCAGGGCGAGCCGGCCCACGCGCTCAAAGTTCAGCGCGATTCCCTTCTCGACGTCCGCAGCAAGAGCCGCATTCGCGGGGTCACTCTCCCGGAGGGCCGTCGCCATCTCCGCCGCGATCGTCGCGCGATCGCGGGTGCCGTCGAGCAGAAGGAGAAACGTCCGCACGATGGGATCCTCCAGCTGGACCTCCTGGTGCCGAAGGTTCGTCACTGGCACGCGCGACCGCGCCTGGTGCCGCGCGAGGGCGCTCACGCGAGGGCGTTCCGAGACCCTCGTGACGAAGGGGCTCGAAGAGCTTCGAAGCTCGATCACGTTCGCGCCGTAGGAGGCGAGCAGGAAGCGAAGCAGCCGCGTCTCGTCCTCGGCCGTTGCGAATTGGCCTCCGGCCGCCAGGACGCGCGCGCGGGCGGCGGCGAAAAGTTCGGGAACCGGGACCCAGCTCGGCCAGATCGTCCCGAGCTCGAGATAGGCGGCCTTCGAGAGAGGGTGCCGCGTCGTCACCTCTGCGTTGCGGTCGGTCACGAAGCAGGTCGGCGCGTCCGAGGCGGCGTCGGAGTCCTGGGATTTCGGCCGTGTGCTCGCGCCGACGTACAGGGAGCGAAGGACTTCGGGATCGGGCGAGGCCGAGAGAGAAACGTCTTCGCGGCAGAGAAGTGTCTGCCGAAAACGGCGGAAGATCAGGAAATCTCGGTACTGCTGCTGCAGGATGATGTTCTCGGCCCCCACCGCGAGCATGAAACGGCCGGCCGGGCTGTCGGCGTCCCAGACGGCCATGTCGCAGTAGTCGGCTTCCGACAGGAACCTGAGCCGGTGCCGGCGCGCGCGCTCGATGAAGTCGACGAACAGGAGGGGTTCGTTGATCTCGGCGAGGTCGTCGTGGAACAGCACCGCGTCCAGCTGCTTCTTTTGGTGTTCGAGCGTCTCGTTCAGGATTGCCGAGAAGACCGGCCGCGGCGGCGCGGCCTCCGAGAGAAAGTGGATGAATCCCCGCGCCTGCCTGATCTTCTCGGCGGTGTCCTCGACGTCCCGCACGTGCCAGCGCATCATCTGACGCATCGCGTTGCGGACATGGCAGCCGGGCAGCGCGTTGTAGCTCACGTACGCGACGCCGTTCGGAGCGAGCGCCTCGGAGGCGAGCGCGAGCACGCGCTCCTGGACTGCCGGCGGGACCCACGAGTAGAGGCCGTGCGCGATGACGTAGTCGAACGTGCCGAGAGCCGAGACGTCCAGGAGGTCGGCGTGACGGAGCGCCACGTTCGTGAGGTCGAGAGCCGCGATCTGCGCGCGGCCGTCCTCGACGGCCGAGCCCGCCGCGTCAATGCCGAGGAAAGTGCTCCCCGGGAGGGCATAGGCCATCGGGATCAGGTTGCCGCCGTTGCCGCATCCCAGCTCGAGCACGCGACAGCGTTCGGGCGGAGCGGGCCTGAGGCCGTGAAGCGCCGCAATCGTCGCGAGGCGATCCGGATGGGTCTGCGGGAACGCGGACCCCGGATACGTGACCGTGTCGTATGGAGTCGGTTCCTTTTCGGACATGTGAGAGGCAATCATAGAACGGAGACTTCGCGGAACTCTGCCGCGCTAGACTTGGCCCCTTCCCGAGGAGGCCGCGATGTCCAAACGCCCGCCGTCCGGCAACGTCGACGTGAGGCTGGGAAGCGGAACCCAGGCGTCGGGGGAGCCGCTCGATCCCGAAATGCCGTTTCGTCTGCTCGTGCTCGGCGACTTCGGCGGCGCCGGCAGTTCCCCGCTCGCGACACTCAGACTGCATGCCATCGATCGGGACGTCCTCGAAGAGGAGCTCGAAGGTCTCCAGGCAGCGATGGACGTGCCCCTCGGCGGAGGCCAAACCGCGAAGATCACACTCCGCGATCTCGACGACTTCCACCCGGACCGCCTCCTCGAGCGCGTCGACGCCCTCACGGACTTGCGCAAGACGCGCGCGCGGCTCGAGAACCCCGCGACGTTTCGCGAGGCGGCGGGCGAGGTGCGCGGGTGGGCCGGTCCTCCTCCGGCGCGACGCGAGGGAGCCGCGGCCACGGCGCCCGCCAGTGCGGAGGACGACGTCGTGGGCGAGCTCCTCGCGGGGGCCTCGCGGCGGGCGAAGGCCGCGGATTCCGCGTTCGAGGACGAGCTGAAGGCGATCGTCCGGCCCCATCTCGCCCCGGAGGAGGACGCCGACCTCCCCCGTCTGAAGGAGGCGGTGGACGAGGCGCGCGCGGGGCTGCTCCGCGCGATCCTTCGCAGCCCCCGATTCCGGGAGCTCGAAGCCGCGTGGCGCACTCTCGACCTGCTCGTGCGCCGGGTCGGGGACGAGTCCGTTCGCGTCTTTTTCCTCGACGTGTCGCGCGCGGCGCTCGTCGAGGACATCTCGAGTCACGAGAAGCTCTCCGGCACGGGTCTCTACCGGCGCCTGGTGACCGAGACGCTCGGCACGCCGGGTGCGGAGCCGTGGGGCGCCGTCCTCGGGCTCTACGACTTCGGTCCGACGCTCGCCGACGCGGCGCTGCTGTCGCGCATCGCCAAGATCGCCCAGGCGGCCGGGGCTCCCTTCCTCGCGGGCGCGCGGCCGGATCTCGTCGGGTGTGCATCCCTCGCCGGGACACCGGACCCAGACGACTGGAAGAAGTCCGAGGACGACGGAGCGATCATCTGGGAGGAGCTCCGCGTCCTGCCCGAAACCAGCTGGGTTGCGCTCGCCCTGCCGCGCCTCATGTTGCGCCTCCCGTACGGCGCGAAGACCGATCCGATCGATGCCTTTCCGTTCGAAGAAATCCCGGATGCTCCGGACCACGACGCTTACCTCTGGGGGAATGCGGCCGTCGCGTGCGCCCTCGTCCTCACGCGTGCGTTCGAGCTGGGAGGGTGGGACCTCAAGCCCGAGACGGCGGCCGAAATCCGGGGTCTGCCCGCGCACGTCTTCAAGGACGGTCTCGAAACGCGGGTCACTCCCCCGTCGGAGGTCGTCCTGACTCTCCGAGCCGCGGAGAGGATCCTCGAGGCCGGGCTCGTTCCCGTTCTGTCGCTCAAGGGCAGCGAGAGCGTGCGCGTCGCGCGCCTCCAGCCGATCGCGAGCCCCCTCCGCGCCCTCGCCGGGAGATGGCTGCGCTGACGGCGCCGGCCGGCCGCTAGGACCAGCCCCAGAAGTGCACGTACTTCTGCGGATTCCGGCCGGCCTTGAAGGCCTCGGGAGAGGCGAAGATGAGGGGATTGCCGATGTCGAGAGTGGAGTGCCAGTCGAACACGTAGATCCTGTCGTTCGTCACGGTGACGGCCGTGGCGGTGTGAAAGTCATGCGGCGGATCGCTCGGCGTACGGTCCACCGGGCCGGCGCCGATCAGGAACTCGTAGCCCGGCTTGCCCGCGACGCCGGTCAGGACCCGCGCGGTGGCCTCGGCGACGCCGGTGCAGGCCTGTTTGGCGCCGAGCCGCTCCCAGTGGTCCTGTGTGCGCTTTCCCGCCTCCGGAAAGCCAGCCCAGCTCTGGACGGCCTTGTCCGCGCCGGCCACACTCATCGTCCAGGCGTTCGCGAAGTTCCGGGCCGTGCCGGCATGGCCGATCGGCGAGAAGAACTTGAACGCGCTCACGCTCGGCAGCAGCACGCCGCACTGCTGATCGCCCCGCACCGCTCTGACGATTGCGTCCGCCATCGCGCGGGTGAGGCCGTATTCGTTCGCCATCGCAGCGCCCTCCGCCAGCCCTTGCCAGTCTAGTACGGCTCCCGGACGGCCGAGTGGCTCGCCGCACCCTGCGGGAAGACCTCGAGGTCCGGAGGACGGCCCTTCCAGCTCCCGTCGAGCGTGCCTCTCAAGCGCGCCTCCCAGAGAGATTCGCGGTCGAGCACGGCGAGCGCGTCGGGGGAAGGCCCTCGTGACACGTCGTGGCCGCGGCACCAGCGTGTTCCCCTCGCGGCATCCGGGCGCCGCTTCTCCCACGCCGCGCGCGCCTTCCGTTCGTCGGGCAACGGCATCTCGTCGAGGAATTCGGCCTCGAACGCGTCGGGCTCCTTTCCGTCCGCGGGCGGGACGACCGTGCGGCGGCCCGAGTCGACGTCCTCTCCGGTGATCTTCGTGAATGCCTGCCCGGCGAACGCGGACGCCGCGAGGTCGAGTCCACCCATGGCGTGGAGGAGAGTCTCGACCCCGGCGGGATGGCCGAGGACGCCGAGGACCCGGTAGCGCTCGGGGCCGCTTCCGACGTCCTTCACCCACGCGAGGACACGCTCGAGATCTGCCGCGTCTCCCGTCGCCGCGACGAGGTACATGGAGTCCGCGTCCGCGCCGCCCGCCCCCCTCCGGCCGCGGCGGACGTCCTCGAGCGCCCAGGTCTGCCGACACCAGAGCGCCGCCTCCCGCGCGGCGGCGCGCACCCAGGCGTCCGGGTCCGAGAGGCCGCGCTCCCAGAGAGCCCGGCTCTGGGGAAGTGCGGCGAGGCTCACGACACGCCACGCCCTGCGCCGGACGACGGGCTCATCCGACGCGAGCCACGCCTCCTGGGCGCGGCTGTCGGGCGCCAGGCGGCCGCGCAGCGCGAGCGCCTCGGCGGCGGCGACGGAGCGCATCGGCGGCGCGGCGGTCACGGCTTGCTGCAGGCGCGAAAGCAGAGCATCGGCCGGGCCGTGGGCGAACGCCTCCGCCAGCCCGTCGGCGCGTGGACCCGACACGGAGGCGAAGGCCTCCCAGACGCGGTCCACGCTGCCCGGAATCCTCGAGCGCAGGAGGCCGAAGCCGGCGGCGAAGGCGGCGTCGGCGTCGTCCCCTTCCAGGCCCGGACGGACGAACGCGTCCAGCTCGTCGCCGGCGATCAAGAGACCCTGAAGATGCGCCTCGATCCGCTTTTCGAGCCGCGCGAGATCCCGGGGCATGAAACGCGGCGACCGCAGCGCCCCGCGGCGCTGCCCCCACAGGAACGCGAGCTCCTCGAAGTGCTCCTCGACGAGGTCGGGCAGGAACTTCAGCGAAGCGTCGGTCATCGCAGGGGCGCGCCGCTTCTCAATTGAGGGAGACGGCCCCGCCCTTGATGCGGTTCATGCGTTTGGCGTGCGACACGAGGTCCTTCCCCTTGATCAGGATTTTCCCGTCGGCGCGAATCGTGATCGAGCCGTCGCCGACCCGGAGGACAAGGCCTTTGCGAGCCTCGATCACGAGCGTGTCGGGAATCTCTTTCGGGGGCACGGGATCTGCGCTCGGGCCGATCCGGCCGAGGACGACGCCGTCGTCGGGGCGTCCTGCGGGCAACCAGACGAGGACCCGATCGCCGACGGCCAGCCCGACCGGGACGTCGGCGGTCTGCAGTTGGCTGCATTCCGTCACGGAATTGGTCGTGCCCTCCAGTGCGACGAGGAGTCGTCCGTCGCCACGAATCTCCATGATCCTGCCGAGCACGCCTGCGGAGACGGTGAATGTGGGCGTCTCCGTCTTCATCGTTCCTCCTTCTTGGACTCCATCCCGTCGGAGACTACGACGACCGCCGAGCTCGACGCCGAAAGCAGCGTCTTTCGATCGATGACCGTCGCGCGGAGCGTGGACGTTCCGGCCGTCTTGCCAGAGAATCGGAAGACGTTGGCATCTTCATGGGCGAGGCTGAGCCGGTCGTCCGGATCTTCGACCTTGAAGAAGACCGCGTCGGGTTGCTTCGACGCCAGTCGGACCGTGACGCGAGCCTCGTCGCCCACGTGAAGCCGTGACGGGTCCACGACCAGCTCGGCGATGCGCGGGATTTCCGAGGCGACCGTTCCAAGGTGGCTCTCCATCTGTCTCTGAAGGTCCCGCGCGAAGACGAGAAGATCGACCCCGCTGTCATCGGCGTCGACGGAAACGCAGACGTTCGCGTAGACCCAGATGAGGGTGGGAACCTTCGGATTCACGTGGGTGATCGCCAGGTCGCCCAGACCCGTCGGCCCCGCGACATAGGGGATGTCGACCGTCATCGTTCGGCCGGCCAGCTCCACGAGGCGCTCGCGCGCCGTCCGCGATCCGGAACTCGACACATGAATTTCGACCGTGAAGGTGCCGCGGTCGTTCCGCGCCTTCTGGACGCGATACCCCTCGCCCGGAGCGTCGGACGTGACGAAGTCCACGAGGCGGCGCCAGCCGCCGTCTCGCAGCCCGGCGCCGGTCTCGAGGTCGGGCCATTCGAAGACGACGTCACCGCGGCCCCCCCCTCCGGACGCGAGGAGCTCGAAGCCGATGGCCTTCTTGAAACGCTCTACCCGGCTTTCTTCTCCCATCGCCTTCCTTTCCGGAGTCAGGGCGCAGCCCGGTGCGCCGAGCAAACCGACCGCGAGGACGAGCGCGAGCCTAGACGACGTCGCGGACTCCGGCGCACCACTGCATGTCCTCCACGCGCCCCGGCCGCAAGTTCTGGTAGGCGGCATAAAGGGGGGTCACGTCATCGATCCCGGCATCCACGTAGTCCTGGTAGCTCTCGGTCCCCGTATGCGGGCCCGCGCAGGCGTCGAGAATCCGCGGCTCGAAGGCACCGAACGCATGATTCCCGAACGGCGTCCGGGCAGGGTCGTCTTGCGAGACGAGCTGAGCACTCCCGTTCATCCTGAAGAATGGGTTGTTGCACGGGCCGTATCCCAGAAGGCTCGTGATGTTGATGAAGCCGTAAGGATTCAGGAAGACCCAGCTGAGCTTGGCCCCGAGCGCCCCGGAAAGGGTCTGGATCGCGGCGGCCTGGTCGTAGCAGTTCGCGAACTCCTCCTGGCGGGCCAGATAGGACTCGAGCTGAAAGGTGCCGCCGCGTTGGCCGACGCCATAGTGCGACCGGCCCCCGCCCGCGCTGTCGTAGGAGAGTCTGTGTTGCCGGTGGCAATAGGCGGCGACCCGGGCGGCCGCATCCCGAGGGTCGGTCACGTTGACGACACCCGCGCGGCTGCAGAGGAAGCGGAGCGCCTCCGCCCAGACGCCCTTCTTGTCCTGAAACACCGGAATCGGCGTGTCCAGGACCGAGAACACCTCGAGCCTCGTGATGTTCAGGGCGAAATCGTGATTCGCCGACGGAACCGTCAGGACCCACACCATGTTTCCCCAGAACCACTGGATGCCCTCGGGGAGTTCGGGGATTCGGGCCTGCAACGTATGCGTCCCCTCGCCGAGAGGGCAGTCGCCCTCGATCGTCAGGTCCCGGAGAATGCCCGTCAACTTGCCCTGTCCGGAGATCTTCTTGCTCTCGAGAATCTGGACCTTCACCTCGACCTTCTGGACGTTGAGGCTTCCGCCCGATTTCGAGCCACGAACCACGATCGCGGCGGGCCGCTTCGAGTATCTGTTGTCTTCGATGTCCGCTCCGTCAGCCCAATGGGGCCCCTGGACCGTGCTCTTCTGCCAGGCCACCTTCACCTCGCTCAGGAACTTCACCTCGACCACCCGGGCACGCAGGACCGGGACGTCCTCGTCCATGATCATCGAAAGTGCGACCGCTTCGCCGATGTCGGTCATCGCGCGCTTCGCCTACCCGAGGATGTTCTTCTTGTTGTGGAACAGCTGGTCCCCCATGCGGCACACGTTGTTGCCTTCGAATTTCACGTCGAACGAGTAGATCAGGAACTCGCAGACGCTCATGTTGATGCTGGAAAGAATGCCGCCGGCCACTCCGGCTTCGTCGCCCGACGAGCGCGAATACTGCGCGCCCTTCACCATGGGCATCTGGCCGTCCGTCGTGACGGTGTTCGGACCCTGGGTCGTGTCCGAGGACATCCCGATGTTGGGATAAGGGATCGGGACCGGACTCGGGGCCGGTGGCGCCGGCGTCTTGCAGACATCCGGAAAGACGATCGAAACGCCGTTGCTTCCCTTGTGGACGATGCCGCGGAAGTTCGCGAAGGTGGCCTGGCCCATTCTCAGTTCGCTCCCGGCGGGAGAATCGAAAGGGACGCGCGCGGTCCATCGTCCGACGAGGCGTAGACGAGCGCCGGTCCGCGCGATGCGTCGAGGCAGGCGAGACCCGCCAGGAGCGTTCCGGCGGCGGCCCCGGCGTCGCCGAAGCAGTCAGCAGGATGGTTCATCGCGCAGGACTCGTCGAAGGCGTCGCGTGAGCGCAGGAAGGCAACGCCCCACTCCTTCGCCCAGTGGCTCTCGCCGTTCATCGAGGACCAGACCGAGACGAAAGGCCGTGGCGGCGGCGCCGCCTGGACGAGGGCCTTGAGCGTTGTCGCCAGCCCCTCTCCGAGGTACGTCTCCTTGCTTCTGAGGTGACCCTGCTCGAACCCCTCCGAGGCCTCGGAGACGACCGCGAGGCTCGGGAGGCCGGCGGCGGCGGCGGCGGCGGGAGTCGCGAGCAGAAGAAAGGCCGCTCCCTCGCCCGGGATGAACCCATCGAGATGGGCGTCCGACTTCACCCGCTTCTCGAGATCGAGGGCCGCGAGCGTGGGCTGATCGACGTACGAATCCAGTCCGCCCGCCACGGCGAACCGGGTCCTTCCCGAGCGGATCATCTCTGCGGCGCGTCCAAGCGCCATGAGGCCGCCGGCGCGGCCGGCCGCGAGGGTCGCGCTTCGGGCGAGATCGAAGAGCCCGCCGGCCTGGCCGGCCAGGAGCTTCAGAAAGCGTCCCGGGTCGGAACCCTGTCTCTCCGGACCGGGAAGGGCCAGAACCAGCGGCGGCTTCTCGGCGCCACGCCCCACGCCGCGGAGGCACTCGGCGAGAGCCCTCCCGCCGATCCGGAGGAGGCGCGCATCGCGTGCGCCGAGGCCCTCTGTCCGGCCGGCCTCGAACGACAACTCCGGAAGCCCGGCATCCGGCACCGCGGCCACCGTGAAGGGCTGGGACCGCCGGTCGAGCCAGTCGACCTGGCCGAAGCGCATCGTGGCGGCGCGAACGGAGGCGGCTGTCTCGGGCGCCGACAGGCCGACGGCCGTGACCATGCCGACCCGGGTGATGACGATGTCTGAACCCGCCATGACCTCCCCTACGCTGCCTTCGCGACGATCGGCTCGACCTCGCGGACCTTCAGGAGTCGTTTGTCGCAGGGGAGGGCCGCACGCCAAACGAGGTCGAGACGCGACTCGTCCGGGTGGAGAATCACCGTGTCGAGGTTGGCCGAGCGTCTCTCCTCGCCGGAATCCAGACGGAAGAGAACGTCCACACGGCGCGCCGGGAGGGAGAACCTCAGGGCGCCCGAGGGCGTCGCGCCGGCGATTTCCACCGGCTCCCCGCCCTTCAGGTAGGAGGGGATCTGCTGGTCGGCGGGGGCGATCTGCAGGAAGCGCGTGTCGAAGTCCCTCGGGAGGTACGGCGCGCGGCTCTTCTGCCACTCCTCGTCGTACGTCCCGGCGTACTTCGGGCGCGGCTTCCAGTGGGGCGCGACGACGCCGAAGCCCGCCGGCGTGGGGCGGTCGCCGGGCGAGGAGATGAGCCGGAGAGGATCCTCGATGTTGGGCAGGGCGATCTCCTCGAGCTTTCGCCCGCTGACGCGTGAGCGAAAGCCGGTCCCGACCGGGTTGCGGTCGTCCGCTTCGGAGCGGGGCGGGTCGCCCGTCGGCGGCTCGGTGCCGCCGAACGCGCGTTCCCAGACGAGCGGCATCCTCTCGAACGGCTCGGGCCCGGAAATGCGGGTCAGGACCGTCCCCGCCCATCGTCGATCCCCGAAAACCACGACGTGCTTCTCGATCGAGGCGAGGCGAAGGGAGACCTCCGCCTGGCGCGTCGGCCGCCCTCCCGGCCCGTAGGCGTGGCCGAAGAGAAGGACGTCGGTGCCGGGCTTGGAGAGAGAGATGTCGCCGGGCTCCGCGATGCTCGTCCTGAGCGGGTCGCCGTGAAAGCGATCGGCCGTGACGATCGGCGTCTGTTTCTCGGCCTCCTCGACGCGCGGGCCGAGGGTGAACGTGCCCTTGACGATCGCGAAGAGCGTCTCGACTCCTCCGGGATCGGGCGACGAAAAGAGAGTCGCCGTGAATCGCGTGCGGTTCTTCAACTGGAGCATGGCTGCTTTTTCCCGCTCAGTTCTGCGAGATCTTCGACCCCTTCATCGTGATGTCCGAGGACGCCTTGACGTTGATTTTGCCGGTCCCCGAGATCGTGATGTCCTTTCCCTTGATCTGGATCGTTCCATCCTTCTTCAACGTGATGCTCGCGTCACCCGTCTGGAACTGGATCTCGTCGCCCGCGACGAGGGAGTACTTCTTCCCGACAGTCGTTTCGGAGCTCTTTCCCACGCTCGTCGCCTGGCCCGTGCCGACGCTCGTGTTGAGCGCCCCACCCACGCTCAGCGACAGGGCCGCTCCGACGGCCCACGTGCCGTTTGCGCCGATCGTGACCGAACGGTTCGCTCCCACGGAGAGGGTCTCTGCCACCCCGACGGTCTCGGTCCGGTTGAGGGCGATCGTGATCGTCTCGTTCTGTCCGACGGTCTCGGTCCGGTTGCTTCCGATCGAGATGGTCTCGTTGTTGTCGACCGTCTCCGTCCGGTCGTGTTTGACGTGCGTCGTCTCGTCGTGGTCGATCGTCTTGGAGCGGTCGTGCCCCACCCAGTGCGTCTCGCTGTTCTCGACCTCGATGTCCTGGTTCTTCTCGGCGTGCAGGAAGACCTGTTCGTGACCCTTCTTGTCCTCGAAGCGGAACTCGTTGAAGTGCGACGGATTGCCGCCGAGACTGCTCCGGCTCTTGAGCCCGCTCTGCGTCTTGTTCGCGGGCAGGCTGTACGGCGGCATGCACTCGGCGTTGTAGACGCTGCCGATGACGATCGGCTGGTCCATGTCCCCCTCGAGGAAGTCGACCACGACCTCCTGTCCGATGCGGGGGATGTGGATCGCACCCCACTGCTTGCCGGCCCACGGCGTGGCCACCCGGACCCAGCAGGAGCTGTCGCTGTTGCTCTTGCCTTCGCGGTCCCAGTGGAACTGCACCTTGATTCGCGAGTACTTGTCCGTGAAGATCTCCTCGCCCGGGGGCCCGACGACGACGGCGGTCTGCGTCCCCTTGACCGTCGGAATCGGCGTGACGCGCGGCGGCCGGAAGGGCAGCGCGGCCGGGAAGCACGTGAAGTGGTTCTCATAGGTGAACCCGCCGCCGCCGGCGCGCAGGTCGGCGGCGTCGGACGCGGAGTGCTCGACCTGGTAGACGACCCACGAACCGTCTCCGGCGAAATGGCGCTCGAGGGTGAACTTGTGGCCCGAGACGATCTGGCGGCAGTTGCTCGCGGCGTGCACGAGGATGCTGGCGGCCGCCTGCTCTTCCATGCGCAGACGGGCGGTCCGCTTGTTGTCGTCGAAGACCTTCTGGATGTCCGCGGGACGATCGCCGCCCCCAGGCTGGATTCCGTCGAAACGCTGCGCGTACGCGCCGGGGAAATCGTACAGCTCGAGTGGGGAATTGGCCGCGAGCTTGAGCTTGTGGCTCGTCTTTCCGGCGGCGACCGCCGCCAGGATCTCGTTCTCGGCGTCGAGGTGCTTGTGCGGCAGCTCGAAGCAGTGGTCCCACAGAACGACCTTCGAGGACTTGAGCTCCTGGGCCTTCTCCCAGGCATTGACGCGGTCCTCCGTGCGTGTTCCCCCGCCGACCGCCTCGAAGATCAGGCTGCTCGGGCCGGGAAGCGAGGCGTGGCTGCCCGGGGTGTTGGCGACGACCATCGTGTGGGAGCCGGCGCCGTGCTTGAAGAAGTAGTAGATGCCCTCTTCCTCCATCAGGCGGCTCGCGAACGCGAAGTCCGACTCGCGGTACTGGACGCAGTAGTCGCGGGTGGGAAAGACCCCCTGGATCTCCCAGGAGACGTCGAGACCGACGAGGACCTTCTTCAGGATGTCGGGAACCGAGATCTGCTGGAAGATGCGGCTCTGCGTCTTTCGGGCCAGCAGGAGAGCCTGCGGGACGAGGTCGAGCACGAAGCGCGTGAACGTGGCGTCCCGCGCTCCCTCCGCCACCCTCAGGCAGGTGCCGTTGAGGTAGCGCGGGCTTCCTCCGGGCATGGCGATCTCCGCCGTGATCTTCTGGCCGAGGAGAGCGTCGAACACGACCTGCTTCGCCTTGTCGTTCTCGGCGACGCACTCGAGCTGAAACTGGAAAGGCCGGGAGATCGCCTCGTGTCCCGAGAAGCCGTTCAGGATCAGGACGTCGGGGCCGAGCGGCGTCGTGACCTTGAGCCGGCGGCCGGACTGGGAGTAGGACACTCAGCACCTCCGGGACGGGAACGGCTGAGGGAGTTTCGTCGAAACGGTGAATGGACGCATCGGGTTCAGTATCCGGCCGTCAATCAGTCGAACTCGTAACGGAAGTTTCCGCCGTCGCCGACAGAGATGCGCACGCGCGACATCGTCCGGCCTTCGGCCATCCGGGCGAGGAACTCGCCCGACATCTCGGGGAGGACGGTCCGCGTCAGGATGTGGTCCACGTTGCGCGCGCCGCTCTCGACCTCGTGGCACCGCGCCACGATTGCGGCGATGACCGCCTCGTCGTAGCTGAAGGCGGCGCCGTGATTCTCCTTCAGCCGGCTGCCGATCCGGCCGAGCTGCAGCTTGATGATCTCCCGCATGACCTTGTCGGAGATCGGGTAGTAAGGAACGATGACCATTCTCCCGAGGAGGGCCGGCTTGAAGATCTTGTTCAGCTCGGGCTTGATCGCCTCGACGAGCTTGTCGGGTTCGGGAGCCGTCTCGGGGTCGGCGCAGAGCTTCATGAGCGTGTCGGTGGCGGCGTTCGACGTCAGGAGGATGACGGTGTTCTTGAAGTCGATCTCGCGTCCTTCGCCGTCCTCGAGCATCCCCTTGTCGAAGACCTGGTAGAAGAGCTCCATGACGTCGGGGTGCGCCTTCTCGACCTCGTCGAGGAGGACGACCGAGTAGGGCCGTCTCCGCACGGCCTCGGTCAGGACGCCGCCTTCGCCGTAGCCCACGTACCCCGGAGGCGAGCCCTTGAGCGACGAGACGGTGTGCGCCTCCTGGTACTCGCTCATGTTGATCACGATGAGATTGCGCTCGCCGCCGTAGAGCGTCTCGGCGAGGGTGATGGCCGTCTCGGTCTTGCCGACGCCGCTCGGCCCGACGAGGAGGAAGACGCCGATCGGGCGGCGCGGGTCCGTGAGGTTCGCGCGCGCGGTGCGGATGCGGCTCGCGATCGCCTCGAGGGCGTGGGTCTGGCCCATGACGCGCTGCTCGAGCCGGTCCTTCAACCCGAGGACGGTTCGGATCTCGTCGGTCAGCATTTTTCCGACCGGGACCCCCGTCCAGCCGGAAATGACCTCGGCGATCGTCTGCGACGTGACGCAGGCCTGCATGAGGGGCGATTCGCCCTGCAGCTTCTCGAGCTCTTTGTTGAGGGTGTCGAGCTCGGCCTTGAGCGCCACGGGGTCCGGGGGCGGGCCGGCCGGCGTCGCGGGAGCGGCCGGAGCGGGCGCCGCGGCCGCGGCCTTGGCGCCGGGCGCCTTCTTCTTCGGCGCTGCGAGGTTCTCCAGCGTCGATCGGATGTCGCGGACGCGGGCGATGAGCTCGCGTTCCTTGTCCCACTGCGCCGTCAGGCGGGTGAGGCTCTCCTCGGCGGCAGCCCTTCGCGCCGTGAGCTCGGTGAGACGCTCCTTGTGGTCAGCGCCGGTCGCCTCCTCGCGCGAGAGGACCTCGATCTCGGCCGAGGTGTGGTCGATCGCGCGCTGCGCGTCCTCGACCGCGGGGGGCGTCGCGGCTTGCCCGATCGCGACGCGGGCGCAGGCCGTGTCGAGAACGGAGACGGACTTGTCGGGGAGCTGGCGGCCCGAGATGTAGCGATGCGACAGACGGACGGAGTCCTCGACGGCCTCGTCGAGAATGCGCACCTTGTGGTGGTTCTCGAGAGGCTCGGTGAGGCCGCGCATCATGATGATGGCGGTTGCCTCGGTCGGTTCCTCGACCTTGACGACCTGGAAGCGCCGCGCGAGCGCGGCGTCCTTCTCGAAGTATTTCTTGTACTCGGCCCAGGTCGTCGCGGCGATCGTCCGCAGCTCGCCCCGCGCGAGAGCCGGCTTCAGGAGGTTCGCGGCGTCGTTCTGCCCGGCCTGGCCGCCCGCCCCGATCATCGTGTGTGCCTCGTCGATGAAGACGATGATCGGCTGCGGCGAGGACTTCACTTCCTCGATGACCGACTTCAGGCGGTTCTCGAACTCGCCCTTGATTCCGGCGCCGGCCTGGAGGAGGCCGAGGTCGAGCGTTCTCACGGCGACGTTCTTCAGCGGGCCCGGGACGTCTCCCTGGGCGATGCGGAGCGCGAATCCCTCGACGACGGCCGTCTTCCCGACGCCGGCCTCTCCGGTGAGGATCGGGTTGTTCTGCCGGCGTCGCGTGAGGATGTCGATGACCTGGCGGATCTCGAAATCCCGACCGAGGATCGGGTCGATGTGGCCGGAACGCGCGCGCGCCGTCAGGTCGACCGTGTACTGGTCCAGCGCCTTCGTCCGGCCCGGGACGCCCGCCGCTGCGCCGGCCGCGTCGCCTGCCGGCGTCTCGCCGAGCAGGGCCGCGTCGCGGTCCTCGACGGAGCCCGAGACGATCTTGTCGAATTCCTTCCGGAGCGCTTCGACCGAAATCGCCGCGAATTCCTTGGAGATCTCGCGTGCGAGACGGGCGAACTCGTCCTTCTCGAGGAGCGCGAGGAGGATGTGCGAGGAGCGTACCCGGGAGGCGCCGAAGTCGATCGAGCCGACGAGCCAGGCTTCCTCGACGAGCTTCGGGAGGCGGGGGGAGAGCGCCGGCGTGCGCGTGTTCCCGGTCTTGAGCCGGTCGAGCGACCGTACGAGGTCTTTCGCGAGCCGGGACTCGTCGATCTCGAACCGCCGGAGAATGCGGTGGAAGTCCGTGTCCGGCGTTTCACCGAGCTTGACCAGCAGGTGCTCGACGTCGACGTCGTAGTTCGTGCGCGACAAGCAGAGCCCGGCGGCCCCCTCGAGGGCGTTTCGGCAGGTGTCGTTCATTCGGCCGATGAGGGACTTCAGGTTCGCGCTCATGGACGCTACGTTCCTCCTCTCGCGATCTGGGACGGGCCCCTATCCTAGTCCATGGATTCGAGAATCAGTCGCGAGGAATCTTCGAGGGAGGGAGCGCTCTTGAGCCACGTCGTCCAGCCGAGCATGGGAGGGACGGCGGCGCCGGACTCCAGATGACACGTGGGGATCTCCTCTTTCTTGAGGACGGGCTGCACGTCGAAGTCGTATTCGACGCCGACGAGGAATCTCACGAGGTCGTTCAGGGGCGTCCACGCGCTACCGCGCGGCAGAAAGAGCTGGAAGGAGGTGAAGTCGAGCGGGCCGAGCCGGACCCGGAAGCGGGACTGGTTGTTCCAGACGTGGTCGCCGCAGACGAGGTCGGCTCCGAGGCGGCTGTTGCGGGACCCCAGCCGGGAGCGATCCTCCGGCTCGAGGTCGAGCCACTGCCCTACGAATTGCGTCGTCGCGACCGGGACCGCGAAGTAGTCGCGCAGGATGCCCTCGATCGCGCTGGCCGAGTGAGGGCGCTGCGCGATGAGGCCGGCGTAGAGGAGGAGCGCGTCGTCCGCGACGCTCTGGCGCCCGCGAAGCCCGCCCGTGCCGAGTCCGATCAGCGCAAAGAGACCATCGGTGAACGGATCGTCGCCGCCGCTCTCGTACGAGAGTGGGAACCGGTACTTCTGCCAGGCACGGTGAAAGAGCGACAGGAAGCGATGGTTGAAGAGGTCGAGAAACTCCCAGAGCGCATGGTCCTTGTAACGGGCCCGCTCGATGAGGAGCTCCGTGTACGGTGTGGGCAGGACTCCGAGCGGACCCGTCGTGCCCCCGATCGCGACGGTGACTTCGGGGGGGCGGTCCGGATCGGCGGGGTCGGGTCGCAGGTCGAAGATCTCGCTCGGCGGGAACTCGAGTGTGGCGCGGGTCCGGAATCGCGCGATCTCGCGCGCGGGAGGCCCGTCGTGGCCGACCGGCGTCTTCGACGGCGAGAGCCGCGACAGGAGCCGGACGGCCTGGAAGAACCCGAAGTGCTCGGGTCGCGTGCGCAGGCGTTCGGTCATTCGATCAAAGGACGATCTGGTCGCCGGCGCGCGGCGCCCAGCGGCGCATGACGCCCTCGCGCTGCTTCGTCGACGCCACGAGCTGGCTGAAGGAGTTCACGGAGGCGTAGAGGGAGAGGAAACGTTCGAGCACGGACGCGAAGAGATACACGCCCGAGCCCACGAAGTTCTGCTCGTCGAGTTCGATCGAGACCTCGAGTCCCCTCACGAATCCCGGGTGGATGTCGCGAAGCGGCCGGACGACCCGGCGCGCCGAGAGCTTCGAGATCCCGTCGATCTGCTGTCGCGTGACCGACGAATCGGCCATGTCGTAGAGCCGCAGGATCTCCCGGAGCGCCTCCGGGCCCTTCTCCCCCTCGCGCTCGACGAGAGACAGGACGTTCAGCGCGAGGTGCGAGATGAGCCGCCAGTGCGCTCCGCGCCGGAGAGGCGGACGGAGGCTTGCCGTCGGTTTCACGAGGCTGCGAATCGCCGTGAAAATGCCGGGCCCTTCAAGCTGGAAGTCCCCGTCGGGATTTCCGAACGGGAGGCGAGCCGGAAGGTCCCGGTTCGAACAGGTGACGTGAAGGGTCAGTGTTTCGGTGTCGGGCACCGTGGGATCGAAGTTCATGTCGACGAGCGTGAGGTACACCTCGGTCCCGTCGTCGTCCTTCCGCTCCGACGGGCGCCGGCTCGCGTGCCAGAAGGCCTGCTGGCCGGCCCGTTCCGCGTTGTGACGGAACGCGAAAAAAGGCTGGTACGTCCGCGCGGTCTCGAGGTCGGCGCTCGTCGACGTCACGCTGTCCACGGACCAGATCTCGTGCGCCCCCGGGCGCCTCAGGTTTGGAATCACGCGGTACTCGTGACTGAGTTGGGTCACTCGAATGGGTTCGGCCAACTGGGAGAAGAGGTTGACGACAGGAGTCGCATGGAGACGGAACGTCTGTGCCGAGACGCTCCGTTCCGCCGCGAAGGGACGAGCCAGGAGTATCCGCACGTCGAGCGTGTCCTTGAAGCCGTGCCCCTGGAGCCGGTCGAGCCCCTCGAGGTCCACGAACAGGAACTTCTCCGGGAATGAGAAGTACTCCTGGAGGACCCGGTATCCCCGGAAGAGCCGGTCCGGTGTTGGCAGGAGCGTCTCGTCGTCGGCGAAACCGACCGGGCGAAGAGCCTCCGGCCCCAGGACGACCGCCGCTGAGTCGGGCGACGTGGCCTGCGGCCTCAGCTCGACGGCGAGCACGTCGTTGAAGAGCAGCTCGTAAAGCGCGTGGACGACCTTGCCTTCGCCCTGCAGGTAGAAGCGGAGCCCCGCGAGCGGCCGCTCGACGCCCTCGGCCGCCTTCTCCTTCAGCTCGGAGAGCGCGGCGCCTCCCAGGATCCGCAAGTCGAGGTGGAGCATGGTCCGCGCATCGCGGCCGTCGATCGTGACGGCGGGCGCCTGCTCGAAGCGTGCCGCCTTCACCTCGACCGGCCAGATTGTGACCGGATAGGCGGTTCGGAAGCGGCACGGAATCCCGTCGACGGGTGCGGACGCGAGAGTCGAGCCCTTCGGAATCGTCTGTCCCGTCTGGAGGCTGACCTGGTCGGGGTTGAGGACGAACTGCACCACCGACATCGACGGCACGGGCGCCAGGACCGTCGGGTACAGGATCCCGAGGAGAGACTCCGTGATCTCGGGGAACTCGTCGTCGATCTTGAGCCGCACGCGCGCCGCGAGGAAGGCAAAGGCCTCGAGGAGTCGTTCGACGTGCGGGTCTTCGCACTTGTCCGGCTCGAGCTGCAGGCGGGACGCGACCTTCGGGTACTTGTCGGCGAACTCCGCCCCCATCTGGCGAAGAAAACTCAGCTCGCGTTCGTAGTACTCCAGGAGGTCGCTGCGCATCAGTCGCCCTTCACCGCGAAATTGCCGCTCCCGAGCTGGAGCGTCGTGTCGAACGAAATCGGCTCGGGGACGGGATCGATGCGAAGCCGTGCCTCGATCTTGAAGCGGAAGGCCCGCTCGAGAACGGATGCGTTCACGACGCTGACGACGATGTCCTCGAGGCGGGGCTCGAACCGCTTGAGCGCGGCCTCGAGCGCGAGGGTGAGCTCGTGCTGGTCCCCGGTGCTCTTCACGCTGAAGTTCGTGAAGTCCGGGAGGCCGTACGCGAGCATGGAGTTGGCGAGGAGCGGCAGCTCCTCGGGCACCTCGACGACGCGCCTCGTGTTGAGCAGCCACTCGAGGTCGCGTTTCAGGGCCACTTTGACCTGGCGAAGCGCCTTCGAACGCGAACCGGAAGCTTCGGCCTTCACATCCGGCTCGAAATCGATGAGCCGGTCGAGGACCGAGAGGTCGATCCGGATCTCGTCGTCGATCCTCGACATTGCGTTGGCGGGGCGGGAGCCGGGCCGGCGATGAATCGCCGGCCCTTGGCCGTCCCGTCTCTTACTTCCTCGTCGGAGCCGGCAGCTCGGCCACGAGGCGCAGGGAAACCGACAGCTCATCGAGCTGGAAGTGAGGCCGGAGGAAAGCGATCGCCTTGTAGACGCCGGGCTTGCCGGGAACCTCCGCCACCTCGATTCGGGCCTCGCGAAGGGGAAACTGCGCCTTGACGGAAGGCGAGGCCGTGTCGTCGGGGGTGACGTAGTTCGCGATCCACTTGTTGAGGAAGAACTCGACGTCGGCGCGCGAGGCGAAGCTGCCGATCTTGTCCCGCATGATCGCCTTGAGGAAGTGGGCGAATCGGGACACCGCGAAGATGTAGGGGAGCTGCGTCGAGAGACGCGCGTTCGCATTCGCGAAGTCGGTGTCGTACTTCTTCGCCTTCTGGGCCGACTGCCCGCCGAAGAACGCCGCGTAGTCGGTGTTCTTGCAGTGGACGAGCGAGATGAAGCCGAGGTCCGAGAACTCCTTCTCGCGGCGGTCGGTGATGGCGATCTCGGTCGGGCACTTCAGCGCCACGTCGCCTTCGTCGGTCTGGAAGGTGTGCGCCGGGAGCCCCTGCACGAGCCCGCCGCCCTCCACGCCGCGGATCGCGACGGTCCAGTTGTAGAGGGCGAAGGCCTCGGTCAGGCGCGTTCCGTAGGAGTAGGCCGCGTTTCCCCAGAGGTATTTCTTGTGGTCCTTGCCGTCCACGTCCTCTTCGAAATTGAAGCTCTCGACCGGGTTGGTGTCTTTCCCGTAGGGAAGGCGCATGAGCGTGTGGGGAAGGGTGAGCCCGACGTAGCGCGAATCCTCCGAGTCGCGGAACGAGCGCCACTTGGCGTACTCGGTCCGGTCGAAGATCTTGGCGAGGTCGCGCACCTCGGTCAGCTCGGTATACGTCTGCCAGCCGAACATCTCCGGCGAGGCGGCCGAGATGAAGGGAGCGTTCGCCGCGGCGGCGACGCCCGAGATCTTCTCGAGGAGCGACATGTCCTGCGGGTGGTTGCCGAACTCGTAGTCCCCGATCAGAGCACCGAACGGGGCGCCGCCGAACGTTCCGTACTCCTCTTCGTAAATCTTCTTGAAGAGCGCGGACTGGTCGAATTCCGCGGCCCGCTCGAGATCCTTCAGGAGGTCCTTCTTGGACACGTTCAGCACCCGGATCTTGAGCATCGTCGACGTCTCGCTCTCGAACACGAGATGGTGCAGGCCGCGCCAGCTTCCCTCGAGCTTCTGGAAGTCCGGGTGGTGCATGACCTCGTTGAGCTGCGCCGAGAGGAGCTTGTCGATCGCCACGATGCGCGCGTTGATCGTGTGCTCGAGGTCCTTGGAGAGGACCACCTGCCCCTGGAGAGCCTGCTGGACGAATTCCGCCAGCATGTCCTTGGCGTTGTCCACCTGGTCCTCGCGAAGGGCCAGACGCCCGCTCTCGAGGATCTTGTTGAGGAGTCCCCCCTCCTGCTCCTGAACGACGGACTCGGCCTTTTTTTCGGGGTTCTTACTCATGGGGTTCTTCCTTCTTCGCGTCCTCGTCCGTCACGACGCCGAGCTGCTTGCCCAGCTGCCTCTGAGCGTTCGGGTCCTTGAGGAGGTCGGTCAGCATGGCCTCGAGCTTGTCGTTCCCGTCGGTCTTCGACAGGATGTCGCGCAGCTTCTGGCGGGCTTCGACGAGCTTTCTCAGGGGTTCGACCTGCTGGACGACCTGATCGGGCTCGAAGTCCGTCATGTTGTTGAACTTCATCTCGACGTTCATCTTGCTGCCGTCGTCGGACAGCTTGTTGTCCACGCGAAGAGCGAGGCGAGGAGCCTGGGCCGCGAGGACCTGGTCGAAGTTGTCGCGGTCTATCTCGATGAGCTTCCGGTCTTTCAGCCTCGGGAGCGCCTCGACCGGCTGGCCGGAGAAGTCGCCGAGGACCCCGACCACGAACGGCAGCTCCTTCATCTCGATGGCGCCGCCGATCTCCACGTCGTACGTGATCTGCACGCGGGGAGGGCGAATCCTCTTGAGTTTTTGCTGGATGCTTTCCTTCTTCGGCATGGATCCCTCCCTCAGGTACCAGTGCTGCCGGACTCGCCCTTGAGGCCGAGAGTTTCGCGCAGACCGGCGAGAACGTTGTTGTCCTTGATCACGTCGACGAGCCAGGCGTCGAGCGGCATCTGTCCCCAGGTGATCGCCCGCTGGACGAGGTACGAGACCGGGCTGTGCGGCTCGGTCCGACGGAAGTAGTCGGCGACCTGCGCGAGCTGGGCGAGCGCCTGGTCGCGGGCCCTGATGGCCCCGCCCGGCCCGCCCGCGGCGCCTCCCGCCGATTCGCCCTCGGCCCCTTCCGCGGCGTCGGACGGGTCGGGCTCTTCGAGCCGTTTCTCCTTGACGACCTTCTCGAGCAGGCTCCGGATCCCCTCGAGAGTCTTCGTGAGGCTGCCGAGTCCAGGGGTCTGGCGCGCGAAGCGGGCGTCCATCGCCTTGTCGAGAGCCTTCAGCGCCGCCCAGCTCTCGGCGACGTCCGAGCTGAGCTCCTCGTAAAACGCCCGGCGCGTGTCGCTCTTGGCCTTCCGGATCTCCTCTCCCGTGACCTTCCCTTCCATCTGGGCGCGCGCGCGCTTCTCTTCCAGCTGCTGAAGCGCCTCGCTGGAGAGCTTCGACGTGTCTGCCGGAAAGTCGTACTGAAGGGCGTCTTCCCACTGGAAGAAGTTGAAGTTCGCCCCGCCGCGTTTCGTCAGGGATACCTTCCTGGCGGCATCCGCGGCCTGTCGGTCCAGCCACGCGAGCGAGTTCGCGCGCGCCTCGAGGTCGTTTCCCTCGTCGATCTCGGGATACAGAGTGTCCCAGTAGGTGTCGAGAAGGCCGGCAGCGAGCTTGAGCGAATCCCTCAGGCCCGGGAAGCCGTTCATGTTCACGGCGGCTTCGGAAAGCCAGGCCACGATCTGGAGATCCTTCGTCTTGCCGGCCAGGCTCTCACCGGATAGCTCGGCCACCTTCTCCCAGTCGGCTACTTTCAGTTCGTGAACCCAGTCCCCCTGCGAAACGTCGTCGTCGGCGCGGCGCGCCTCGCGGATCTCGTCGTGGAGCCCCGAATACTGCAGGTTCTCCCCGCTCGGGTTTTCACCGGCGATCGGCGCGAGGAGCGCGTCCAGGTTGAAAACAGGGGCTGACGGCATCGCGACAATTTCCTCCGGTCAGAGAGAGACGCTTATGCCATTCGAAGGGCAACAGTTAGAATGCTGAAGGATAGCGACGGCGCGGACCCCGGTCAAGAGCCGGTCGAGGAGCAAGGAGAAGCCAT
The DNA here is from genome assembly GCA_039930645.1 of Acidobacteriota bacterium. Classification (GTDB taxonomy): domain Bacteria; phylum Acidobacteriota; class Thermoanaerobaculia; order UBA5066; family UBA5066; genus Fen-183. The sequence continues at coordinate 53,176 of JBDTTJ010000001.1, forward strand.
GCCGACACCCCGAGAACTGTATCAGGCCGGTCAACTTCAGGCGGCGATCCAGGCTCTCACGGCCGAGGTCAAGGCCAAGCCCGCCGACGGGCCCACTCGGATTTTCCTCTTCGAGCTCCTCTCCTTCGCGGGCGACTGGGACCGTGCCAAGAAGCAGATCGAGGTCCTCGGACAGGCGGGCCCGAACGAGGCGCTCGCGGTGCAGGTGTACCTGGCGAACATCGAGGCCGAACGCGCGAGGGAACGCCTCTTCTCGGAGGGTCTCCATCCCCACTTCCTGAACGAGCCGCCTTCATACGTGGACCGTCACCTGGAGGCCATCAACCGGATCCGGGAGGGGAACTTCGCCGAGGCCAGGAGCGTTCTCGACGGGGCGGAAGAAGAGCGTCCCGCGCTGGCGGGGACGCTGAACGGACGGCCTTTCGCCGACTTCCGCGACTCGGACGACGTGATCGGGCCCGTCCTCGAGCTGATCGTCAAGGACAAATACACCTGGCTCCCGTTCGAGCAGGTCCGACGCATCGAAATCACCCCTCCTTCGAAGCTCCGGGACCTCGTCTGGGCCCGCGCGAAGGTCGAGGCGCTGGACGGAACCGTCGGCGACGTGTACCTGCCGGCGCTCTACGAGGGATCCTGCCGCAACGCGGACGACCGGCTCAGGCTCGGGAGGATGACGGCCTGGACTCCGCTGGCCGACGACCTGGCCCGGGGTGCGGGGCTGAAGACGTTCCAGGTGGGCGAAGACGACGTGGCGCTCTTCGAGGCCCGGCAGGTCGAGTTTCGTCCGGCGCCACCCGCCGCCGTCGCCTGAGCCGGAAAGGAAAGGCCCTCGCCGCGGGGCGAGGGCCTTCTGCACGGAACAGGAAGCGAGCCGCGGGGCTCAGCCGAATTCGTTCTTCTTCTGGTCGTACCACTTCCACGTCATGCCATCGAGACTGCCGTCGGGCTTCTGCTTCGCGTACCCGAACTCGATCTTGCTGAAGTTCAGCGAGATCTGATCGACGGGGAGTTCGTCGGAGTGGGAGGACCCGCCCACCTGATAGCTGGACACGATGACGTCGGAGAGCTTGATCTTCAAGTACTCCTGCTGCCCCTTGCCCGCCTTGCGGCACGTCAGGTCCGCCTTCTTGAAGTGCTGGCCGTTGGCGCACGCCTGGAAGAGAGGCGACGAAGCGTTGTTCGCCTTCATCGTGAAGTGGAAGTCGTTCATCGAGACCTTCCCGGTGCCGGCTCCCCCTCCGTGTGCAGACGAGCCCGTTTGCGCCGCCCCCCACGACCAGGAGTAAATGTCGATCTCGTCCTTGTGCTTCGAGTCACTACTCTCGCCCTTGATGTCGTCGATCTTCAGAAAAAAATCTACTGCTCCCATAACCTGCTCCTTTCACTCGGTGCTGCTGGCTGTTCGTGCTGTTGTGCGGTATCGCTCGTCGCCGATGACGTTCGTTCTCGGACTCGTTCGCAAAGATAGGTCGCGCAGGACCGAATTCAACCCGGTCTCGACAGTCGCGTGACGGCGGTCATCATGAGCGGGCGCCTCTCACTTGTTCGCCATCAGGCTGAAGTCGAACTGAAGAAAGCCCGTCCCTCCTCCCGTGCTCGTCTGACCCTGGGATTTCACGGTGAGCTTCCCGTACGAGAGGTCGAACTCGCACGGCGGGAACCCGTCACCCTCACCGGCCCCGAGGTCGCCGATCTCGACCCTCATCACGAGGACCTCGGACAGCTCCACGATGAGGAAGTCGAGCGGGACCTTGCCCGCCTTGCGGCACGTCAGGGTGGCCTTGCTGATCTTCGTGTGATTCACGGTCTTGTCGAAGAGCTTCGCGGTCGCCTGCTCGATCTTCCCGTGAATGGTCAGGGTCGACATCCGGGCCGCGCCGGCCGCGAGGTTCGTAAACGCGTCGCGCGGCGTATCGGCGTGCAGTCGAAAGCCGTCGATCTGCATCTCGACCGTGTTCTTGACGTCTTTGCTTTCGCCGAGCACTCCGTCGAGCTTCAGAAACATGTCGACGTCGGACATGGGCCCTTCCCTCTCAAGCGTCTTGCGTTGCGGGGCGAATCATATGCTGCTGGTCAAGTTACGCGGAAGGCTCGAGGAAAATTCCGAACCGGGCGGGCAATCCGTGGCGTCAGCCGGCTTCGAGGAGCGAGTTGAGCGGCAGATCCCAGCCGGCCGGCTCCTGCGGGGAAATCAGCGCGGGCGGAGGCGCCGGCGCGTCCTGGTCCCCCGAGACGGCGGGCGCGGCCGCCGCTCCGAGAAGGAGGATCTCCTCCACGACTTGCGGAGTCTCGGCCGAGGCGGGTGGCGACGCCACGGCCCCGGCGGCCGCCTCCGGGGCTTGCGCCGGCGTCGCGCGGACGAGTGGCGGGATCTCCTCGACGAAGTCGGTCGGAATCGCCTCCGGATGAAGAAGGAGGATGTCTTCCGCCCTCACGTCGCGGAAGAACACCACGCCGCGGGGCGCATCCCCTGTGGTCCGGTAGAGAACGCCGGTTGGAGCCGAGGTCTTCGCGAGCCGGACGGTCCAGAGCTTCAGCTGATCGATCGGGGGCGTCTCTTCAGCGAGCGGAACACGGAACGCCGCGGCTCCGGCGGCCGGCCCCCGGGCGGCCGCGTCGAGAAGGGAGAGGAGGGCGGACCACCGGGTCTCGGCGTCGCGCTCGAACAGGGCCCTCGCGAGAGGTCCGATGCGTGGGCGCGCGAGCGCCTCGGCGAGCCGCAACCGGATCTGCTCGGGCGTCCGGAGGGGAACCTCGATCCGGGCCCCGCGGAGCTCCTGGTAGACGTCTGCGAGCGAGCCCCCGGCGTCGTACTTCCGCGCGATCTCGCGGGCGCGGCTCTCGAAGACCGCGAGGTAATCGAGCGCCGCCAGGACGGAGGTCACCGGCCTTGAGGCAGGCAGGATCGTGAAGAGCGCGAAGGGGAACTTCCGGAGACCGCCCTGGTCCGTGCTCCCCCAGAGGGCGCCCGCGGCCATCCTGCGGCTCGCGGGCAGGCGGAGCAGGAACGCGTGGAGCGGGATCTCGGCCGAACGGCAGTCGTCGCGCGCGGACCAGAGCTTGCTGAACCCGTCGGACAGCCAGTCACGAAACTCGCGCGACGCGTCGTCGGTGAGTCCGGCCGAGATGAAGTCCTTGTAGACGGGGAGCTTCCCGAATGCGAAGAGCGGCCACGATTCGGTCGGCGGTGGGTCGTCCGCCGACGGCTTCCGGAAAGAGGAGAGGAAACCCACGCGGCGCCTCGCGACCTCAGTTCGGGAGGATGGGCGGCAGCGGTTCGTCGAGCCGGACCTCGAACGCGCCCTCGAGAATGTCCCGCGGGTTTTTCCCGTCCGGAATCTGGACGCGGATGGTCCATACCTTCGGGTCCGAGAGCTCCGAACGGTTCTCGCTGGCGAGGCGGATGAAGTAGAAGAGCTTCAGCGGCCCGCCGGTGACTTCGTAAGTGCTCGTCCATCCTCCCTCGCCGGACTGCTCGTTCCGGCCGCTGATCGTGAGAAGCGCGTCGGCGGAGCTGAGACGCCAGACGAACGGGGGCGGAATTCGCTGGGATTTGATGTCCGTCGAGGGGCGCAGGATCACGCCCCGGTCGAAGAGCGTGATCTGCGAGACGCGGTCCTTCAGCGGACGGCGGCCGGCGCCGGGCTCCCGGTCGAGCGCGAGCACCTTGATCTCGCGCCCCCCGGGGCCTCCCGCGCTGCCCGCGAGAGAGGCGGAGGCTCCTGACGCGGCGCCGCTGATGAAGCGCTGCCAGAGGCGCGCCACGGCGAGCGAGCCACGGTTTTGCTGGATGAAGTCGAAGGACGGCTCGGTGCCGCCGAGAAGCGGGTCCACGGCGTACTCGTCCGAGAGGACGCCGACCTCGGTCAGGACGCCGAGGACGTCGGCCTGCCCGATCGTCGCCAGGTTCCGGCGCATCGAGAGGCCCCCCGTCGCGAGCTCGGCGGTGTACTCGGCCCGCTGCTGCTTCATGCGGCTCTCGGTGACGAACGGAAACTGTCCGGAGCAGCAGGAGGCGAGGCGCTGGTACAGCGTGTCCCACTTGGGATTGAAGAGAGGCTCGACCGCGGTCTTGATGAGGTTGCCGCCGCGGTCCTCGAGGCTCTTCAGCGACCGCCCGTAAGGCCCGGCCTTGACCCGCAGGTCGCCCGTGAACGCATGCCAGCCTTTCAGCGTGGCCCCTTCGGCTCCCGTCGCGAGCTGCTTCCACGACTTCAGCTCGTCCTTGTCGCCGAGAGCGCCGACGGTCCGCTTGAAGGTCTCGGCGGCGGCGAGGAGGTAGTCGGGGACCGCGGCCGGCTTGGCGGAGACGCGGGCCTCGAAGCGGTTCTTGTAGTACCCGATGACGGGGTTGAGGTTTGCGTTCGTCTGCACGAACCCCTGCAGGTCGGCGAGCGTCAGCTGGCCGGCCTGGTCGGGCGCGCCGCCGCCGCCCCCTCCGCCGGCGGGGGTCCACGTCCCGACGGCGATCTGGTAGGCGCGCCAGCTGCGGGCCGTCAGGGCCGAGGCGGGGATCGAGAATCCGCCGCCTCCGGACCGCACCGGGGCGCCCGTGGCGTCGAGGAAGCGCTGCAGGTAGTCGATCTCGCCCTGCGAGAGCGCCTTGACGTCGCTCTTCGCGTCGTCGCGCGCGAGCGCGTTGGTCTGCCGCTCGGCGAGCGAAACGACGCCATTGCCGTAGGGAATCATCATCTGCGTGAACGGCTTCTGAAAGCAGATGGCGGGGTTGCAGCCCGGGCCGATGGACGCAGTCAGGAATTCCTGCACGGGGGGCAGCACGCGCGCGAGGAGCGCGAGCTCGGCGGTCCGCCGCGCGAAGGGGCCCACGTCGCTCCAGCGGAAGCGTCCGTCCGGAACGGTCTTCTCGAACTCCGTCCCCTTGGCGACGGACGCGTTCTTCAGGTCCTCCTGCCGCTTCTGCCACTCCTCGAGCTTCTGCTTCTTGCCGTCCAGGGACGAGATCGTGTTCACCTGGGCGAGGATCTTCCCGTCGTCGCTCGCCCGGAACGCGTCGACGTCCGCGTACGCGCCGACGTCGGCGAGGAGACCGCTGACGAGGACGGTCCCGTTCGCGAGCTTTGTCTTTCCGGGCGTCGTCGTCTCGTCGAGCAGGAACGCGAAGCCGCTCTTCTGAGCGCCGAGGTTCGCGGAATCGACCTGGAGGCGCCCGATCAGCTCCTGGAGCCTCGACGTATTGACGCGCGTCTGCGCCGCCGGGTGGAAGGTCGGCGCGATGCTCGCGCCGGGAAGCGAGGGCGGAGCCAGCGCCGGGAGGGGCGGCGGCGGGGCGGCGCCGGCGGCCGTGGCAGCGGCGGAGGCGGCCGGAGCCGGAGGCGCGGATGCGGCGGGCGGCCCGACCGTGAGGAGCTGCGCGTAGGACTCGTTCAGGTAGCGCTGCCACTGTTCGACGCTCGCCCCGGGGAAGCCCCTCTCGCCGGGACGCGGCGTCTCGAGGTGCTTGGCGAGCGCGTCGAAGTTCGCCTTGAACGGTTTCGCGGTGTCCGCGGCGCGCTTGAGGTAGCTCGCCTGCTGCGGATCGACGATGCCCGTGAGCGCCGTGTAGAGACGGACCCACTCCTCCAGTCCCTTCATGAGCTTCCAGTCCCAGCGGGCGAGGTTTGCGACCGTCCAGTAGCGCTCGAACGCGTCGACGGGGCGGCTCGGGTCGGGGACGGCCGCCTTCAGGTCGCCCGCCGTTCGTCCGCGGGCGAGCTGCGTGACGAACGCATCCGGCCGGGGGTCCGCCGGCGTGATCTGGGCGGCCCACTCGTCGATCTCGGCGGCGAACTCGCTCCCCGCGATCCCCTTCGTCTTCTGGGCGAAGGTGACGAGGCCGAGGAGGCGAAGGTCTTCCGCGCGGAACGCGTCCGTTCCGTCCGCTTTCTTGAGGGACTGGTCGAAGCCGCGCCACCCGAGGAAGCTCTGGAGAGCGCCGAAAAACGCGGGGTAGTCGGAGAAGGTCTCCCAGTTCACCCCGGCCATCCGCGCCTCGGATTCCTTCAGGAGCGGCCGGACCACGCCCTCGAAGAAGAGCTTCTGCTGGACGGTCGCGAGGAGGGTGTGGATCTCGTTCGACTTCGCGCCTCGCAGGAAGAGGCCGAGAAGGAAGGGGTGCTGGCCGAGGCTGACGCGGTCTTCGTAGAGCAGCCGGGTCAGCTCGTACTTCTGGGCGATCGTGCAGGGAACCTTCATGCACGCCTGCGCCTGCGCGGCGTGCGTGCGGATCGGGTTCAGGATGCGCCGGAGCGAGAGGAACGCCGGAATCATCGTGAGGATGATCAGCGGCAGGATCGCCCACGTCAGGATCCGGAACGCGAGCGTGGTCTTCTTCTCGCGCTCGGCGGCCGCGCGGGTCCTCGCCACGAGCCCCTGCTCCGGGAAGACCTTCTTCTCGTAGAAGTCCTTGATGAAGAACGCGCGCGATTTCTTGAAGATGTTCTCGAGGCTTTCGATGACGTCGCCGGCGGAGCCCGAGGGACCCTTCAGGAGATCGCGCGTGGCCTGTGCGATCGGCTTGCCCTGCTGCACGCCGCTCGAGATGTAGAACCCGCGGAAGACGAACGGCTCGTCGTAGCGGCTCTGCGTGAGGATGCCGTCGAGGTAGCGCCTTACCGGCTCCTTCAGGGCGCGGAGCTCCTCGGGAAACACGATGAACCGGTCGGCGTTCGCGACGTTCTCCTCGGCCGAGAGGAACTTCAGCCGGAGCTTGTGCACGCGCGTGACGATCTGGTCCCACGCCGCGTCCACGATGTTCGGGTCGTAGGGCTTCTCGGGACCGGCGGGATTCGACCAGCCGAACAACTGCCGCTGCTCGACCGGGTCGAGCTTCGTGAAGAACTCCGAGAAGCCGAGCGCGCGGTCGGCCTTCGTGATCAGGAAAAAGATCGGGAACCGGATGTCGAGGAGGCGCTGGATGTGGATCAGCTTCGCCCGGATGTTCTGGGCCTTCTTGTCCTGCTCCTCCGGGGTGTCCTCGAGGAGTGACGTCGCCGGGATGACGACGAGAACCCCGTTGATGGGGCAGTAGCCCCGATGCTTCCTCAGGAGCTTGAGGAAGCTCGACCACTCCGACGCGTCGGGAGCCGCTTCCTCCTGAAACGTGAAGCGTCCCGCCGTGTCGAGGATGACGGCCTCGTTCGCGAACCACCAGTCGCAGTTGCGCGTGCCGCCCGCGCCCGAGAGGGCGTCGCCCCCCACCGGGAACTCCAGCCCCGAGTTCTTGAGGGTCGTGCTCTTTCCCGACTGCGGCTCCCCGATGAGGAGGTACCAGGGCAGCGAATAGATGTCGAGCCCGGCTCCCTTCAGGTTCTGGACGGCCTCCAGCCACTTGGCCGAGAGGTCCTTGAGCGCCTCGCGCACCTCTTCCTTCGACGCGCCGGCGGCCTGCGAGTCCTTGCGGAGCTCGCCTTCGAAGGCCCGGCCCTTCTGCGCCTCGCGGCCCTTGCGCAGGAACTCGAAGAGGACGACGGCCCCCACGACGACGAGCAGGCCGAGCAGGAAGAGCCACCAGTATTTCTGGAGCCCGAGAAGGTTGATCAGGAAGTAGCCGAGGGGAATGAAGAGAACGACGCCGGCGAGGTACTTGAGCGGCTTGGGAAGCCCCTGGATGAGAGAAAGGAATTCCTGCATGGCCGCCTACGCCAGCCCCATCGTCTGCACGACGGTCCTCAGGTCGTCGACCGAGCGGGCCCACATGAGCCACGTGATCGCGTAGTAGAGAAAGAGGATGCCGACGCCGACGATCGCGACGCGCGCGAGGGTGACCGCGGGGGAGAGCTTGCGCGCCGGCGCCGCCGTGACGTGGTACGCCTCGGGCGTGATCCTGTCGCCCACGTCCGCGAGGTACTCGGCGAGGAGACGGTAGACGCGGTTCTTGACTTCCACCGCCTTCTCGGGGCGTTCGCGGTACTTGCCGCGGAAGCCGAGCGCCAGCCCGGTGAAGACGATTGCCGCGAGCTCCACGTCGTCGGGACGGAGGTCCTTGGCGATCGAGAAGTACTGGTCGCCGCCGATGTTCGTCTTGAAGTACTTCTCCTCGAAGAGGTGCTGTTCCCACTCCGCGCTGCGATCCCAGCCGGAGTGGAGGAGGATCTCGTCCGCGAGGACGACGAGCGGGTACCGTGCCTTCTCGTAGAGCGCGTCGAGGCGCGGATCGCCGCGGACGGCGCGCGCCTGGTCGTCGAAGATCTCCTGGAGGTCGGCGGCGACGGCGTCGGGCTCGAGCCGAACGTTGCGGCGGACCTTCTGCCGGAAGGAGCTGAGGAAAAGGAAGAGGCGCGAGGAGACCCCGAAGAGGTCGGTGGTGCTCGTGCTATCCACGGGTCGCGCTCAGCGGCTTCGAGACGACGTACAGGAAGAACTTGAGCTTCGGGTCGAGCATCCCCGAGACCGCCATCGCGTGGTCCTTCACGACGTTGCCCCAGTAAATGCCTTCCTTCTCGATCGTGAAGTAGTAGTGGTCGTCCCCGGCCGGAAGCCCGGACGGGATGCGCTTGAGCATCTCGAGGTCGAGGCCGAACAGGCGCCGCTGCCGGAGCAGCGGAATGTCGTGCACGGCGCCGACCTTCATCGTGTTGAGCCGCTCTTTGAGGTCGCGCTCGGGGAGATCCGTCTCCACCGAAAGGTAGAACTCGGCCTCGCTCGTGAACCACTCGGGCTTCAGGTCCGCCACGAGGAGGTCCTCCCTCAGGACGAACTCGACCCGGATGAAGCGCGACGCGACCACCTTTTCGGTCAGGAGCTCGATGTTCTGGCAGATGTCGAAGAAGCAGGGGCCGAGACGGTCGTGGTCGTAGAGGGGCACCTTGATGGGCCGGAGCCCCTCGTCGAAGATGGCGAGGTCGCCGAGAAGCCGCGCGAACTCGCAGTAGACCGGGAACGGATGCACGCGCGGGATCCGCGTGAGCTGCTGCAGGATGTAGACGAAGCTGCCGAGGATCTTCAGCTTCATGAGCGTCTGCCAGCCCGACGTGCCTTCCGACGCGATCGCGAGGCGTCCCGAGGCGACCTCGGTCAGAACGAGACGGTGCTTGGCTTCGAGCCGGTTCGTGACCGACTCGCAGAGCGCCTGCAGGGTCGCGGAGGCCCCGATCTCCGTGACCGGCGGAATGAAGTCCTTCGAGAGGACGGGGAAGTTCTTCCCCTGGCCCGAGCGCTCCACGATCGCGAGAGGCAGGCACTCGTAGCCGTCCCGGTTCTCGTTCCCGAAGAAGAGCCGTCCGTTCACGAGGCGCGTCTCCACGGGCTGGCGGTTCGCCCCGGTGTTCTCGTCCGGGAGCTCGAGGACCTCGGACGTCAACCGCCGGTCCTGGCCGCGGCGGTCCTCGCCGGGGAAGAACGTGTTCGGAGCGTCCTCGCGCAGGACGGGCACCCCGAGAAATACGTCCATCCGCCCGCCGGCCTGTTCGATCTCGGCCTTGAACGGACGCGGGAAGATCCGGAGGTTGGCGCCGGCCGAAAGGACGGACCCGTCCTTCAGCTTCGCCTCGATGTCGCGCAGCTCGAAGATGTGGTTCTCGAGCTGGTCCGCGGCGACCTCCATCCGCGTGACGCCCCAGAAAAAGGGCTGGATGCGCCGCACCTCCTCGTGGAGCGACTCCTCGCGGAATCGCTCCGCCGCCTGCAGATGGTGCGGCCGGAGGAACATTCCCTCGGCCCAGAGGACGGGGCGGTTTTTTTTCACGGCTGGACGATCGAGAATTCCCGGTCGCGGACCTGGATCCGGATCGTCCGGCCCTTCCATTGATCCTTGCGAAGGACGACGAGATGGCGGCCCGGGTCGGCGCTCTGGAAGCGGTAGTCCGCGACGATTACGAGGAACTTGTCGTCCTTGCTCGCCTGGACGGTCAGCTCCTTCTCGCAGCGCCCCTCGGCCTGCGAGAACGTCGCGGTCCGCGTCCGGTCCCGGAGGGACTCGCGGAGCGGGTCGTAGAACCACTTCTCGCCGAGGGCGCGGATTCTCTCGACTTCGGGCTCGGTCGCGCGAACGACGTCGACCGTGAGGAGCGTCCCGCCGTTGATCTCGGGCGCGCAGCGGAAGGCGACCGTGGCCGCCGAAGATCCGCAGCCACCGGCAAGCGTGGCGCAGGCGACGGCGAGGAGGAGCGTGGCGAGTCGGCAGGACCGGACGGGCGTGCCCGCGAAGGTCGGCATGGCGTCTACTTCCTCTTGTTGAGCTTCTGGAATTCTGTCTGCGAGAGGTGCGCCGCCGCCTGGAGAACCTGATCCTGCACGAGATCGGGGTTCAAGTCCTTCACGAGGTCCCGATACTGGTCCCACCATTCCGCCGTCTCCCCGCGGAGCTTCCACCCCGCTCCCGCTTTCCCCGCCTCGATGACTGAGGGGCTGATTCTCTTCCAGAGCCTCGTGAACCACAACTTCGGCGCCTCGTGGTGCCCCGCCGAAATGGCGACCTGCCATCGGCGAAGCTCCCCGAGGTAGTCCCTCACGTCGTCCGGATTCACGTCCTTGCCCTCGGCGGCCGCGGCCAGAAAACCGCTCAGCCGGTCGCGGAAGTTGGGCAGGCGAAAGCTCGCCGTCTCGGCGCCCGGCATCGTCATCGCCTCGACGAGGCCGAGCGTGAACGTCTCCACGTCCTGGGCGAACCGCAGGACGTCGCGGAGCACGGCGAGACGGGGCTCGAGGGCGGGGGCCTTGCCGTCTTCGGGCGTCAGCAGCGCCTTCCACGGCAGAGCCGCCGGGGCGGCCGTCTTCGGAGCGGGCGCCGGCGGCTGCGAGGCCGTCTCGGCGAGGCGCCGCTCCAGCTCCGCCACGCGGCGCCGGAGTCTCGCCTCCTCCAGGTTCGGAACATCGCCGGCCAGGGCGACGGGAAACTGCAGCCGGAGCTGCTCGAGGACGCGCGGCCTCCTGGCGGGCGCGAGAGCGTGAAGCTCCTTCACGACGAGCGACTTGAGCGCCTCGCGCCGGTCGGCCGGCGTCGAGAAGCGGTACGCGGCGGCCTCGCGAAGCAGGTCGTCGGCCAGTTCGCGCGCCTTCCGGTCGAGGGCGATCTCGTCGTGCGTGAGCGGAGCGCTTGCGATTCCCGCTCCGCGAGCGGCGGGCTCCGGTGCGCTTTCGCGCCGGGGCGCTTCCGGGCGGCGCGCGGGAGCCGCCTTCGGGACCGGCTGGGGCGCGGGAGGAGCGGCCGCCGGCGCCGGCCGCGGCGGCTCTTCGCGGGGCGCGAAATCCGGAAGCCGCCGGGCGAGCCACGAGCCGACGGCGCTCTCCTCGTCCTGACGCAGCAGCTTGAGCAGCTCGTGGCGGAGCGTCGTCTCGAGGTCCATCGCCGAGGACTCGATGGTCCGGCGCTGGCACTCCTCGAGAAGGAAGCCGACTTTCGGCGACAGGATGAGCTCGTCGGAGCCGGTCTTGAGGCCGAGCGGCTGCAGGAAGAGGTCGTTCAGCCACTCGTAGGATCCCGCGAAGAGACGTCCTTCCCAGAGCTCCGCGAGCGCCTGCTCCCGGGACCAGTTCGCGTCCCTCAGGATCCGCTGGATGGTCGCGCTGCGCGAACGGAGGAGCGCGTCGCAGAGATGGCGCGTGTCCGCGAAGAGCTCACCGCGTTGCGTCGCGGCTTCGCGGGCGCCGCGGACGATGCTCTGGACCGCGGGGTCCGGGTACGCCTCGCCCCTCAGAACGCGCGGGAAGGGCATCTCCGGAAGCGTCGCATCGACCAGCCGCACCCGGACCGGCGTCGAGGAGACGAGGAAGACGTCGCCCGAGTGGATCTCGACCTCCCCGCTGACCTGCCCGGACTGGACGGAGGTTCCGTTCGTACTTCCGTTGTCCTTCAGGAAGAGCCGCCCCTTCTCGAAGCGAACCTCCGCGTGGGCCGAGGAAACGCCGTAGCCGTACGAGAGGACGAATTCGTTCCTCGTGCTCGTCTTCTTGTCCACCGACACGCGCCCGATGTGGACCGTGGCGCGCGCATCCGGGGCGGGCGTCACGTGGCGCAGCCCTTCCATCGGCCCGAGCCAGACTTCGACGGCGACGAAGACCGAGCCGCTCACGGCCGTCCCCCGGACGAGCGCTCGTCCTCGCGGATCTCGGCGAGAATCTGCTGGATCTCGAGGTGGATCGGCTGCCGGTCGAAGAGGAGCGATTGCAGCTCGGCGAGGATCTCGACGACCTCGGGCAGAATCCGCTCGAGCTTCTCTTCCCGGAAGAGCGGATCGAAATCGGCGGGACCGGCCGCGACCGAGAATCCCGGTACGCGTGTGACGAGACGGAGGGCGAGGAGAAGCGCCCGCTCCCAGAGTCCGTCCGGAACGGCGTTCGGCCGGCCGGGGCGGCGGTCATCCCGTCCCCAGAAAATCTGCGTCTTCGCGAAGGCCGGCGCCGCGTCGGGGGCGCGCTTGAGCAGGGTGGCGAGTCTCACGTCCCGCCGGGCCTCCGGCGGCGCCGTCGCCAGCTCCCGCCCGAGCCGGTCGGCCGCCTTGAGCGCTGCGCCGAGATCCTGCTCGTCGTTCCGGAGCAGCACGCGAAGGAGGGAAACACCCAGCGCGTGGAGGTCGGTGGGCGTCCCGAAATCAGGGAAGACCCGGTAGCGGGCGCCGGGGAGCTTCGTGCCGAGCGCGAGGCGGAGGCGCTTGAGGCCGCTCTCCTCGAGCTCGAGCAGGTCGCTCGCGAACGCCGCCTCGTCCGAGCGCGTCTCTCCGGGCGTCGCCCGGACGGCCAGACCCGTGAAGCCGAAGGCGAGAGTCGGGTCCGGCAGCGACACGAAGATCGTGTCGCGCGGCCGGGGCGAAGGGTAGAGGCCGTAGGGGTCCGAGAGGCGGCCGCGGAGCCGGAAGCGCCGCGCGGCGGTGCCTTCCTCGTCGATGTCGGTGAAGACGAACTCGCCCGGCCGGTAACCGGCGAGGCGGAACTCCTGCACTTCGGGGGCCGCGTACGGGACCGCGAGCCCCTGTCCGGGAAGGACGACCGTCGGGGATCCCGGCGCCGGGAGCGGCATCGCGGCGGCGGCGAGTCCGTGGATCCGGACCTGAAACGTCCAGAAGACCGGAAGTCCGTCTCCGGCTCCCGAGAGGTCGAACAGCAGGTGGCGCGGGTGGAGGTCGAGGTGCGGCCGGCCCGTGGCCCGGGTGTAGTCGATGAGCCCGTCGAGGACCTGCCGGAACACGGTCATCTTCAGGTAGAAGACCTCGACCGCGTCGAGGCCCGCGCTCTCGGAGGAAAAGAGCAGCCGCCGCGTCGGAGCCGGCGGCCGGACGAGCCACGCCCAGCGCGGGGGGAAGGCAGCGCCCGGCGTCGGGCCCTGAGCCCCGAGCTCCTCCCACGGCCTGCCGCCGAGAGCGTCCGCGAGCGCTTCGAGATCGAACGGCGCCGCCACGGTCAGGAGGAGCGGCGACCCGAAGAAGGTCAGGAACGCGAAAAGGTCCCGGACGCTTGCGCCGCCCGCCGCGGAAAACGCGCGCACCGCCCTGGCGGTCTCCGACCCGACGAGCGCGATCGCCTCGTCTTCCGTCCAGACCTCGCCGAGCGCACGGCTCAGATCGTCGAGAAGGTCGGTGGCGGACCGGACCGCGGTGCGCGGCGCGCTGACCCGCGACGTCGTGTAGACCGTAGGCGCCTCGGGCCCGCGAGCGCAAGCCTCACACCAGAGGAAGCGGTCCAGCGTCGTCGCGTACGGCGGCAGCCCGGCGCCCGCGAGCCATTCCTCGTCGCGGCAGAGCGAGAGCGGATTGCGGCAGCGCGGGCAGGGCGGAACGAAGAACGAACGCCCCGGGTGCGAGAAGACGAGAGGAGGGAGGCCGCGGGAGGCTTCGGCGGAGTCGTCGAGGCGCACGAGGCGCGGGAAGTGCGGCGAAACCGCGCCCAGCTCGACGAGGCGCGCACTTTCTCTCTCCCAGCGGTCCTCGAGGTCGCGGTTCGTGAGGCCGAGGGCCGCCGGTGTCGCCCCCTCCGGCCAGACGTCCGGCATCAACTTCAGCGCGCAGAGCTCGAGGAGGGTGCCGGGATCCCCCATGACCGCAGCCAGAGTCACGCGCGCGAAGTCGTCGGCCTCGGACAGCCGGACCCACGGGCTACGCGCGTATTCGCGGCCCGGGGCGGTCAGCACGACGTGCAGGGCGAAGGCAGAGCTCGCCCCGGGAGACGGCAGAAGTCGCGCGGTCCCGTACCCACCAGGCTCTTGCACTGGTCGTGATGATCGGATTCCGCCGGGGCCCCGTCAAGAAGGGCGGCGCCCCGTCATTCCCGGAAGACGAGGCGTTGCTTGCCGAGCTCGACGACGTCGCCGTCCTCGAGCCGGTGGCTCTCGACGAGGCGGCCGTTCACCTTTACGCCGTTCTCGGAGCCCAGATCGGCGACGAAGCATCCGTCGGGTCCGACGATGATCTGCGCGTGCCGGCGCGACACGTCGGGGGAGGGCAGCTGGATGTCGCTCTGCGCGAGACGTCCGATCACGGAAACGCCGGGCTTCAGGAGGAACTCCTTCACGGGCGTGTCGCCTTCGAGGAGCGAGAGGCGGGTGCGCGGGAGGACGGCCGTCGCGCTGTGAGACGGCACGGCCACTTCCTCGGCGTGCGCCTCGTGGCCCGAAGGGACCCTCGAGCCGGCGACGGGCGGCCGCATGGCGGTGATCACGGTCCCGTCGGGCGTGAGGCCCTCTCCCGGGACGTACGCGACGGGAACCGCGGGCGGCGCGTGAGGCGCGGGCGGCGGCGCCTGCGGTGGCGGCGCCTGCGGAGGCGCCGGGCGGGGAGGCGCCGGCTGCGGAACCGCCGAGGGGAGAGGTGCGGGCGGGTGGGACCCGGGCGGCGACGATCCGGCCTCCAGCTCCTCCTCCGAGCGGAAAGCAGCCACGAACGTGTTGCGCATCTGGAGCACGTCTTCGAGCTGCCGGCGCTCCTCGGCGAGGCGTCTGTCGCAATCGGCGATGCGCTTCGTGAACTCGTCGTCCGGGAATTCTCCGAGGTCCCTGCGGAACTCCAGCTCTTCTTTCTCGAGCGAGACCTGCTGCACGGCGCTTTCGACTTCGGCTCGCAGGACCTTGAGTCGCTCGTACTCGCGCAGGGCCTTCTCCTTCAGGGGCTGCGATCCGCGCGAGAGCTCGTTCCGGCGCGCCTCGTAGTCGCTCCTCACACGGGCGTACACGACCGGGGAGACGTTGGGGTTCTTCGCCTCCATCTTCGCGAGGCGCTCTTCGAGAACCGTCTCCTCCTTGCGGATTCGGACGAGCTCGCCGATCGGGGTCAGATCGATCTGTGTGAGGTCCGTTCGCATCGAGGCGTCTCCGGAACAAGGAGTCTAGCGCTCCCGCGCGAGGGCTGCCGCGAGGGCGCGCCGGCTGGGGTCAGTGGGTCCCGCAGTCGTGCGCTCCGGTGTGCCCCTGGTTCAGACTACAGCCCCCGGTGCACCGCCGTCGAGGCCGCTCATCCCTTCGGCTTCGGGCTGCGGAGGCGCTCGGCGAACCACCAGTGGTGGCCGCCGACGTCCACGCACTCGTAGCTCCGGTCCGACCAGTAGTCCTCGCCGTAGTCGGAGATCTTCGGCTCGACGACGATCGTCGCGCCCTTGGCGCGGGCGCGCGCGCAGTGGGCTTCGACGTCATCGACGTAGAGGAACAGGTTCTGGGTGTTCGCGCCGCCGACCTGCTGCGGGCTCCGGACCTGAGGGTACTTGTCGGCCTTGTCCGCGCCGGCGACCATGATGACGCCTTCGCCGAACGTGAGCTCCGAGTGCTCGATCCGGCCGCCGTCGCCCACGACCTTCAGGCGCACCTCGAAGCCGAATGCGTCGCAGAGCCAGTCGATCGCGTGCGCCGCGTCGACGTAGTAGAGAGAGGAGGAGATGCGGGGCCAGCCGGGAGGATTGGGTTTCATCGGGACCTCCGCTAGTCGGGAAGAGACTCTCTCGTGAGGTTCCGGTTCGCGTCCTTCCCGACGAAGATGTTGTCCTCGACGCGGATGCCGCCCATGGGGATCAGGCGGTCCACGAGCGCCCAGTCGATCGCGGCGCGGTGCGGGCCCTCGCGGACGGGGTCGAGGAGCATCGGGATGAAGTAGAGGCCGGGCTCGACCGTGAAGAGCATCCGCTCCTCGATCGGTCGGACGGTGCGAAGCGCCGGGTGGTCGGACGGAGGAGGCGCGGGCGCGCCCGTGCGGTCGGCCTGACGGCCGGCGACGTCGTGGACCTGCAGGCCGAGGAAATGGCCGAGGCCATGCGGGAAGAACGGGAATGTCAGCCGCGTCGTGACGGCCTCGTCGGAGGAGACTTTCAGGACGCCGACCTCACGAAGGAGGTCCGCGACGTACTTCTGCGCCCGGAGGTGGAAGTCGCGGTAGTGCAGGCCCGGCCGCCCCTCGAGGCAGAGCTTCGCCTGCAGCGCCTTCATGCCGTCGAGGAGGCGCGCGAAGACGGGCTCGACGCCCTCCCGGACGAACGTGCGTGTGATGTCGGACGCGTAACCGTTCACGGTGGCGCCCGCGTCGACGAGGAGGACCTTCGACGGAGACGGCAGCCTTCCGCGCTTGCCGTGGTAGTGGAGAGTCGCGGAGCGGTCGTCGAGCGCGACGATCGACGTGTACGGGAGGGCTTCCTCCACGTCGCCGATCGCCGTGAGGTACGCGTGGTGGAGCTCCATCTCGGATGCGCCCGCGCGGAACGCCTTCTCGATGGCGCGGTAGCCGCGCGCCGCCTTCGCGTTCGCGACGGCAACCTGCTCGGCCTCCCAGTCGGACTTGTACGAGCGCTCCCAGTCCAGCCGCGCGACGAGCCCCTTCGGGTTCACGTTCTGGGGCCTGAAGCCGTGTGCGGCCGCGTCGTCCACGGCGCCGCCGACGAAGGCCGTGCGCGCGAAGCCGTTTCCGACTTCCTTCCACGCGGTCTCGGACGTTGAGACGTCGACGACGTCGAACTCCCGGGCCACGAACGCCGGCGCGGGCGCCGGTGGCGCGTACCAGTAGTCGCGCGGCTGCACGCGCACGAGGCGCGGCTTTTTTCCGGGGACGACGTCGAGGAGATGGTACGGGCCCTCGACGGGCGCCCAGTGCGCGAACGTGGGCGTCGGGTGGAAGGGCGCGTCGTTGTCGTCGGCGAAGTACGTGAACGGCGCGCCCGAGTGGACGACCATCCGGTCGAAGCCGGTCTCCTCGAGAGCCCGCGCGGTCGAGGCGGCGAGACGGACGAGATG
Source organism: Acidobacteriota bacterium (assembly GCA_039930645.1). GTDB lineage: Bacteria > Acidobacteriota > Thermoanaerobaculia > UBA5066 > UBA5066 > Fen-183. The sequence goes on from JBDTTJ010000001.1 coordinate 70,310, forward strand.
CTGCGCGTAGAGGTCGGCCATGGTCTCCTCAGGCGGGCGCGAGGCCCAGCCCTTCCGCCTGCTCGACGAGCCGCCGGAGCGTTTCGTGCAGCTCGCGCCGCGTGCGTTCGATCTCGGCGCGGAGGTCGTCGAGCTTCGTCTCCGCGGCCGCGCCGGCGCGGGCGCGGGCGGCGGCGTAGTCCTCCTGGAGCGTCTCGAGGCGGGCCGAGGCCCTGAGGCGCGCGGCCTCGAGCTCGACCAGCGCCGCGTGGGCGGCGACGCTCGCCGCCGAGCGGATCTCCTCCCACCGGGCCGCCAGAGCGTCCGCGGCGTCGGACGCGAGGTGCGCCGGCGAGGCAACGGCTCCCGCGCCGGACGTCAGACGCGCGATGACGGCGGCCGTCGGAGCGCGGCGCAGGTTCTTCACGACGCCGAGCTTCTCGCCGAGCCAGAGGAGATAGAAGCTCGCGTCCAGCTGCCACCAGCGGAAGCCCTGCGCGGCCGAGCTCGGGTAGAAGTGGTGGTTGTTGTGCCAGCCCTCGCCCATCGTCACGAGGGCGAAGAACATGCTGTTGCGGCTCGTGTCGGCCGTCGGGAACACGCGGCGCCCGATGACGTGCATGAGGGAGTTGATCGTGAACGTGCCGTGCCAGAGGAGCACCGTCGACACGAAGTAGGCCCACACGAGGCCGGTCCAGCCGAAGCAAAGAAACGTGAGGAGCCCGTAGAGCATCGTGGGAGCGTACTGGTTGCGGTCCAGCCAGACGAGCTCGGGGAACTTCGCGAGATCCGGGATCCGGGAGAAGTTCGTCTCGTCGTACTTGCCCGAGAGGATCCAGCCGATGTGGCTCCACCAGAAGCCGTCCTGCTTCGGGCTGTGGATGTCCTCGGGCGTGTCGGAGTATTTGTGGTGGTGGCGGTGGTTGGAGGCCCACCACAGGACGCCCTTCTGCGCGGACGTCTGGCCGAGCAGCGCGAGGAGGAACTGCGGAACGCGCGAGAGCTTGAAGGCCTTGTGGGAGAAGTAGCGGTGGAAGCCAGCGGTGATCGCGAACATCCGCAGGTAGTACGAGGCGACCGCCAGGGCGACGCCCTTCCACGAGAGGCCGACGAGGGCGACGCCCGCGACCGCGGCCACGTGGACGAGCGCGAAGCCGAGGACCGCGACGGGGCGGACGTGGTGGCTCCTCAAGGGATCACTTCGTCGCCGGGGCGGCGGGAGCGGTCGCCGGAGCCGCGGGCGCGGCCGGGGCGGGCGGAGCCGCCGGTTTCGGGGCGGGCTTGTTCGCCTCGACGGATATCACGAGGTCGACCTCGTCCGAGAGCATCGCGTTCTGGTCCACGACCGCATTCCAGCTCACGCCGAAGTCCTTGCGGTTGAGCCTGCCGCTCACGTCGAAGCCGGTTTTCTGGCCGCCACGGCCGTCGTTCGCGAAGCCGTTCGCCGTGACGGTGAGCGTCACGCTCTTCGTGACGCCGCGCATCGTGAGGTCGCCCGTGATCTCGTACGTGTCCTTGCCCTTCGCGGCGATTTTCGTGGACTTGAACGAGATCTCGGGGAACTTCGCGGTGTCGAAGAAGTCGGCCGAGTTGAGGTGCTTGTCGCGGTTCGGGACGCCCGTGTCGATGCTCGTCGAGTCGATCTTGAGGTCGACGGAGCTCTCCTCCGGCCTGGCGCGGTCGAGGACGATCGTCCCGTCGAACCTCGCGAAACGGCCGCTCACCTTCGAGACGAAGTGGCGGACCTTGAATCCGATCTCGGTGTGATTCTTGTCGAGAACGAACGTCTCTTTCTCGGCGCGCACGGGGGGGGCCGTGAAGACGAGTGCGAGCGCCAGAGGCGCGAGGACTCGGGGTCGGAACATGCGGGGGAATCTCCTTTTGGATAGAGTGGGGCGGAGCCCCGAGGGTCGCGATTCTATCGAGAATCCGTATTCCGAGCAGGGACGGATTTCACGGAGAGGAACACCATGGCCGAAACGCCCGCGCAGGACTTCAAGACTCACCGCCGGTGGGACCCCCCGTATCACTACTTCGCCGCCCCGGTGCTCGTGATCGCGTTTTTCGTCGCGCTCTGGCACGCCTTCAAGGCGCCGTCCGGTTGGACGATCTGGCAGATCTTCGTTTCGGCGGCCGTCGTGGTCATCGTGTGGAAGGCCCGGTCGTTCGCGCTCAGGGCGCAGGACCGCGTCATCCGGCTCGAGGAGCGCCAGCGCCTCGCCGCGGTGCTCGAGGGTCCGCTGCGCGCCCGGAGCCTCTCGCTCACGGAAGACCAGCTCATCGGCCTGCGCTTCGCGCCCGACGCCGAGCTCGCGGGCCTCGTTGAGGTTGCGCTCGACGAGAACCTCAGCGGCGAGGCCATCAAGAAGCGGATCGCGAACTGGCGGCCCGATACGTTCCGGGTCTAGCCGATCCGGGGGCCCGCCGTCTTGAGGAAGTCCTGGCGCGCCCCTTCGATCGCCGCGCGCGCGGCGAGGCTGAGGCGCTCGACGTCGTCCTGGGCCATCCCTTCCGTCGGGATCGGCGCCATGAACCTCACCCGCACGGTCCCGGGGCGCACCATCCAGCGGTGCGCATCGAGGACCGTCCACATCGGCGAGGTCGCGAACGGGATGACGGGCACCTGCGCGGCGATCGCGAGATGGAACGCGCCCTTCTTGAACGGGAGCATCTCGGGCTTCGAGTTGCGGTGGCCCTCGGGGAGCACCCAGACGCTCAGCTTCTCGGTCCGGATCCGCTCGGCCGCGGCCCGGAGCGAGTCGCGCGCCGCGATCGCGTTCGACCGGTCGACGATGATGTGCTTCGACACTTTCCAGAGCCAGCCGAAGACGGGGATCTTCAGGATCTCCTTCTTGCCGACCGCGACCGCCTGGTAGGGGAAGAACGTCCCCCACGTCGCGATGTCGAGGTTCGATTGATGGTTCCCGACGACGACGGCCGGCTTCGTCGCGAGCATGGTCTCGATGTTCTCGGTCTCAACCCGCCAGAAAACGAACCGCGTCATGACGATGCCGAAGCTCCGGATCCACACCATCGCGGCCTTCTCCCCGTTGCGGAAGAGCGCGTAATGGAGGAGGGCGACCGCGGCGAGAAAAACGAACGCGAAGCCGCCGACGGTGCAGGCGAGAACGAACCAGACGTGGTACGCCGTGCGGCGGAAAAAGCCGCCGAGTCCGCCGGTCGAGGAAGGCATCCCGCATTATCGACGGGATGGCGGATGGGGTGAACCTCGCGATTCTCGGGGGCGGGGCGGCGGGCCTCCTGGCAGCGATCCGCGCCGCCGAGGCGGGCGCGGCCGGCGTCGTCGTCCTCGAGGCGGCCGCGCAGCCGGGCCGCAAGATCCTCGTCTCCGGCGGCGGGCGCTGCAACGTCCTCCCCATGGAGGAGGCGCGCGAGCGCTTCGTCTCGGCCGCGCCGCCGCGCGTCGTGGGTCGTTACCTTGCCCGCGTCCCGCTCGAGCAGCAGCGCGCGTTCTTCGAGGAGCTCCTCGACGGGCCGCTGCGTGAGGAGGCCGAGGGGAGGAAGCTCTTCCCGCCCTCGAACCGGGCGAAGGACGTGCGCGACGCGCTCGTGGCGCGGGCCGCCCTGGCGGGCGCGACGATCCGGACGGGCGCGATCGTGCGCGAGGTCGGGCGGATGGACGGAGGCTTCGCGATCCGGCTCGCGGACGGGGCCGACGTCCGCGCCTCCCGCGTGATTCTCGCGACCGGAGGCCTCTCCGTCCTCGGAGGCGGGGCCGACGGCGGCGGCTTCGCGTGGGCCGAGGCGCTGGGCCACACGCTCGTGCCGACGTACCCCGCGCTCGCGCCCTTGACGGGCAACGCGCCGGCGCATCACGCACTCTCCGGCGTGAGCGTAAACGCGCGCGTAACCGCGACGTGCGCGGCGAGCGGCGAGAGGGCCGAATCGGAGGGCGGATTCCTCTTCACGCACAGGGGCTGGAGCGGCCCTGCCGTGCTCGACGTCTCGCACGTCGTCGAGAGGGCCGGCGGCGCCGCGAAGGTGACGGTCTCCTTCGGCGGCGACTGGGATGCGCGCCTCGTGGCAGGCGCCCGCTCCGGCCTCTCCCTCTCCAACCTTCTAAGAAAATCTTCTTCTTCCTCTTCCCCTCTTCCCGACCGTCTGATCGACTTGATTCTCGCGAGCGCCGGCGTCGCGGATCAGCCGCTC
>JBDTTJ010000002.1:0-44571 GCA_039930645.1 Acidobacteriota bacterium
TCCGGCGAGGTCCGAAAAGCCGCACCGAGCTTGAGCGCCATCTCGGCCGTGACAGCGCATCGTCGGCCAGAGCCTTCCCGGGGGAAATCCTCCGCGAGGAGTTCCTCGTTCCTCTCGGTCTCCCATCGTCATGCTCCGAAAGGGCCGAGGGGGGACCCGTTGCCGGATCCCCCCTCGAGGGTGGTGGAGGCGGGGGGAGTCGAACCCCCGTCCGAAGCGCCCGAACGTCGAGATTCTCCACGCTCAGTCCGGACTTGTTTTTTTAGCCACCGCGCATTCAGGTCCGGACAACCGGGCGCGGCAGCGAACCTGACACTCTCGGGTCACCTCTTCAGATGGCGGAGGCGACCCCAGCCCGGATTTCGCGTCAAACGCCGAGGCGCCCCGGACAGGCTCCCCGGCGCCCGTCGTGGCTAATTAAGCCGCGAGAGCGTAGTCGCTGGTGTTGGCAGCTAGTTGTTGACCGTCGTTTTTACGAGCGAACGGCCGTGCTCGGCGTGCTCCTCGATCGCTGAATGCCCCGTCGAAACCGGGACGCCCCCAATCGTGACCGTTGAGGATAACAGGTCGGCCCCCGCGCGGAAAAGCCCGGGAGTCGCCATAATTCGCGGGTGACGCACGCGACGGCCCGGTTCCTCGTTCTTCTCGCCGCCGCCGGATTCTCCTTCCTGTCCGGCGCCGGCTCGGTCGAGGCCCAGGACGCGGCACTCGCGCGGGACGGCAAGCCGCCCGCGCCGATCCGTGCCGAAGACCGCGACGGGCGGACGTTCCTTCTCGTGAACGACGCCGTAGCCGCCCTCGACGGGACGATCGCGTGGGACGAACGCACGCGCTCGTACGAGGTGAAGGTCAAGGGCCGCACGGCCGTCTTCGGCGCCGAGTCGCCGATCGCGGTCGTGGACACGAAGGTCGTGAACCTCGCGTCGCCCGTGCGCGCGTCGAGCCTCGGCGCGTGGGCCGAGCCGGAATTCTTCGTCAGGGTCCTCGGTCCGCTCACGGGCCAGGCGCTCGGGTGGGACAAGGGGACACGGACGCTCTCGGCGAAGAAGTCGGATTTCGTCGACGTCGGCGTGGAGCCCTCCGTCGCGGAGCTGGGCGACGTGACGAAGATCGTCCTCCGATTCTCGCAGTCGCCGTCGTACGCGGTGGAGATGACGCCGGAACAGGTCGTCCTGCATTTTCCGGGCACGCGCCTCACCGCGCCGTCGCCCGAGCGCGTCCTCGACTCGCCGCGCGTCGCGCGGCTCCTCGTGCGCGGCGGCGAGGTGACGATCGTCTTCCGCGAAAAGGGCCTCGTCGCGAACGTCTATGCGCTCGGGACGCCGCCCCGCCTCGTCGTGGACGTCGCGCGCAAGGCCGGAACCGCGCCCGCCGCCGCGCCCGCCGTGCCAGCCGCGCCAGCCGCCGTGAAGAACATGAAGACGATCGTCGTCGACCCCGGCCACGGCGGGACGGAGGAAGGGGCGAAGGGACCGGGCGGCTCCCTCGAGAAGGACGCGACGCTCGCGCTCGGCAAGACGGTCGCCGAGACGCTCCAGCGCCGCGGGTACCGCGTCCTCCTGACCCGGACGACGGACGCGACGGTGGGGCTCGACGACCGCGCCGCCGCCGCGAATGCCGCGAAGGCGGACGTCTTCCTCTCCATCCACTGCAACGCGTCGCGCGCGGCCTCCGCGCACGGGACCGAGGTCTATTACCTCTCGCTCGACGCGTCGGACCGCGCGGCGGCCGCGCTCGCCGAGAGCGAAAACCGCGCCGCGCCCGGGACACCCAGCGCGGAGAAGAACGCCGCGGTGCGCGACCTCGATCTCATCCTGTGGGATCTCGCGCAGAACCAGCACCTCGGCGCGTCCGCGCGCCTCGCCGAGATCGTGCAGGCCGACTTCAACCGCCTGCTCGGGATCACGACGCGCGGCGTGAAGCAGGCGCCCTTTCGCGTCCTCATCGGCGTGAACGCGCCGGCCGTGCTCGTCGAGGTCTCGTTCATCACGAACCCCGACGAGGAGAAGAAGATCAATTCCGAGGAGTTCCGCCGGCAGGTCGCGGACACGCTCGCGGGCAGTCTCGAGACGTACTTCCGGTCCGCTGACGGCGCCGCTCCCGTGCCGTACGCGCCGAAGAACGGCAAGAGCTGAGTCCCGTGGCCCGCCGCTTCGCGCTCGCGCTCGTCGCGATCCTCGCCTTGCTCCTCGGTGCGTTCGTCGTGATGCGGAGCGTCAGGAAGCCGAAGGCCGGCGCGCCGCCCCCTCCCGCGCCGCGCCCGACGGCCGTCGTGCCGCCGACGCCGATCCCCGCGCGCAACGTGACGCTCTTCTTCGAGTCGAAGGAGGGCGATGGCGTTCTGCACCCCGAGGCGCGCGACGTGCCCGTGGCGGCGGACGACGTGGCATTCCTGCGGTCGGTGGCGGCCGGCGTCGTCGAGGGGCCGCGCAGCGCCGACCTCGTCAAGCCCTTTCCCGAGGGCTGGACTCTGCGCGGGGCGTACCTCCTGCGCGACGGCGTGGCCGTCCTCGACGTCGCGCCGCCCGCTCTCGGGAAATGGCAGGCTGGCGCGCACGAGGAAGACGCCGCCATGCAGGCGCTCGCCGTTTCGGTCGGCAGGAACATGACGAGCGTGACGCGCGTCGTCTTCCTCGTGGCGGGGGAGCCCGCCGAAACGCTCGCGGGGCACGTGGACCTCGCGCACCCGATCGCGCCGGATTTCACGCGCGCCGCCGCGGAGACGCCGCGCCCCGCGCAGCCGCCGCCGGCGGCCACGCCGACGCCGGCTCCGACGCCCACGGCGACGTCGACGCCGGCGCCGCGGCCGCCAAAGCCGGCGAAGCAGCCCGCGAGGCCGAAGGGGGAAACGACGTGAGCGACGACCGGCCCATCGGCCTCTTCGACTCGGGCGTGGGCGGGCTGACCGTTCTCGACGCGATCGCGCGCCGGCTCCCGCACGAGCGGCTCCTCTATCTCGGCGACACGGCGCGCCTTCCGTACGGGACGAAGTCCGCCGAGACCGTCCGTCGCTACGCCCGGCGCGCGATCGGTTTCCTGCTCGACCACGGCGTGAAGGCCGTCGTCGTCGCCTGCAACACGGCCTCGGCGCTCGCGCTCGACGCGATCGTCGAGATGTCGCCCGTGCCCGTGATCGGCGTCGTGGCTCCCGGTGCTGTCGCCGCCGTCGCCGCGGCGCGGGCGCGCGAGGCGGCGGGGGAGCCGCGCGGGCCGATTGCCGTCCTCGCGACCGAGGCGACCGTGGCGTCCGACGCCTACGGCCGCGCGATCCGGGCGCTGGATCCGGAGCGCGAAGTTCTGCACACGGCGTGCCCGCTCTTCGTGCCTCTGGCCGAGGAGGGCTGGACGGACAACGAGGTCGCCCGCGCGGCCGCGGCGCGGTACCTCGGGCCCGTGGGATCCTCGGGTGCGCGCGTCGTCGTCCTCGGCTGCACGCACTACCCGCTCCTCGCGGGGACGATCGCGGCGGCGCTCCCGCCCGGAAGGGAGCTCGTCGACTCGGCGCACGCCGCGGCGGACGCGCTCGAAGCGGCGCTCCCGCCGGCCGCCCGCCGCGAGGGGAACGAGCCTGGCGAGACGCGCATTCTCGTCACGGACGCGTCGGACCGGCTCCGTCGCGTCGCGGGCCGCTTCCTCGGCCGGCCCGCGGCGGATCTCGCGCTCGTCGACCTGCCCATGTGATCGCCGGCGGGGCACGCGGGGCGATGGAGGACAATCCTCGCGTGAAGAATCCCAACGCCCTCTCCCGTGCCGGCGGCCGCGCCGCGCTTTCGCTGCGTCCCGTCTCGATCGTCTGCGACGCCGTGCCCCACGCGGAGGGCTCGTGCCTCATCACGCAGGGCAAAACCCAGGTGCTCGTCACGGCGTCCGTCGAGGCGAAGGTCCCGCCCTTCCTCCAGAAGACCGGCCTCGGCTGGATCACGGCCGAGTACGGAATGCTCCCGCGCGCGACGCACGAGCGGACGGCGCGCGAGGCCGCGCGCGGCAAGCAGACGGGCCGCACGCTCGAGATCCAACGCCTCATCGGGCGCGCGCTGCGCGGCGTCGCGGACCGCTCGATCCTCGCGGACCGGACGATCACGCTCGACTGCGACGTCCTCGTGGCCGACGCGGGGACGCGCTGTGCGTCCGTGACGGGCGCCTACGTCGCCCTGATGCTCGCCGCCGGCGCGCTCTTCAAGGCGCGGACGATCCGCGGGAACCCGCTCCGCGAGGCCGTCGCGGGGATCTCCCTCGGCGTGACGGCCGGGATTGAACCGGATTCGCGCGAGATCCTCCTCGACCTCGACTACTCCGAGGACTCGACCGCCGAGGTCGACCTGAACGTCGTCGGGACGTCGTCGGGACGCTTCGTCGAGATCCAGGGCACCGCGGAGAAGGAGCCGTTCGACGAGGCGATGCTCGGCCAGCTTCTCGCCGCCGCGCGGCGCGGCCTGTCCGAGCTCTTCCGCGTCCAGTGCGCGGCGCTCGAAGGGCGCGTGCCGGACGCGTGGCTGCCGGACCTGCCTCAGGCCCGCGCGAAGAACCCGCGCAAGACCTCGGCCAGCCGGCCCGGTTCCTCCAGAAGGGCGTAGTGCCCGCGGCCCGGGAGCTCGAGGAACGTCGCGTCCGGCCGGGCCTTCAGGATCGCCTTCGCGTCCTTCGGCGGCACGAGCGGGTCCCGCTCGCCGGTCGCGACGAGGAGCGGCATGGCCGTCCCCTTGAGGCGCTCGGCGAGGGGCGGGGCGGCGAGAATGCCGTCGACGGACTTCTCGGTCGCGAAGGCGACGTCCTTGCCGGACGGGCCGGTCTGCGCCGCGACCGCGCGCGCGACGAACGCCTTCCTGCCGGGCGCGTCGCCCTCGAACCCGTAGGCGGCGGCGCTCCTCAGCGACGACTCGGAGACGCTCTCGAGGACGGCGCGGCGCGACATCGCCTTCCACTTGAGCGTGTCCGTGAACCCGTAGGACGCGGCCCCGAGCGGCGACACGAGCGCGAGGGCGGCGACGCGGCCGGGAGCGAGCGCCGCGATCTCGCCGGCGACGCGTCCCCCGAGCGAGTGGCCGGCGAGGAAGACGGGCTCCCGCGTCAGGACGCCGAGGACCCATCGGGCGAGCGCGCCCGGGTCGTATCCCTCCGGGGACTTGGGGCCCTTCAGGGATCCGGGCAGGTCCAGCGCCTGGATCGCGAAGTGCTTCGCGAGCAGGACTCCGGCATCGGCCCAGTCGGCGGCGCCCCCGCCGAGCCCGTGCAGGAGGACGAGGGTCGGTTTCGACTTCTTGGCTGCCATCGCGGAGAATGCTAACGGAATCGGGGCGTAGCGCAGCGGTAGCGCGGCTGCTTTGGGAGCAACAGGTCGCCGGTTCGACCCCGGCCGCCCCGACCAACTGACTCGAGGAGAGACACAGGAAACGTGCCGATACGCCGGGGGATCTTCCGCGGCCTCGTGATCGCCGCGCTCGCCATCGTCGCGAGTGCGGCCGTCGCGGCCCTCGCCGTCCGCGACCTGTTCGCGGCCGCCGTCGCGGGTGCGGCGCTCGGCCTCCTGGCGCTGACGTGGGCCCAGTTCGTGCGCGAGCGGCGCGCGCACCGGCAGGCCGAGAAGGAGCTCCGCTCGAGCGAGGCCCGCTTCCGGGGGCTCGTACGCGACGTCCCCGTCGGCGTCCTCGTGCAGGGGGCGAACGCGCAGTTCGCCCTCGCGAATCCGAAGGCGCTCGAGCTGCTCGGCCTCACGGAGGACCAGATGCTCGGCAGGACGTCCTACGACCCGGCGTGGAACGTCGTGGACGAGGCGGGCCGCGTCCTCGCGCCAGACGAGTTCCCGGTGAACCGGGCGATCGCAGAGCGGCGCGCCGTGCGGGACGCTGTGATCGGGGTCCAGAGGCCCGGGGCGGCCGAGCGTGTCTGGCTCCTCGTGAACGCCGATCCCGAGGTCGCCGAGGACGGCGCGCTCGTCCAGGTCCTCATGACGTTCCACGACATCAGCGAGCGCAAGGCGGCCGAGCTGCGCCTCCGGCAGGCGAACGCGGCCCTGCAGAGGCTCTCGCTCGTGGACTCGATGACGGACGTCGCGAACCGGCGCCAATTCGACCGCGCGCTCGCCGACGAATGGGCGCGCGCGATCCGCGTGGGAACCTCGATCGCGCTCGTGCTCGTGGACGTCGACCACTTCAAGCCCTATAACGACCGCTACGGCCACCCCGCCGGGGACGACTGCCTGCGCCGAATCGCGGCGGTGCTCGGGCGGACGCTGCTCCGGGCCGGGGACGTCGTCGCGCGCTACGGCGGCGAGGAGTTCGGCGCGATCCTCCCGCTCACGGACGCCGACGCCGCGACGGCGATCGCCGAGCGCATGCGCAAGAGCGTGGAGGCCCTCGGGATGCCGCACGGCGCCGTGCCGCTCGGCATCGTGACGATCAGCGGCGGCGTCGCGTCCAGCCGGCCCGAGATGGACTCGGATCCGCTCGACCTCGTCGCCCGCGCGGACGCAGCGCTCTACGAGGCCAAGGCGGCCGGCCGCAACCGGATCGTGACGGCGGACGACGCGGGCGCCGCGCCGGTCAGGCCTTCAGGAGGCTGAGCGGCGCCGCGGCGCCCGTGACCTCGCGGATCGCGGGGCCGACGACGGACACGTCGTCGCTGATCACGCTGGCGGCGCCGAGCCGCGCGAGCTGCGCGGCGAACGCCGGGTCGTTCACGGTCCAGCAGTGGACCCCGAGACCCTCGGCCTTCGCGCGGGCGAAGAGCTCGTCCGTGGCGACGCCGGCCTGCGGGCCGATCGCGCGGCAACCCTTCGGAAGATCGGGCCAGAGAGCGCCGTCGGGACGGCGCGCCGTCGCGTCGTAGTTGAGGCACGTCTCGATGCGCGGCTCGATCTCGCGGATCTTCCGGAGCATGTCGCCCGAGAAGGAGAGCACGAGCGCGCGGTCGAAGAGGTGCATCTGGGCGACGAGGGCCGCCACGCGGAACTCGAGGAGGCCTGGCCGCGGCGACGGGCCCGCCTTGAGCTCGACGAGATACCGGCCGGTCGAGCCGTAGCGCAGGAAGAGGTCGCGGAGCGTCGGGACGAAGCCCCGGAATCCGCCGCGTTCGACGGGCAGCTCGGTGAGCTCGGGGATCGTGACGGTCGCCAGCGGGACGCGGCGCCCGAGAAAGACGATCTCCGGGTCGTGCTGGACGACGGCCTCTCCGTCCAGCGTGAGGCGTACGTCGAGCTCGAAGCCGTCGGCGCCGTCCGCCTCGGCCCGGTCGAAGCTTTCGAAGGTGTTTTCGAGCGCTTTCGTCGGGGAGCCGCGGTGCCCGACGACGCGCGTGACGCCGCTCGCGAAGAAGTTCATCGGAGGGATTATCCTCGCCTCCCATGTCTCGCGCTGCGCGTCCTCCCGCCGAGGGTCCGTTCCCGGTCCCGCTCGCGACGATCGACTGGCTCGTCTCGCGCGAGAACCCGGGCGTGAGGGCCGTTGCGCTGCGCGACCTGCTCGGGCGCCCGCCCAGGGATCCCGACCTCCGGCGCGCCCGCCAGGCGGCCGTCCGCGACCCGTTCCTGCGCGATCTCCTCGCGCTCGTCCGCGCGCGCCTCGTGCCGGCGCCGCAGGTCCCGCTCGAGCGGCGGTACGACGGCGGGATGTGGCTCGCGCTCTTTCTCACGGAGTTCGGCGTGGACGAGGCGCAGCCCGCGCTCAAGCACGCGGCCGACGTCCTGCTCGCGCGGTGGGAGAAGGCCTTCGTCGAGATCGAGCGCGGCGGCCGGACCGCCGACCTCGACGTCCCGCTGTTTGCGGCGGCGCTCCGCGTCCTGGCGCGAACCGGCCGGGGCGGCGACCCGCGCGTCGTGGGCGGGGCCGAGGAGATCGCCCGGCGCTCGCGGGCCGGCAAGGGCCGCACCGTGAAGGACCTTCTCCTTCTCGGAGAGCTGCCCGAGAAGGCGCGGACGGACGTGATCAGGGGCGCGATCGCGTTCCTCGAGACGCGGCTCGTCGAGGCGGAGATTCCCGCCGCGCTCGCCGCGGGCGCGACGCCCGAGATCCTCAAGGCGGGCTACCCGTGCGCGGACGAGACGGACCTCTTCGAGATGCTTGCGGCCCTGAAGGCCGTGCGCCCTGCGGGAAGGCCCATCGAGCCGAACGTCGCGCGCGCCCTCGCGGAGCTGGCCTCCCAGGCGGACCACCGCGCGCGCTGGAAGCTGGAGCGCCCGCGGCCCGAGCGGCTGCCGCTTGCTCCCGAGCGCACGGGCGACCCGTCGCGCTGGGTCACGCTGCGCGCGCTCACGATCCTCCAGCACTTTCGCGGGCTTGCCGTCCCCAGCACGGCTCCCGCCCGGAGGGCCACGTCGAAATGAGACGTTCCGCTTCCGCGCGTCTCGCCGCCTGCTGCGCCGTGGCGACGCTCGCCGTTCTCGCCGGCTGCTCGTCCGATCCTCTCCCCGGTCCCCCGCGCGCCGCGACCCACGGCTACCGCGCCCGCGTCACGTTCAAGACGGACGGGCTCGAGACGGCTTCGTACGAGATCGCCGTGCGCGGAGGCCTGAGGCGCAAGGGCCTCGGCGACGGACCCGCGCTGATCCTCGACACGGAGGCGAAGAAGGCGTGGCGCGTCGCCGCCGGCGGGAAGAGCGCGTCGCCGGTGGAGTTCTCCGAGGCGGAAAAGGAGATGCCCGCCGGCATCCCCCTCACGACCGGCTTCGACGAGAAGAAGGAAGCGGCCCGCCGGAACCTGACCCTCTACCACCGCGAGGGCGACGAGGTGTTCGCGGGACACGTGTGCGCGATCTGGCGTTTCGACGACGACCCTTCCGCGCTGAACTCGCCGACGACGACGTACTGGGCCGCGAACGACCTCGACGGTCTCGTCGTCCGGTGGGAGCGGGAGCTCCCGTCGCCGGGCGGTAAGGGGACGAAGTTGGTGATCAACCTCACGGACGTGCGCGTCGGGGCTCCGCCGAAGCTCTTTACCCCGCCTTCCTGAGACACAGGCTCGGCGTCGCTGCTATGCTCCGCGCCCTCCGGCGCGCCGGAGGATTCTCCAGAGGAGTGTTCCCAATGCAGCTGGTCCGAAACCTCGCGGCCGCCTTCACCCTCCTGGCGCTCGCCGTCCCGGCGTCCGCCGAGACGCCCAAGGACCCGAAGTCGCCGATCGCCGGGGTCCCCGACGGACGCGGACCTTCGGGGCCGGTCACGCTCAAGATCCTGTCGCCGAAGGCGGACGACGTGATCGCGATCCCGCCCGCCGAGGCCGGCCAGCCCGCGGCGACGGGCGCGCCCGTCGAGGTGAAGATCGAGCTCACGGGTTACGAGACGTTCCAGGATCCTGCGACGAAGCAGGGTCAGTACGTCGCCCTCATGCTCGACAACTTCGCGACCGTCTTCGCCTACTACGACGTCGCGAAGCCGTGGCTCTTCAAGAAGATTCCGAAGGGCACGCACACGCTCCGCGCGTTCCCGATGCGCCCGTGGGGCGAGTCCATCAAGGGCGACGCCGCCTTCGCGACCGTCACGTTCTCGGTTGGCGAGAAGGACGGCAAGAACGTGAACGAGCCCGGCGGGCCGATTCTCACGGTCGTCTCGCCGCGCGGCAAGGTCAAGGGCGAGACGGGCAGGGTTCTCCTCGACTTCCTCGTCACGGGCTGCCCGATTGCCGAGAAGGCCGCCGCCCCCGACAGCTGCCGCGTGCGCTACAAGGTCGACACGGAAAAGGAAGTCACGCTCGGGAAGGAAGAAGCCGTGTGGCTCGAGAACGTCGCCCCCGGCAAGCACGCGTACGTCGTCGGGATCACGAAGGACGACAAGATCGTGCCCGGGGCGTTCACGCTCGTGCAGGGCTCCTTCGATCTCGAGGCTCCGGGAAACCCTGCCGCGCCCGCCGCGGCGCCGCAGGGGAAGGCCGCGGGCCAGTAAAATCCCCCGGATGAGCCTCGTGTACGGCGGCGCGGGGACGCGTCCCTGCGCCGTCGATCCCCCCCTCGTCCTCGCGCCCATGGCGGGGATCACGGACATGACGTACCGGCTGCTCCTGCGCCGGATCGGAGGGGTGGGCCTCGTCACGATGGAGTTCGTCTCGTCCGAGGGGCTCACGCGCGGCAACAAGCGGACGGAGCGCCTCCTCCGCTGGGACCCCGCCGAGCGGCCGCTCTCGGTCCAGATCTACGGAGCGGACGCCGAACGGATGGCGGTCGCCGCGGCCCGCGTCGAGGAGATGCAGGTCGACGTCTGCGACATCAACATGGGCTGCCCCGCGAACAAGATCCTGAAGGGCTGTTCCGGGGCCGGCCTCATGCGCGACCTCGGCAAGGCGCGCGCGATCATCGAGGCGTGCGTCAAGGCGCTCCCGACGACGCCGCTGACCGTGAAGTTCCGGCTCGGGTTGAGCGACCAGACGGAGAACTATCTCGAGCTCGCGCGCATCTGCGAGGGCGAGGGCGTCGCGGCCGTCGCGCTCCACGCGCGCACGGCGAAGCAGATGTACACGGGCCGCGCGGACTGGTCGAAGATCGCGCGCCTCAAGGAAGCCGTCTCGATCCCCGTCGTCGGGAACGGCGACGTGAACACGGCCGACGACGTCCTCGCGATGTTCCGCCAGACGGGCTGCGACGCCGTGATGTGCGGCCGCGCGACGATGAAGAACCCGTGGATCTTCAAGCAGGCCGCCGAACTCCTCGCCGGCCGGCCGTGCCGCGAGGCGACGCTCGCCGAGCGGCGCGAGGTCATCCTCGAGCACTTCGGCCTCATCCAGAAGGACCAGTCCGACGCGCCGAAGGCGATGATGTCGAAGCTCCGCACGTTCACGTCGTGGTACACGCACGGCCTGCCGAACGGCTCGGAGCTGCGCCGGCGCATCGCGAGCCTCGACGGACCACAGGCCTTCCTCGACGCCGTCGAGCACTTCTTCGAGACGCACGCGGCGAGAGTCGCGGCCTGAGGACTCGCGCGCGGCGGCGTGAGCTTCAGTACGTCTTCGGCTTCGCGTCCGGGGCGAGCGGCGTGACGTAGGGCTTGCCGGCCGTCGCCTTCGCGAACTCGGCTTTCGCCCTGGCAACCGACTCGGCATCCCTGAGCAGGTCGACCATCGACGCCCCGAGGACTTTCGCGGCGACGAGCATTCCCTTGACGCCCATCGGGCTCGCGGCGCAGGACGCAACGTTCCAGTGGTGCCACGGCGCGCCGGTCGGCGCCGTCTGGACGCCGAGCTCGATGAGCGGGTAGGCGGCGCTCACCTCGCCCGTGTCGGACGACGCGGAGGCGCCGCGCCCTTTCGCCCACGGGAGGACCTCGGCCGAGAGCCCCTTTTCCGGGATCCCGACTTCTTTCTGGATCGCCTTCGCGAGCGCCTCGTCCGCCGCGTCCCACTTCGGGGCGCCGACGCGCTCGAGCTGCTTTTGGACCAGCTTCGAAAGCGTCTCGTTGTAGAGCGGCTCGCGCGTCGTGGCGAGGAGAGTCACCTTCGCCGTCGTCTCGGTCGCGAGGCCGGCGCCCTCCGCGGCCTTTCTCAGCCGGCCGACCATCTCGTTCATGCGCTCGCCGTTCGTGTCCCGGACGAACCACTGCACGCGCGCGTAGTCCGGGATGATGTTCGCGGCGAGGCCGCCGTCCTTCACGACGCGGTGAAGGCGGGCCGTGGGGAGCACGTGCTCGCGCATGAGCGACATCGCGTGCTCGAAGACCTCGAGTGCGTCCAGCGAGCTGCGGCCGAGCCACGGATTCGCGGCGGCGTGCGCCGTCTTCCCGAAGAACTCGACGTCCAGCGCCGTGATCGCGAGGCGCCCGCCGGAGTAGACGTAGTTCTCGGCCTCGGGGTGCCACGCGAGGACGACGTCGGTTCCTGCGAACGCCCCGTCCCGCAGCATGAACGTCTTGCCGAGAATCTGCTCCTCGGCGGGCGTTCCGTAGACCCGAATCGTCCCGGGGAGCCTCTGCGCGACGCGCTCGCGGTTCGCGGCGACGGCGGCGGCCACGGCGGCGGTCCCGAGGAGGTTATGCCCGCACCCCTGGCCCGGCGCTCCGGCGACTGCGGGGGACTTCCTGGCCTCGCCGGCCTTCTGCGAGAGGCCGGGGAGAGCGTCGTACTCGGCGAGGATCGCGACGACGGGCGCGCCGGATCCCGCGGTCGCGACGAACGCGGTCGGCATCCCGGCGACGCCGCGCGTCACGGCGAAGCCTTCCTTCTCGAGGACCTCTTCGAGCAGGGCCGCGGATTTCGTCTCGGCGAGCGCGGTCTCGGAGTAGTCCCAGATCTTCCGGGACACGTCTTCCCAGCGCGCCGCCGTGGAGTCCAGGTACGCGTCGGTCCCGGCAGGCGCAGCCGCCAGAGAGAAGCCGAGAGTCAAGCCGAGCGCGAGGGCGGCGGGGCCGCGGAAGGGAACTTGCATCGGGAGCCTCCGAACGGGGGATGTGTCGCTTGAGGAAGACAGCATACGATGGGGGAATGCGAAAGAGTCTCGCGCTGGCGCCGGTCCTGCTCGCTTGCACGGCAGCCGCTTTCGGCCAGCCGGCACCTCCGGCGGATGCCCAGAAGAGCCGGATCGACGCCCCCGGGGTGTCCATTCCCCTCGACGTGCGCGAGCAGTACCTCGGGAAGACCGGGTCGAAGACGGCCGTCAAGTTCATCCTGTCGGTCGCGCGCGGCGACCTCCGGGGGCCCGCGAGCTCGCCGCGCGTCGTCTCGTTCACGCTGTCCGGGGTCGTGAGCGACCCGAAGGGCGCGAACGTGGACGCCTTCCGGATCCCGGCCGACGTCGACCTCGGGGCCGACGCCGGCAAGCCCGTTTCGATCACGTTCCTCAGGCCGCTGCCGCCGGGAACGTACGAGATCCAGTTCCGCCTCGAAGGCGCCGCCGGCCGCGCGGTCGCGACGCGCGCCGTGACGATCGCCGTGCCGGAAATGACCGCCGAATTCCGTGCCGAGGACGCCGGCACGGACGCCGGCGGCCTGCCGAGCGCGGCGGCGGTCGTCCTCGAGTCCGAGAACCGCCCGGCCGTGCCGCCGAACGCGGGCAACCTCGTGAAGATCCTCGCGCCCCCCCAGGAAGTTCCCGTCGGCCTCCTGAGGGTCGGCTGCGAGGTGAAGCCGCCCGTCACGCGTGTGGAGTTCTGGCTCGAGGAGAAGAAGATCCTCATCAAGAACCGCCCGCCCTACGAGGTCGAGCTGGACCTCGGAAAGGTTCCGAAGAAGCAGACGCTCAAGGCGCTCGGCTTCGACGCGCAGGGCAACTTCCTCGACGCCGATGCGTGGGCGATCAACGAGAAGGACGCGCGGCTGTCCGTGCGTCTCTTCGAGCTCCCGAAGCAGAAGACGGCGGGCGACACCGTCGAGCTCAAGGTCGCCGTCCAGTCCATGGCGGGCGGCGTCGTGAAGAAGCTCGAGCTGTATCTCGACGACCGGAAGGTCAAGGAGTGGGCCCAGCCGCCGTACGTCGTGACGGTTCCCGTCGCCGAGATCCAGAAAGCGACGCTCATGCGGGCGACGGCGACGGACGAAGACGGGAAGGAATTCACGGACATCAAGCTTCTCAAGGGCGAGTCGCGCTTCATGTCGAAGGTGGAAGTCGACCTCGTCGAGCTGCCGGTCTCGGTCACCGACGGAGAGGGCCGCCTCGTGAAGACCCTCGCCAGGGAGGACTTCACGGTGACGGAGGATGCGGTGAAGCAGGATCTCACGAGCTTCGAGTTCGCCGAGTCGCTCCCGCTCTCCCTCGGGATCGTGATCGACGGCTCGGGCTCGATGAAGGACGCGATGCCGATCGTCCACCAGGCGGCGTCCGAGTTCGTCCAGAAGCTCGTCTCCAAGGAGAAGGACCAGGGCTTCGTGATCGAATTCCGCGAGCGCCCCGCCCTTCTCGCCCCGATGACGCACCGCGCGACGGATCTCGAGCGCGCGATCGCCGAGACGCACGCGAACGGTGCGACCGCCCTCTTCGACTCGGTCGTCATGGCGCTCTACCAGTTCCGGGCGACGCCGGGCCGCAAGGCGGTCGTCGTGCTGACGGACGGCGACGACAACCACTCCTGGAGCGACTACGCGACGCTCCGGCGCTACGCGCGCTCGGCGGGCGTCCCGATCTACTTCATCGGGTTGAACCTCTCGTTCCTCGACACGGGAATCAAGGGGCGGATGAACGAGCTCGCCGCGGACACGGGCGCCGAGGCGTTCTTCATCGGAAAGGCCTCGGCCCTGCCGGAGGTCTACCGGAAGATCGAGACGGAGCTGCGCTCGCAGTACTTCCTCAGATACCTCACGAACTCCACGAAGGGCGAGAACCAGTTCCGCGCGATCGAGGTGAAGCTCAAGGACCCGAAGCTGCGCGCCAAGACGATCCGGGGCTACTTCCCGTAGATCAGCCGGGCGAGGGCGGCCGTGTGCGCGGCGGTCGTCCCGCAGCAGCCGCCCACGAGCCGCGCGCCGAGGCGGACCCATTCGCCCGCGAGCGCCGCGTAGTCCCCCGGTGCGATGGGAGCGCCGAACGTGTTTCCGTACGCCGCGAGGGGGACGCCGGGCGCGGCCGCCGCGAGGCGCGCGAGGTCGCCGGCGAGCGAGCGCGCGGCAACGCAATTGACGCCGAGGGCGTCGGGCGGCGCGGGAAGCGAAAGCAGAGCGCGCGCGAAGTCCTCGACCGGCTCTCCGGAGAGGAGGCGCCCGTCTCCGTCCGTGACGCAGGAGACGACGAAGGGCAGCCCCGTGGCCGCCGCCGCGCGCGCGGTGGCGGCGGCCTCGCGGACCGTGTTCATCGTCTCGATGAGGATGAGGTCGACGCCCGCGGCGGCGAGAGCCGCCGCCATCTCGGCGTGCTCGGAGAAGAGAATATTTTCTTGCTTCGGAACGAGATCAGGCCGGTAGCAGTCCTCCAGGGGGGCGAGGGACCCAGCTATCCAAAGGCCGTCGAAGATTTTCTTAGAAGGGTGTGTGGCGGCTACCGCTCGAGCGATGAGCTCCCGGTTTGATCCTCCTGCGTTTCTCCGATGCAGGCGGAAGCTCGCGATCGTGAGCACGTCCGCCCCCGCCTTCGCGTTCTCGCGGTGAATCGTCTCGACGAGCTCCGGCGCGTCGAGGAGGGCCCGCGCGCTCCAGAGCGGCGCGGCGAGAAGGGCGCCGCGGGCGAGGAGGTCCGTGCCCATCGCCGCATCGAGAACGAGCGGCGGCCGGCGGCGCAGACTCGCGCGGAAATCCGGGGCGGGCGGCACGGGCACGGCGGTCTCCCGGGACGAGGATAACGGGGCGGGCCTGCTAGCATCCGGCCCATGGCAAACCGCTCGTGGGCCCTCGTTCTCGGGGCCTCCTCCGGATTCGGGGAAGGCACGTCGCTCGCCCTCGCCCGCGCGGGTCGGAACGTCTTCGGCGTCCACCTCGACCGCAAGTCGACGCAGCCCAACGTCGAGCGCATCACGGGGGAGATCACGGCCGCCGGATCGCGGGCGCTCTTCTTCAACATGAACGCCGCCGACGACGAGAAGCGCGCCGAAGCCATCGCCGAGATGACGAAGGTCCTCGACGCCGAAGGGCGCCGGGCCGGAATCGACGTCGTGCTTCACTCGCTCGCGTTCGGGACGCTGAAGCCGTTCCTCGCGGACGCGCCCGCCGACCGGATCGTGCGGGCCCAGATGGACATGACGCTCGACGTCATGGCTCATTCGCTCGTCTATTGGGTGCAGGACCTTCTCGCGGGGGGCCTGCTCGCCGAGGGCGGCCACGTATTCGCGATGACCTCCTCCGGCGGGCACCGCATCTGGAAATCCTACGGCGCGGTCTCGGCCGCGAAAGCCGCCCTCGAAAGCCACTGCCGCCAGCTCGCGGTAGAGCTCGTGACGCGGAAGATCGCCGTCAACGCGATCCGCGCGGGCGTCACGGACACGCCGGCCCTCCGAAAGATCCCCGACAACGCCGCGATGATCGAGCGCTGCCTCGCCATCCACCCGGCCGGCCGGCTCACGACGCCCGACGACGTCGCGCGCGTGATCGTCGCCCTCTCGAAGCCCGAGACCGTCTGGCTGTCGGGCAACGTACTGGGCGTGGACGGCACGGAAGACGTCATCGGCTGACGCCGCGATGAAGGACGCACGCTTCCTGACCGCGGCCGCCTGCACGGCGCTGTCTCTCGCGCTTATGGGCGCCTCCTGCGAGACCGTGCGCCCGAACGTGAAGGCGCAGTCGGACGTGCCGTCGGCCGGGAAGTTCCCGAACGCGATCTTCGGCCGCTTCCTCGAGAAGGTCGTCCAGGACGGGCTCGTCAACTATGCGGCGGCGTCCCTCGAGGAAGCCACCCTCCAGGAATATCTCGCCGAGGTCGCGCGCGTCTCGCCGGAGACGCACCCGCACCTCTTCCCGACGGAGCCGGACCGGCTCGCGTACTGGATCAACGCCTACAACGCCTGCGCGATCCGAGGCGTTCTGCGCTTCAACCGCCCCCAGAGCCTGAGGGAGATCGGGCACAAGTTCGACTCCGAGACGAAGTACGTCTTCGGCGGGCGCGAGCTCTCCCTGAACCAGGTTTCGTCGCTCGCGTGGAAACGTTTCACCGACGCGCGCATCCACTTTGCGCTCGTGAAGGCGCGGCGCGGCGGGCCGCCGCTCGCGAAGGACGCGTGGGACGCGGCGGACCTCGAGGACCGCCTCGAGGCCGCTGCGAGGGCGTTCGTCGCCGACCCGCGCAACGTCGACTGGAAGGCGCCGTCGCTGAAGGCCGGGCTCTCGCACGTGATCCTCGATTTCCGCGACGACTTCGAGCGCGAGGTCCCATCGACGGTGTCCGGGGATCCGCGCCTCATCGGGTCGATCAACCGGTGGCGCCCTCGCACGGAAAAGGTCACGGCCACGTCGATCTATCCGATCCCTCTCGACGAACGCCTGAACGACGCCGCGAACCGCTGAGCCGATGCGCTTGCCGCGCCGCGTCGCCCCGGCCCTTTTCGCGGCCGTCGTCGTGGCTGCGTGCGGGAAGCCGCCCACGCGCGAGGCGACGGCTCCGCCCTCGGCTCCCGCCGTCCTGGAGGGCGGCATCCCGCTGGCACCCGGCCTCGAGTTGACGCTCGTCCCGAACCTGCCGGGCGTCGACGGCGGGGACGCGCCCGACCTCGCGCGGCGCGAAGTGGAGGTCCTCGCGATCGACAGGGGGAGGCTCCGCCTGAGTTGGACGGGGCGGGTGCGCGTCGAGAAGGCCGAGTCCGCGCGCCGGCGCGAGGACTGGGCGCGGGCGAGGGCCAACGCGCCGCGCGGCGCGCCGTCCGAGCCGGCGATCCAGGCCGTCTACGAGACCCGCGAGGTCGGAGGCACGCTGTCCTTCCCCGACTTCGGGACCGCGACGGAGCTGCTCCTGCCCGGCCTCTGGCCCGAGGGCAACGCGACGATCCCAGGGTCCACCGCGCTCTGGATCTCCGCGAACGCCCGCGCCGAGCTCAAGGGCGCCGGCAGCGCCTCGGTGCCGCTCGCGGCCTCCGCGGTCTCGCTGCGCGAGCCCGGCGCGACGCTTCTGCGCCGCGCGATCGACCTTTCCGTGGGCGGCTCGGGCCGTCCGGGGGTCTGGACGGCCGGGCCGCCCGCCCCGTTCGCCCTGCGCGTCGACGGCGAGGACGTCGCGGTGCCCGCGCTCGTCGCGCGCGACTGGTTCGCGGCGTACGTCGTCCTCGACGGGAGCTCTCCCGCGCTCGTCCTCGCGGCGCTGCCGCAGCCGGCCTCCTCGCCGCCGGCGGACGTCTTCGCCCCCGCGCACGCGATGCGGAGCCTGCTCGGCTACCGCGTCTCCGAGGTCGTGCGCCCGAAGGAAAGGAAGTGAAGGACGCCGGCCTCGCCGTCGTCACGGGCGCGTCCTCCGGAATCGGCGCCGCGTTCGCGCGAGAGCTCGCGGCCGAGGGCCGGCCGGTCCTGCTCGTCTCCCGCTCGGGGGACAGGCTGGAGGCGCTCGCGACCGTGCTGAACGCCGGGCGTGAGGGTCGCGCGGAGGTCCTCGCGGCCGACCTTTCGACGCCGGAAGGGCGCGACGCCGTGTGGAACGCGACAGAGGGCGCGGGGAGGAGGGTCGCGCTCCTCGTGAACAACGCGGGATTCGGCCTGAACGGACCCGAGACCGATCTGCCGTTCGAGAGAGTGCATGCGCTCCTCGAGCTGAACGTCGTCGCGACGGCGGAGCTCACGCATCGCTTTCTCGTCGCGATGAAGGCGCGGGGCGCGGGCGCGATCCTGAACGTCTCCTCGACATCGGCCTTCTACCCGACGCCGTATTTCTCGCTCTACGGCGCGAGCAAGGCGTTCATCCTGAACTTCACGCACGCGCTGCACGAAGAGGCGAAGCCGTTCGGCGTGACCGTGACGTGCCTCTGCCCGGGATTCACGAAGACGAACTTCGCCGCCGTCGCGGGGATGAAGGGCGCCGAAGCGACGCCGTTTCCCGAGATGACGCCCGAGGCGGTCGCGAAGATCGGCCTCGAGGCCGTGCGGAAGAAGAAAGCGGTCGTCGTGACGCACCCGCTCGACCGCGCCTGGATCGCCGCCGGAAGGCTTGTCCCGCGCTGGGTGCCCGCGAAGCTCGGGGCGCGTTTCTTCAAGAAGACGAAGATTTCTTAGTGGCTGCCGGCCTTGTCGCCCCACAGCTGCTTGAGGCGCGAGTCGCGGCCGCAGCCGGAGCGGTAGAAGTTGTACCGGACCGGGTTCTTCTTGTAATAGCTCTGGTGATACTCCTCGGCCTTCCAGAAGGGCGCCGCCTTCACGATCTCGGTCACGATCGGCGCTTTCAGCACCTTCGAGGCCTCGAGCGCCTTCATGGAGGTCTCGGCGGCAGCCCGCTGCGCGTCGTCGTGGACGAAGATCGCGGTCGTGTACGAGAAGCCCGAGTCGCAGAACTGGCCGCCCGCGTAGGTGGGGTCGACGTTGTGCCAGAAGACGTCGAGGAGCTTTTCGTACGACACCTTCTTCGGGTCGTAGACGACCTCGATCGCCTCGCGGTGACCCGTGCCGCCTGCCCCGACCTCGTGGTAGGTCGCGCCAGCCTTCTTGCCTCCGGTGTAGCCCACGGTCGTAGAAACGACGCCGGGGAGGGCGTCGTAGGGTCCCTGCATGCACCAGAAGCAGCCTCCGGCGAACGTCGCCTTCGCGAGGCCCGCCGGCGCGGGCGGGGTGGCCTGGGTGGGCTCGTCCGCGCGGACGAGAGCCGAGAAGAGGACGAGGGCGAAGAGGGGCAGGAGGAATCGGGCGTTGCGGCGCATCGTGTCTCCAGAAGGGATACGCGGGGTCTCCCCTCCGTGGATGCCGGAAGGGCGCCCGACCATTCCCTTCAGAGAACGTACGGACGAAGGAAGAGTTTCGTCAGGGCGTCGGCGACCGACTGGAAGGCGAGGTCGAGGCCGGCGGCCTCCTCGGGCGTGAACCAGCCGACCTCCAGCGTCTCGTCGCCCGCGTGCGGCTCGCGGCTCCCGGGCGCGAGGAGCCCGCGGTAGACCGCCACGACGACGGGCCGGCCCGGATACGAGAAGAGGCCGAGGAGCCCGTCGAGGTCGGCGATCGCGCCGCACTCCTCCAGCGTCTCGCGGAGCGCCGCCTCCTCGACGGTCTCACCCCGGTCCACATGGCCGCCCGGGAACGTCCATTTGCCGTAGCCGGGCTCGATCGCGCGCTTGACGAGGAGGACGCGCTCGTCGCGGACGATCAGGACGCCCGCGGCGACCTTCGGGTCGATCCAGTGCACGGCGCCGCAGGCCGGGCACACCGGCACGCTGCGCCCCGGGCCCAGCTCCTTCGATTCGAGCCTTCGCGCGCACTGCGTGCAGAAGACCGGCAGCTCGTACACCGGCGTCAGGCTATCGCGTTTTGGCGGCCCTTGACGGATCACGAGGACGTAACCAGAATCCACCGTCCTTGCGGGCCTTGGCCCGCTTCCCCGGAGGGCCCTTGACCAACAAAAGCAAGTGGACCGAAGACGACGCCCGGTGGCTCAAGGCCAACTTCGGGCGCATGGACTCCCAGACGCTCTCTCGCAAGCTGGGCCTCTCGCTCGAGGATCTCGAGAAGAAGGTCAAGCTGCTCAAGCTCGTCGCACACGAGCCCGACAAGACGCGCAAGGCGCCGGCATCGCTCAAGGAAGCGGTGCGTGAGTCGTCCGCGACGCGCAAGGAGTACGAGAAGGCCATCGATCTCTTCCACAAGCGGCACTTCGACGAAGCGGCCCGGAAGTTCGAGGACCTCATCGTGAAGCACCCCGACGAGAAGGAATTCCTCGACCGCGCGCGCATGTACCTGACGGCGTGCCGGAACGGGAAGAAGGGCAAGGCCGCCTCGGGGGACAGCCCGGAGGAGATCTACCACGCCGCCGTGTTCGAGAAGAACCGCGGCAACGTCGAGAAGGCCCTCGAGCTGCTCAAGAAGAACGCGGGCAAGAAGGACGGGGACGGGCGCGGCCATTACCTCGCGGCGTGCTGCTTCGCGCTCCAGGGGGACGCCGAGCAGGCGCTCCAGGCGCTTCGGAAGGCGATTGCGGCCGACGACCAGAATCGCATCCAGGCGCGCCTCGAAGCGGACCTCGCGGTCCTGCGCGGCACGCAGGGGTTCACGGAGCTCGTCGCGGGAGGCGTGTGACCTCCGTCGTCCTCCTGGCCGCGGGCCGCGGCGTGAGGATGAAGTCGTCGCGGCCGAAGGTGCTCCACCAGGCGGCGGGCCGGCCGCTCCTCGACCGCGCGCTCGACACGGCGTTCGCCGTCGCGGGCGATCCCGCGAACGTCGTCGTCGTGATTTCGAAGAAAGACTCGGAGACGGTCGGTCGCCACCTGAGTGCGAACCATCCGCGCGTTCGTGTCGCCGTCCAGGATCTCCCGCGCGGCACGGGCGACGCGGTGCGCGCCGCGGCCGCCGCCGGCGCGTTCGGCAAGGCGAAGATCGTCGTCGTCCTCTCGGGCGACGTGCCGCTCCTCGAGGCAGGCGCGGTGAAAGCGCTCGTCGACGCGCTCGCCAAGGACAAGAAGGCCGCGGTCGCCGTTCTGACGGCGACGCTCGCGAACCCCACGGGCTACGGCCGGATCGTGCGGGACAAGAAGAAGTCCTTTGTTCGGATAAGAGAAGAAAAAGACTCTTCTGCGAATGAGAAGAAGATCGCGGAGATCAACACCGGGACTTATGCCTTCGATCGGGCCTTTCTCGATCGGTCCCTTCCCCTCCTCACTTCCAGGAATTCCCAGTCCGAGTTCTACCTGACCGACGTCCTTTCCCTCGCGCTGAAGGCGAAGCGCAAGGTGGTCACGGTCTCCGGCGATCCCGCCGCGGCGCTGGGGGTCAACTCCCGCGAGGACCTTGCCGTCGTGGACCGGCTCCTCCGCGAGCGGGCCGTCGTCGCGGCGATGCGCGGCGGGGCGACGATCCTGCGTCCCGAGACGGTCACGCTGGACGAGACCGTCGTCCTCGAGCCGGACACGACGATCGAGCCGTTCGTGACGCTTCTCGGGAAGACGGTCGTCGGAAGCGGCACGACGATCGGCCAGGGATGCGTCGTGAGGAACGCCGTCTTCGGGAAGAACGTCACGGTCAAGCCTTACTGCGTCATCGAATCTGCGGTCGTCGGCGACGGCTGCGTCGTGGGGCCCTTCGCCCGCCTGCGCGAGGGGACCGACCTTTCCGCGGGCGTCCACGTCGGGAACTTCGTCGAGACGAAGAAGGCGAAGCTCCACGAGGGCGCCAAGGCGAACCACCTGACGTACCTGGGCGACACGGAGATCGGCCCGCGCACGAACGTCGGCGCGGGCGTCATCACGTGCAACTACGACGGCTTCGCCAAGCACCGGACGACGATCGGCGCGGACGTGTTCGTCGGGTCGGACGTGCAGCTTGTCGCGCCCGTGACGGTCGGCGACGGCGCGATCATCGGGGCCGGTACGACGGTCACGGAGGACGTCCCGAAGGACGGCCTCGCCGTCTCCCGCGTGCCGCAGAGGAACCTCGAGGGCGGCGGCGCGGCCTACCGGGCGCGGAAGAAGAAGAGCTGACGCGATGTGCGGAATCGTGGGCTACGTCGGCCCGCGCGAGGCGACGCCCATCCTTCTCGACGGGCTGAAGCGCCTCGAGTACCGCGGCTACGATTCGGCCGGCATCGCGGTCGTCGGGGACGACGGCCAGGTCCGCGTGGCGCGCAGCGAGGGCAAGCTCGGGAACCTGACGGAGAAGATCGCGAGCGCGCCGCCCCCCGGCCGCTTCGGCATCGGGCACACGCGCTGGGCGACGCATGGCCGCCCGTCCGAGGAGAACGCCCACCCCCACCGCGACGCGAGCGGCCGGATCGTCGTCATCCACAACGGGATCATCGAGAACTTCCTGCCGCTGAAGCAGGGTCTGCAGCGCGAGGGAGTGAAGTTCCTTTCGGAGACGGACACGGAAGTCGTCGCGCACGCGCTCGCGGCGGCGCGCCGGGCTTCTCCGGAGAAGCCGTTTGCCGAAATCGTGCGCGAGACCGTGTCGGGCCTCAGGGGCATGTACGCGCTCGTCCTCTTCTCGGCCGACGAGCCGGGGGTCCTCTACGCGCTCAAGTGGGGACCGCCGATCGTCCTCGGCATCGGGAAGGGCGAGAACTTCGTCGCGTCGGACGCGACGGCGCTCCTCCCGCACACGCGCGACCTGATCTTCCTCGAGGACGGAGACCTCGCGCGGATCACGGCCGACGCCGTCACCGTGACCGGCTTCGATGGCACGCCGCGGGAGAGGCCCGCGATCCGCGTGCCGTGGGACGCGGTCTCGGCCGAGAAGGGCGGCTACCCGCACTTCATGGCGAAGGAGATCGCCGAGCAGCCGACGGTCGTCATCGAGACGATCGGCAACAAGCTCTCCCTCGAGACGGGCCTCTTCAACGAGGAGGAGATGGGCGTCCCGAGGGCGCTCCTCCGCGAGATCGACCGCGTCCAGATCGTCGCCTGCGGTACGAGCTGGCACGCCGGCCTCGTCGCGAAGTTCCTCCTCGAGGAGATCGCGCGTGTGAGGACGGACGTCGACTACGCGTCCGAGTTCCGGTACCGCGCGCCGCTCGTGGACGCGCGGACGCTCGTCGTCGGGATCTCGCAGTCGGGCGAGACGGCCGACACGGTCGCGGCCCTCCGGGAGGCGAAGGCGCTCGGCGGCCGGACGGTCGGCGTCGTGAACGTGCCCGGCTCGGCGATCGCGCGCCTCGTGGACGGCGTCCTCGCGACGCACGCGGGGCCGGAGGTGGGCGTCGCGTCGACGAAGGCGTTCACGACGCAGCTCGTGGCGCTCGTCCTCTTCGCCCTCTTCGTGAAGGCCGTGCGCTCCGGCAGAGGCGGCGAAGCCACGCCCGTGGACGCCGATTTTTTGACGGCCCTCGCGCGCCTCCCGGCGGCGCTCCGCGAGACGCTCGCGCTCGAGCCCGCGATCGAGAAGCTGTCGGTGCGGTTCGAGAAGGTCTCGCACGCCCTCTTTCTCGGGCGCGGCGCGCACTACCCGATCGCGCTCGAAGGGGCGCTCAAGCTCAAGGAGATCTCGTACATCCACGCCGAGGGCTACCCGGCGGGCGAGATGAAGCATGGGCCGATCGCGCTCATCGACGAGGCGATGCCGATCGTCGGGATCGCGCCCATGGACGCGCTCTACGAAAAGACGGCGTCGAACCTCCGGGAGGTCAAGGCCCGGCAGGGGATCCTCTTCGCGCTCGTGAACCCCGGCGACGCGGACGTCTCGACCTTTGCCGACGAGGTCCTCGTGATGCCAAAGGTCCACCCGGCGCTTCAGCCCGTCGTCTCCGTGGTCCCGCTCCAGCTCCTCGCGTACCACGTCGCCCGCCGCCGCGGCTGCGACGTGGATCAGCCGCGGAAC
Organism: Acidobacteriota bacterium; assembly: GCA_039930645.1. GTDB lineage: Bacteria > Acidobacteriota > Thermoanaerobaculia > UBA5066 > UBA5066 > Fen-183. The sequence goes on from JBDTTJ010000002.1 coordinate 23,755, forward strand.
CTCGCGAAATCCGTCACGGTGGAGTAGACGCGCGCGGCGCGCGCGCGTGCGCTACCATCGCGCCCCTTGGTCGCCCGCCCGGAAGATCTCCTCGAAGGCCTCAATCCCGAACAGGCCGCCGCCGTCTCGCACGGCGAAGGGCCGCTTCTCGTCCTCGCAGGGGCCGGCTCGGGGAAGACGCGCGTCCTGACGCGCCGGCTCGCGTGGCTCGTCGCGCACGGCGTCCCGCAGGAGGCGATCGTCGCCGTCACGTTCACGAACAAGGCCGCCGGCGAGATGAAGGAACGCGTCGCGAACCTCCTCGGCACCGAGCGCCCCCGCTCGTACGTCGGGACGTTCCACTCCTGGGGCGTGCGCCTCCTACGCCGCTTCGCGGACGAGGCGGGCCTCCCTCGGGGGTTCGTCGTCTTCGACTCGGACGACCAGCTCGCGGTCGTCAAGCGCGTCATGAAGGAGGTCGCGATCCCCGAGAAGTCCGCGACCCCGCGCCAGATCCAGTCGAAGATCTCCACGGCCAAGAACGAGGGCATCTCGCCCGACGACTTCCCGCGCCGCTTCGGCGACTTCCTCGGCTCGCGCCTCGCGGACGTGGCGCGCCGCTACGAGAAAACGCTCCGGGCGTCACAGGCCCTCGACTTCGACGACCTCCTCGTCCTCTCGGCCAAGCTCGTGGGCACGAACGAGAAGGTGCGCGATCTCCTCCGCCGCAGCATCCGCCACCTGCTCGTCGACGAGTACCAGGACACGAACCGCGTGCAGGCGAAGCTCGTGAAGCTCGTGACGGGCGAGGCCGGCAACCTCTTCGTCGTGGGCGACGAGGACCAGTCCATCTACCGCTGGCGCGGGGCGGACGTGTCGAACATCCTGGAGTTCACGCGCGACTTTCCGACCGCGAAGACGGTCCGCCTCGAGCGCAACTACCGCTCGACGGCGCCGATCCTGAAGGCCGCGGGCGCGGTCGTCGCCGAGAACAGGCGCCGCCTCGGCAAGACGCTCAAGGCCACGAAGACGGGCGGGGAAAAGGTGCGGCTCGTCGCGTTCGACGAGGAGCGCGACGAGGCCCGCGAGATCATCCAGCGCGTTGCCGCGGCGCGGCGCGCCCGGCCGCAGGGCGAAGTGGCGGTCCTCTTTCGCACGAACGCGCAGTCCCGGCCCTTCGAAGACGAGCTCCTGCGCGGGAACCTGCCGTACATCCTCGTCGGCGGGACGAAGTTCTACGAGCGGGCCGAGATCAAGGACCTCCTCGCCTACCTGCGCCTCGCGCGGAACCCGGCGGATGGCGTGTCGTTCCGGCGGGTCGTCAACGTCCCCGCGCGGGGCGTGGGCGCCGCGACGCTGGAGGCGCTCGAGGCCCATGCGGTGGAGAAGGACCTTTCTCTCCTCGCGGCCCTCGACGAACTGCCCTCCGGAATGACGGAGCGGGCGCGGAAGGCCCTGACCGAGTTCCGGGACCTCGTGAAGCGCCTCGCGGACTTCGGTTCGACGGAGAACGCCGGCGCGGCCTCGCCGAACGGCGCGGCGGCGGTCATGGCGTTCGCGCTGGAGGAAACGGGCCTCGCGAAGCTCTACGAGAACACCCTCGACCCGCAGGACGAGGCCCGCCGCGAGAACCTCGACGAGCTGCTCGCGGCGGCGCGCGAACACGAGCGTGCCGCGTCCTACGGCGCCGAGGGCGACGACCCGACGATCGCGGGCTTCCTCGACGCGGTGACGCTGCGCGCGGACGCCGACGAGGCCGACGAGAAGAAGGGCATCCTCCTCATCACGCTGCACGCCGCCAAGGGCCTGGAGTTCGACGACGTCTTCCTGGCGGGCGCCGAGGACGGCTCGCTGCCGCACGCCTCATCGCGCGACGACGACGACGCGTTCGAGGAAGAGCGCCGCCTCGCGTACGTCGGGATGACGCGCGCCAAGGAGCGCCTCACGATCTCGTGGGTCCGGCGCCGGATGGTGCGCGGAGAGTGGATGAGCCGCGACCGGTCGCCGTTCCTCGACGCGATCCCGGGCGAGGTCGTCGCCTACGAGGACATGACTTCTGGGTTCGGAGGAAGAACCGGGGAGCTTTTAGGGGGAGGGAGAAGAGGGGATTTCCTAGAAGGTGGAAGAAGCTGGTCGCGCGGCGAGGCGAGGTTCGCCTCGGGCGGCTCTCTGTTCCCCGACTACGAGAACGAATCCCAGGAACCCTCCCCCTCTTCACCTTCGAAGAAATCCCTCTTCGGCCGTCCCCCGATGCGGAACATCACCCCCGTCAGGGGGGTGATGAAGCGGACGCCGCCGCCGCCGACCGCCTCAGGCTTCCGGCGCGGGTCGAAGGTGCTGCATCCCGAGTACGGAGTCGGGGTGGTCCTTACGGTGGAAGGCTCCGGCGACGCGGAGAAGCTGGTCGTCTACTTCGACCGGGCCGGCCGCAAGAAGTTCGTCGCGAAGTTCGCGAACCTGTCGCCGGCCTAGCCGGGATCTTTCGCCAGCGCCGCGACCGCCCTGCGGAGCTTGCCGTGCGCGTCGAAGAGGCGGACGAAGTCGGACTCGCGCCGTCCGCCCTTGGCCCGGATGACGGCCGCGAGAGCGCGCCTCTCCGCCGCCGACCAGGCCCTTACGCCCGGCAGGACCGAGACGAGCGGCGCCCAGCGCCGGAAGGCGAGGCGCTCGGCACCCGTCCAGCCGCCCATCCGCGCGCCGAGCAGGCGCGCCGCCTCCGCGGTCAGGACCGCCTCCGCCCTCTCGCGATCCGACCCGAAACGCGCGGCCACCATGTCGACGACGCGGAGTCCGACGTTCGGCAGCTCGACGAGGCCGATCGCGTCGCTGCGCTCCCGTCCGCCGAACCAGTAGAGGTTCTCCGAGGCGAGGATCTTGAGGTCCGGGAGGGAGGTGCGGTGCTTCGGGTCCGCGGCCATCCGCCGCTCTTCCTCGTGCATGAGCGCCACGGCGCGGGGAGCCCGGGGCGCAAAACCGAGCTTGCGGTAGAACCACCACGCGCCCGATTGAAGCGCCTCGGGGTTGCCGTAGCCGCCGAGCTGGTACGGAAAGATCGTGAAGACGTCCGAGCCGAAGAGGGCGCGCGACATCGAGAGAACCTTGCCGTAGACGAGGCCCGACTCGCCGCCGCGGAACGACTCGAAGACGTTGTAGGCGATCTCGGAGGAGCCGAAGAGAGCGCTCGTGAGGACGTAACCGATCGGGGCGCCGTTTTTCAGCGTCAGGAACCCGTAGACCGACTCGAGGAGCAGCCGGCGCTCGGGAACGACGCCTATCGCGGCGAAGGCGAGTCCATCCGGGTACGTCACGAGGCGGACGTCCTCCGGGTCGCCCCACTGGAACGCGTCGAGGTCCCGCGCCCGCGCGACCATCGCTTCCTTCGCGAGGTCGAGATAGCGCTCGGCATCCCGGCGGGGGACGGCCTCGACGGAGAGCGGCGGCCGGGCGATCTCGCGGCGGACGTCGGGGCGTCCGCGGTCGAGGGGCGTGGTCTGGAAGACGACGGGCGCCGTCCGGATGCATGCGTTGGTGCGGGCCGGAGTGCCGGGGCCGGGCTCGAGGACGAGCGGCAGCTCGAGTCCCTCCCAGGACCACTCCTTCTCGAACGTCCCCTTGCCGAGCGTCGCGAACCTCCGGACGAGAAACGCGGCGTCGGTCTCCTTCGAGCCCTTGAGGCGCTTCACCCAGGCGCGTATCCCGAGATCGAGCTCGTCGAGGGCAGGCGTCTCGGCCCAGAGCGTGACGAGGGGGAGGAGGCGCTCGAGAGCGGCGCCCTTTTCGAACCGCCGCCAGTCCACGCGGAGATGTTTGCCCCAGCGCGCGGCGAGCCAGCGCGCGGTGCCGGCAAAGAAGGGGAAGCGTGTCTTCGTGCCCGCGATGCCGCTGTCCTCCAGCGCGGTGCGGTGACGCTTCAGGTCGGGCCGCCGGGCGAAGCGCGCGAGGAGAACCTCGGTGCGCGCGAGCACGGCCGCGTCGTCCGGATAAGCGCGCAGGAAGCACAGCGTCTCGTGCAGCCGCTCGACGTCTCTCGCGGTGCCGAGCCGGGCGCGCGCGACGACGTCCAGCGCCGCGAGCCGCCGGGCGGCTGCCGAGGGGCCTCGCTCGGTCCGCGCCGCCTCGAGGACGCGGAGGGCCTCGCGGGCGGTCACGGGCGCTCCTTCGCGGCGGGGCCGAGCGAGCGGCCCGCGAGGAGCGCGGCCGACTCCGCGTCGGCCCACGCGAGCTCCGTCTCGAGCAGGACGCGTCGTCGGCGCCGCGCGGCGGTCGTGCCGGTCGCAGCGCGCTGGAGCTCGTCGGCGAGGAGGCCGCGATATTCCTGCAGGCGCCGCATGCGGTCGGGCGGAAGGCCGCGCTCGAGGAGGGCGAGCCTCGCGAGAGTCGCGTCGTGCGGGCGGGGGAGCGCGTAGGGCTCGGCGAGCCAGTCCTTCAGCTCACGGCGGCCGGACGGCGTCACGCGGTACTCCCGCCGCGGAGGTCCCTGCGGCGAGCGCCGCCGCTTGAGGGAGACGAATCCGCCGCGCAGGAGACGGCGCAAAGCCGGGTAGATCTGGGAGAGATCCGCGTCCCATCCACGCGCGGGATCCTCGGAGAGCCTCCGCTTGAGATCCCATCCGCTGGCCGGAGCGGTCGAGAGAAGGCCGAGCAGGACGTGCGAGAGCGACATGCCGTGAGTATATGAGACTTCACATACCGCCGTGCAAAACCCGAGGAATACGCTGTGGAAATCTCAGGGTCCGGGGAACGCCAGGATGGCGCCCGGACAAAAAAATAAGGGGGCTGGTGTAGCCCCCGAATCCCGGAAATACCTTGAATTGGAATGGTTTGAAGTAACTAAGTTACTTCTTACCCTTCTTCGCCTTCTTGGTGCTCTTCTTAGCAGCTTTCTTCTTGGCCGGCATGGTTTCTGTCACCTCCTTACTGGCAGGTTTCGTTGACAGTGCCGGAAGCTGCATGCTAGGTTGTCCGCCCCTCGAAGGACGGGGACTAGCGCTTCCGGATTCTGTCGACTGCCCTGAGTCACTTGAGAGAGTCGATCGATTTCAAAAGATCTGGTTCCCGTGAGACGGCATCGTGAATCGATCACGGTGCCGTCTCTTTTTTTCTGCTGAGTGAATTGTATAGAGCCTCGACGGCACGAATCAAGAATTTTTTTCTTGACGGGCGAAGTTTTTTCACCCGCTCGTTCGCCACCTCGCGGGGGGTCTCGCGCGCATCCGGGCTAGGATCGCGCGCGGAGAGAATCGGAGATCTCACATGACGGACGCACTCGTTCTCGCTCACTCGCCCGACTCCGACGACGCGTTCATGTTCTACGGACTGCGCGCGAACGCCGTGGACACGGAGGGCGTCACCTACACGCACACGCTCGCCGACATCGAGACGCTCAACCGGCGCGCGCTCTCGGGCGAGCTCGCGATCACGGCCGTGTCGTTCCACGCGTACGCCTACCTCGCGGACCGCTACGTGCTCCTCCCGCACGGCGCGTCGTTCGGCGACGGTTACGGCCCCTGCGTCGTGGCGCGCCGCGAGGGCGGGCCGCGCACGCTCGCCGACCTGGCCGGAAAGCGCGTGGCGGTTCCGGGAAAGCTCACGTCCGCCGCGATGTGCCTCTCGCTCTACGCGAAGGATGCGACGCCCGTCGTCATGGCCTTCGACGAGGTCGGCGACGCCGTGAACGCCGGCACCGTGGACGCGGGCGTCGTGATCCACGAGGGCCAGCTCACCTGGAAGGACGAGGGGTTTCACCTCGTGGCGGACTTCGGCGTCGTCTGGAAGGAGGAGACGGGGCTCCCGCTACCCCTCGGCGGCAACGCCGTCCGCCGCGACCTGGGGCCCGAGCTCATCGCGCGGGTGTCGCGCGCCCTCGGCCGCTCGATCGAGTACGCCCTCGCGCACCGCGAGGATGCCCTCACGGACGCGATGCGCTTCGCGCGCGGCCTCCCCCGCGAGAAGGCCGACCGCTTCGTCGGGATGTACGTGAACGACTGGACCCGCTCCTACGGGCCGAAGGGCCGGCAAGCCGTTCGCCTCTTCCTGAGAAGGGGGGTCGAAGCCGGCATTCTCCCGAAGCTCGTCGAGCCGGAGTGGGTGGCGGAGGGTTGAGGGCGTGACGAAACGGATGCGAGTCCTCGCCGGCGGCTTTCTCTTCCTGGCCGCCCTCTGGTGCGGGACGCTCGTGTTCTTCGGCGCGTTCGGCGCCCGGGTCGTCCTCGAGACGTCGCCGAGCCGCCACGCGGCGGGCGCCGTGAACAAGGTTCTCCTCGACGTTCTCGACGCTGCGACCCTGGGCTTCGCGCTTCTGCTCGGGTTCGTCCTCGTCCTGTGGAACCGCGCGCGGCCCTGGAGCGCGCGTGCCAGGGGCTATGCCCTCCGCTTCCTCGCGATCGCGGCGGTCGCGGCCGCGGCGTCGCTCTTCGTCGTGACGCCCGAGATGATGGAGCGGCGCGCCCGCATGGGCCCGATCGACCTCGTCTCGAAGGAAGATCCCCTGCGCAAGGCGTGGGGCCGGCTTCACGGGGTGTCGTCGCTCACGCTCCTCGTGCGGATACTCGCCTCGGCCGGCGTCTTCGCCGCGGGCTTCGGGCAGCTCCCGAAGGGCGACACCTGACGCCCTAAGGAACGTTCCTGAGGAAGAACTCCGTCCAACGGCGCTCGTACTCGACCGGCGCGACGGCCTGCGGCTCGTCCGCGTGGTGGCAGTGCCCGCACGCGGGGACGCGCCAGAACGTCTTCGGCCCGGCGAGCGCCTCGTAGAGGCGCGGCGAGAAGCGGATCGGCACGAGCTCGTCCGTCTCGCCGTGGACGATCGTCGTCGGGCACGTCACGCGCCGGGCCGCCGCGACGGGGTCGGCCCGCGAGAGGTCGAGCTTCTCCGTCTTCTCGATCCGGCGGACGAGGAGGCGCACGGGCCCCTCGAGAAGGACGCGCGGCAGGCCGGTCGCGCGGTGCAGGTAGTGGACGGCCATGGCGCGCAGGTCGCCGAACGGGGACTGCAGCCACAGGGCGGCGGGCGTCCGCGCCGCCGCGAGCTGGAGCGCGAGGAGGGACCCCATCGAGCAGCCGTCGATCCCGAGGCGCGCGGCCTCGACGCCGAATCGCGCGCGGGCGAGGTCGAGGAGGAGCAGGAGGTCGTTCGTCTCGCGGATGCCGCACGTGATCCGCGCCCCGGTCGACGGCGGGTGGCCGCGCAGCTCGGGAACGAGGACGTTGAACCCGAGCCGGAGCGACCGCACGGCGTCCTTCGTCCACTCGGCTCCGCCGCCGCCCTTGCCGTGCAGGAAGAGGAGCGTCGGGCGCGTCTCGGGCCGCCCGGGCGAGGCGAAGAGCGTCACGAGGCGGGCGGGCTCCTCCGGGTCGCCGTCGTGGACGAGCGTCTCCATGCTGCCGGCGTCGCCCGCGGCGGCGGCAACGGCCATGCGGAACGCCTCCGTCGACGCGGTGACGGGCGCGAGGCCCACGGGCGAGAGGAGGATCTCCGCGAGCGAACGCATGCCAGGGAGGCGAAGGTTCAGGAAGCCTTCGCGGGCTTCTTCTTCGCGCCGGTCTCCGCGCCGGCGCGGTACTCGGCGTTCTGCGGGTCGAGCTCGGCGGCGCGCTTCCACGCGGAGGAGGAGCCGGCGGCGTCGCCCGAAGCGCGGAGCGCCTGCGCGAGCGCGGCCTGCGCGGGGGCGTCCTCGCCCTGCGTGAGCTCGACGGCGCGCCGGGCCTGCTTGACGGCCTCTCCGGAGTCCTTCAGCGCGAGCGCGGCGCGCGAGGCGCGCGTCGAAAGGCCCGCGTCCATCGCCCCGGCGGCGAGCTCGAGCGCGGAGGCCCAGGCCTTCTTCGCCTCGGCGGGGCGGCCCGCCGCGGTGTTCGCCTCCACGAGGTCGAGCTGGCGCTCGACGCGAACGCCCGGCGCGGCCCCGCTCTTCGCGGCGGCGTCGGCCGCGCGCTGGAAAGCCGCGAGGGCCTCGGCCGAACGGCCGGCCTTCTTCTCGGCGCCGCCGAGAGCAGCGAGGACGTCGGCGTTGTAGGGCCCGCCCTCGCCGACGGCGGCGAGCGTCTCGCCGGCGACGGAGCGGGCCGTCGCGACGTCGCCGCGCTTGCCGAGCGCCGTGATGTACGCGGCCGCGAAGAAGCCGCGGCGCGGGTCGGCGCCGAGGCGCGGGAGGAACGTCGCGATGAGGTCGCCGGTCTCGGGCGAGAAGTCGTCGTCGAGCGTCTCGATGGCGACGAGCTGCGCGAAGAGCTGGAAGACCTCCGGGCGCGAGAGCTCGCCCTCCTCCGAGACGACCCGGAGCGCGATCGGGCGCAGCCGCGCGCGGTCGCGCCTGAGCGCGAGGGCGCCGCCGAGGCGGATCCCTTCCTCGTGATCCCACTTCGCCTTGAGCTTCGCGAGGCCCTCGAGGAGCGGCGTCTTCCCGCCGAGGACGGCCTCGCCGCCGCGCTGGAAGTCCCCGGCCTGGTAGGCGCCGACGAGCCGGTCGATCTCGTTTCCGTCGCCGTCGAGGAACACGATGGTGGGGAAGGAGAAGGCCTGGTAGCGGGCGGAGACTTTCCGGCCCTCGCCCTTCTCGGCGTCGACGCGGGCGGGGACGACGGACTTCTTCGACCACGCGACGACGCTCGCGTCCGCGAACGTCGTCTTGTCCATGATCTTGCACGGGCCGCACCACGCGGCGACGACGTCGAGCATGACGGGCTTGCCTTCGGCCTTCGCGCGCTTCAGGACCTCGGCGAACGGTTTGCCTTCGACGAAGGGAACGTGGACACCGGCGGGCTTCGCGGTCTCGGCGCCGGCCAGCCGCAGCGGGGCAGCGAGCGCGGCGGCGAAGACGGGGGCGAGGAGGAACGAGGCAGGTCTCACCCGCGGATTCTGCCTCAGAAGCCGGGGCGGAAGGGGTCGATGGGCGGCGGCGGGGGATCCCCCGGGTACGTGACGGACTCGAGGAAGAGACCGGACGGCGGCGACGTCCACGCGGCGCTCTTCGCCGTTCGCGTGGTCAGCATTTCCTTCACGTCCTTGACGCCGAGCCGTCCCGTGCCGACCTCCACGAGCGTTCCCGTCAGGCGGCGCACCATCTTCCAGAGGAAGTGCGACGCGCCGATCCGGAAGATCAGGAGGTCCGGCGCCTCGGGAGGCGTCTCGAGGCGGGCGAACGCGACCTCGACGAGCGTCGAGTCGTGCCCCTCGGCGTTCTCGCAGAAGCTCCCGAAGTCGTGGCGGCCGGGGAAGAGGTCGGCGGCGGCCTGCATCGCCTTCGCATCGAGCCGGTCCTTGATCCACCAGACGTAGCGCTTGCCGAACGCGGTGCGCCGCCGCGAGATGCGATAGCGGTAGATGCGCTCTCCGGCGTCGTGGCGCGCGTGGAACGTGCGCCCGGCGGGCTGGAGGTTCAGGAGGTGGATGTCCGGCGGGAGGCGGTCGTTGAGAGCCTGCCGCGTGCGGCCAAGATCGGCGGCGGGAACCCGGAAGGCTCCGTGGAGCGAGGCGACCTGCGCGAACGCGTGGACGCCGGCGTCCGTGCGGCCCGCGCCGTTCACCTTGACGTCCTTGCCGAGGACGTCGCGGCAGGCGGCGAAGAGCTCCCCCTGCACCGTGCGGGCGTTCACCTGCGACTGCCAGCCGCGGTAGCGCCCGCCGTCGTATTCGAGGGTCGCGCGGAGGACGTTGGGAGCGGTCACGCCCCCATTGTCGCCTCGAACCCGTTATCCTGCCGGTGCTCGTGACGAGCGAGACGCTGGAAGCCGCCCGCCCCTTCACGCGTGCCCGCGACGCCGGCGCCGAAGCGCGCGCGGCCGCGAGCCTGAGGGCGCTTGTCTCCGCCCTGAAGGACGCCGCCGGAGACGCGTGGGCCGGAGCCGCGCTCGGCGGGGCGCTGGGCCGCGGCGAGGGAGCGACGCTGGTCGGGCGCGACGGGAGCGGCCATCCGGCCGACCCGTTCGAAATCCTCGCCGTCCTCGACGCGCCGGTGCGCGAGGTGCCCGCGATCTCCCGCCGCCTCGCGAAGGCTGCCGGCGACGCCGCGCGCGCCCGGAAGATCCAGGTCTCCGTCGACGCCGTCGCGCGGCGCGCCCTCACGCTCCTCCCGCCGACGCTCGGGAACATGGAGCTTCTCGCCGCGCGCCGCGTCGTGGACGGCCCCGAGGACCTCGTGCCGCCGTTCGCGGACGTTTTCCGCGGCGGGCCCGACCGCTTCGAAGGCCTGCGCCTCCTCGCGCGGACAGGCGCTCACCTGCTCGCGGCCGAGCGCCTCGTGGACCGCTCGGCCACCGGAGCGCGCGCACGGGAAGCGCTGCGTTTCGTGCAGAGCGCGGACCTCGCGTGCGGCGAGGCTGTCCTGATTTCCGCGGCGCGCTGGGCGCCGGGCGTCGCGGCGCGCGAGGCCGAGCTTCGGTCGCTCGGCGCCGAGTCGCCGGACGGGCCGCGCCGCCCCGGCTTCCACGTGAAGATGAGCTGGACGCGGTTCAAGGATCTCGTCGAGAGGCACCGTGCCGCGGCGGCCGCGCTGGAGGCGCCCGCGGGCCCCGAGAACGTCGACGCCCGCCGCCAGGTCGCGCGCGCCGGGGACCGTTTCATGGAAGTGCTGCGCCTCTACGAGGAGGAGCGTCTCGGCGCCGACCTTCCGAACTGGACGGAGTACGCGATCGCGCTCGCGCGGCGGAGGAGCGGCGCCGCCGTCTCGGAGCTCTTCGGCGAGGACGAGGCGATCGAAGACGCCGTGGGCGCGGGACGCGTCGCGCGCAAGTCGGCGCGCACGTGGCCGCTCGCCGAGCGCGTCGCGCCGGCCGCGGCGGCGCTCGTCGACTGGGACCCGGGCGACCTCCCGATCGTGCCCGTCCTGCTGGACCTCCCCGACACGGCCTCGCGCGACGCGCTTCGCCAGCGCGCGATCGCGTGGGGGGAGACAGCCTGACGCCTAGAGCCGAGAGCGTCCGCGCGTGAGCGCGAGCGAGAAGTCCAGCAGCGTGTTCGTGCCGCGGACGGCGACGCGCTTCAGGCGGAAGGGGTCGGAGAGATCCGGCGGGATGCCGCCGCGGATGACCGTGGCTGCGCGGTAGCCGGCCGCGCGAACGGCCTCGACGCAGCGGTCGTCGAATGCGCCATACGGGTAACAGAAGGAGACGACGGGCGCGCCGATCACGGCCTCGAGCGCCGCCTTGCTCCCGGCGACCTCGGCCGCGAGGTCGGAGTCGGAGAGCTGCGGCAGGGCCCGGTGCGCGGCGCCGTGAGAGCCGATCTCGATTCCGGCCGCGTGGAGCGCGCGCACGTCGTCGGCCGAGAGGAGCGCGTCGCCGGGCGTCTCGCCGTCCCAGTCGTTGACGGCGCCGAGCTTTCCCGAGACGACGAAGACCGTGGCCGAGAAGCCGTGGGCCCCGAGGAGCGGGAGGGCGCGCGAGAGGACGCCCGCGTAGCCGTCGTCGAACGTGAGGACCGCGCGCTTTCCGTCCGCCGAGGGTCGGTCGAGGAGGTCGCACAGCGCGACGCCGCGATATCCGCGCCGCGCGAGATGGGCGAGCTGGCGCGCGAAGTCTTCCGGGAGGACGCGCCAGTGGTTGAGCTTCGAGTCCCCCCGGTGCGGTCCGACCTCGTGGTACATGAGGATGGGCGTGCCGGGGCGTTTCGGGCGCCACCAGTTGAAGCGCAGCGACAGGCCGATCCCGGCGGCGAGCAGGGCGGCCAGAGCGCCGGCCATCAGCGGAACCGCATGAGCGCCCGGATGCGCAGGACGGCCGTGTCCTCGGCGCGGGCGTTCGCGGGGGGCAGGCGCTCGCCGCGCGCGATCGCTTTCTCGAGCTCGCGGAGCTTGAGGTACTTGACCAGCGTGTTCGCGGACGAGAGTGCGGCGAACGTGAGGCCCGCCGTACCGTCGAGGACGCCGAGCCGCAGAATCGCGCGGTCGAAAAACTCCCAGACGACGCGCACGGGAAGGAAGGGCATGCCGCCCTTGCGGGCCGCCCACTTCGCCTCCGCCGCGAGCGTCGTGTAGCGGTCGAGCTTCTCGAGGTAATGCGCGAGGTCGCGGTACGAGCGGTGGAGGATGGACTCGTCGAGGGCCTCGACGGGGCCCTGCGCGACGACCTTCTCGTGGACCGGGTCCTCGGAAAAGCGCGCGCGCGTGCGGTCGTAGAGGCGCGCCGGTCTCACGACCGTATCGCGCCCGAAGTGGAGCTCGCGCCCGAGAAACTCGAGCCGAATCGGGATCCGGAACGCGGCCGGCGGGCTCGTCTCCAAGACCGTGGCCGCAAGGCGCGAGCGGATCTCGAGGGCGAGGGCGGGCGAGACGACCTCGTCGGCGTCGATCGAGAGGACCCAGCGGTGCGTCGCGAGCGCGGCGGCCGCGTTCTTCTGCGTCCCGAAGCCGTCGAACGCGCGGACGAGGACGTGCGCGCCGGCCGCCTCCGCGATCTCGGCGGTCTTGTCCGTCGTCGCTGAGTCGACGACGACGACGATCTCCTCGGCGAACGCCACGGCGGCGAGCGCCTCGGGGAGGCGGTCCTCCTCGTCGCGTGCGATCAGCGTCACCGTGAGGGGCGGGCCGGCCGGCTCGGACATCGGGGAAAGAGTATGGACCGGGGCGCTGGCGGGTTCACGCGCGCCGGCGTCCGTATACTCCGCCTCGTGTCCGCCGGGCGTCCGTCCGAAGATCCCGCAGCGTCCGGCCGCCTCCTCTTCGCGGCGGCGCTCGCGGCCGGGGCCCTGCTGAGGCTGATCCTCCTCGGGCGGCCGGACCTCTTCGCCGCCGACGAGGGCCGCTGGGCGGTCGGCGCGCGCAATGTCCTCGAGGGCGGCGCGCAGGTGCTCGCGCCGGGTACGACGCCGCTCGGGGACCCGGCCGGCACGCCGATCCTCTTCCCGTGGCTGCTCTCCGGGATGGTGCGCGTCTTCGGCGCCGAGGAGTGGGCCGTGCGGTTCCCGTCGGCGATCCTCGGCCTCCTCGCGGCCTTCGTCGTGGAGCGGATCGTGCGGCGCGGCTGGGGGCAGCCGGCGGGCCACCTCGCGGGCGCGTTCGTCGCGCTGTTCCCGCCTCTCGTCGCGGCCTCGCGCGTCGCGACCGTCGAGCCGGCGCTCGTGACGCTCGGTTTTGCGGGGATCATCTTCGGCCTGCGCGCGTTCGAGGAGGACATCCCGTGGGAGGGCGCGCTCTCCGGCGTCTTCTTCGGCCTCGGCTTTCTCGCGAAGGGCTACGCGGTCGGCCTCTTCCTCCTCCCGCTTCTCCTCGCGCTGGCCGCGCGTCCGCGCCTCTTCGCGCTCGGGCGGACGAAGCGCTCGCTGCTGTTCCTCCTGGCGGCGTTCGTGGCCGTGGGCGGGTCGCACCTTCTCGCCGTCCTTCTCCTGCGCCCCGATACGTTCGGGTTCCAGCTCGCCACCGCCTTCGGGGCCTCCGAGGCCGCGGCCCGCACGGCGGCGCTCCCAACGGCGTTCTCCGCCGATCTCCTGTCGATCCTGAGGCCGGTCTTCTGGTTCCTGCCGGTTACGCTCCTCGGCGTCGCCTTCCTTTGGCGCGACGTCGGCGAGAACGAAATTGCCTCGGGCGCGACGGGCGGGGACCGCCGGCTCGCGCACGGCCTGCTCTGGGGCGCTTACTTCGTCGAGCTCGTGGTCGTCGTCGCGGTCGCGGGGCGCTACCGCCTCTCGTCGATTCCCGTCCTGCCGGCCATCGCGACGCTCACCGGCCTCGGGGCGACGGCGGTCGTCGTCTCGGCGCGCGCGCGCGCCTCGCGGACGACGCAGCGCGTCGCGGCGGGAGCGATGGCCGCCCTTCTCGTCCTCGGAGGCGTCGAGGCGGCGCGCCGGATCCGGCACGACCTCCTGACGCACCGCACGGGCGCCCGCGAACTCGCCGCGCAGATCGCGCCGGCCGTCGCGCCGCTTTCCCCGCGCGCCGTCGCATTCCGCGCTCCCGAGCCCGACGCGATCGCGTTCCGGCTCTTCCGGACGGGCCTCGCGTGGGACGGGGCCGAGACGCCCGCCTCCCTCCAAGCCGAGGCGCGGAACGGCGTGCGCTGCTGGGCGTGGCGCGAGACGGACACCGGGACCGCGGCCCCCTCCATCGAGGCGAAGTCATGGCTGGCCGGGCACGCGCGAGACGTGACGGCCGACGTGAACGCCCGAGCGGGGCGGACGACGGGCCTCGCCGTTTACGTCCCGGAGGCCGCCGCTCCCGCCCCGGGCGCCTCCCGGCCATAATCGGCCCCCCATGACGACCGTCCTTCTCGCCGACCGCGACGGCACGGCATTCGGGCCGCTCGCTTCACGCGTCGTGCCCGCCCTCCTGCCGCTCGCGGGCGTCCCGCTTCTCGAGCGCGCGCTGGAAGCCCTCGTCGCCGCCGGCAGGCGGTCGGCGCTTCTCGTCGTAGGCCCGCGCGCGGGCGAGGTCGAGCGCCGGTTCGGGAAGGGCATCCGCTGGGGCATCGCCCTCGAGATCGTCCGGCGCGAGGACGGGGAGAGCACGGGCGACGTCCTGCGCCGGCTCGAGCACCGCCTCGACGGCGAGACCATCGTCGTGCGCGGCGACGTCGGCGTCCACGCCGCCATCGGAGAGTTCCTCCACAAGGTGGAAGACGCGCGCGGCCCGGTCGTGGAGGCGACGATCGGCGGCCGCCCCGCGGGGATGTGGCGCATTCTGCCGGGAGCCCTCAAGAAGAAGGACTTCCTGCGCGAGCCGGGCGCGGCTGAGTGGGTGCACGACCGGGATTTCGCGGACCTGCCGCTCACGGCCGCGCCCGTCCTCGTCGACTCCGTCGCGGCCTACCGCCGCGCGGACGCCGAGCACGCGAACGGACGAACGGCTTTCTCCGAGCGCGCGCGCGCCGACGGCGGAGCGCGGCTGGAGGGCTCGACGACGGTCGGCGAGGAAGCGGCGGTCTTTTCGGGCGCGCGCCTCGTCAACACGAGCGTCCTGCCGAAGACCGCGATTCCGCCCGGCGTCACGCTGGAGAACGCGGTCGTCTCGGGAAACCTCGTCGTCGACGCCGCGACGGGACAGGCGAGCCTCCTGACCGACCAGCTCCCGGCCGCCGCGGGGACGCACGGGAGCGGCCGCGCGCTGGGCGTCGCGGCGCTCGCGCTGTCCCTGCCGCTCTGGCCGGTCGCGGCCGCGTGGAGCGCGATCGCGAACGCGGGCCACGCGACGGGGCCCGTCACGCTGGCCGGGAACGCGCCCGGCGGCGGGCGGGCGCCGTTCACGACGTTCCGCTTCGAGACGGCCGTGCCGGTGCTCCGCGACCTGCCGCTCCTTCTCGCGGTCGTCAGGGGCCGCCTGGCGCTGATGGGCGTCACGCCGCTGACGCCGGCGGAGGAGGCCGCGCTGGCCGAGCCCTGGGAAAAGGTCCGCACCGAGGCGCCGGCCGGCCTCGTGTCGCTCGCGCGCCTCGCGGTCCCCGCCTCGGCGCCCTCGGAGGTCTCCCGCGTCGTCGACGCGTTCGAGGCCCGGCGCCCGTCGGCGCTTCTCGGCCGCGCCCTCGGGGCGCTCTTCTCGGCGCGGGCGTGGACAGCCCCGAAGGGTTGGAACCCGGACGAGCTCCGGGACGAAAAGTCGTGAGCGATCTCGTCGTTCGCGCCCCATTCGACGGCGCGGAGATCGCGCGCGTGCCACGCCCGTCGGCGGCGGAAGTCGACGCGGCCGTCGCGAAGGCCGTCGCCGTCTTCGCGGAGACGCGCGCGCTCCCGACGTACGAGCGCGTCGCGATCCTCCGGCGCGTGGCCGCGGCCCTCGAGGCGCGGCGGGACGAGCTGGGCGCCGTGATCGCGCGCGAGGCCGGCAAACCGCTGAAGGCCGCGCGCACGGAGGTCGAGCGCGCCGCCGCGACGTTCTCGGCGGCGGCGGCGGCGCTCGAGGCTTGGAAGGGCGAGATGTTGCCGCTGGACGTGAACGCGGCGTCGGTCGCGCGCTGGGGTGTCGTCAAACGCGTGCCCCTCGGACCCGTTCTCGCGATCACGCCCTTCAACTTCCCGCTCAACCTCACGGCGCACAAGGTGGCGCCCGCGATCGCCGTCGGCGCGCCCGTCGTCCAGAAGCCCGCGTCGCAGACGCCGCTCTCGGCCCTGGCGCTTCAGGCGATCGTCCGCGAGGCCGGCTGGCCCGTGGATGCGTACGCGGTTCTCGCGATCTCGGGTCGCGAGGCCGAAGCACTGGCCACCGACCCGCGGCTTCCCGTCGTCTCGTTCACGGGCTCCGGGGCCGTCGGCTGGCGCCTCCGCGAGATTGCGCCCCGAAAGCGCGTCAGCCTCGAGCTCGGCGGCAACGCGGCCGTGGTCGTCCACTCGGACGCGGATCTCGACGACGCGGCGTCCCGCGTCGCAGCGGGCGCGTTCGGCTTCGCGGGGCAGTCGTGCATTTCCGTCCAGCGCGCGCTCGTCCACAAGGACGTCTTCGAGGCGTTCCGCGCGAAGCTCCTCGCGAAGACGGCGGCGCTCGCCGTCGGGGACCCGCTCGACGCGAAGACGGACGTGGGGCCGATGATCGCGCCCGAGGAGGCCGCGCGCGCGGCCGCGTGGATCGAGGAGGCGGTTGCGGGCGGCGCACGCGTCCTCGCGGGCGGAACTTGGACCGGCTCGGTCGTTCTTCCCACGATCCTCGCGGGCACGACGCGGGACATGAAAGTCGAGGCGCAGGAAGTCTTCGCGCCGGTCGTGACGCTTTCGTCCTACGAAACGTGGGAGGAGGCGCTCCGGCGCGCCAACGACTCGAAGTACGGTTTGCAGGCCGGCGTCTTCACGAACGACCTCTCCCGCATCCAGCAGGCGTGGGACGTCCTCGAGGTCGGGGCCGTGCTCGTCAACGACGTCCCGACGTGGCGCGCCGACCGCATGCCCTACGGCGGCGTCAAGGAATCGGGCGTCGGGCGCGAGGGCCCCGCGTACGCGATGGAAGAGTTCACGGAGCCGCGGCTCCTCGTGCTCCGGCCCTGACGGCCCGAAAGGACACCCATGGAAGGCGTCACGACGTTCTCGATCTCCGCGTCATGGGACACCTCGGCGAAAGAGGGCCGCCTCGCGAACGCCGATGGCTCGTTCGCGGCCGTGCACACGGGCGCCCCGGCCCTCGACGGGAAGGGGGGCACGGCAAACCCCGAGGAGCTGCTCCTCGCCGCGGTCTCGGCGTGCTTTCTCCAGACGTGGGCGATCTTCGTCGAGAAGCTGAAGCTGCCGATCGCGGCGCCGCGCCTCGACGCGACGTGCGCGCTCGAAAAAGACCCGGCGGGCGGATTCCACGTCACGCGGATCGACCTCTTCGCGCACGTCCCGGCCGCGCTCCTCGACGAGCGCAAGGCCGACGTCGACAAGACGCTGTCCCTCGCGGAGAAGTACTGCATCGTCTCGAAGGCGGTGAAGGGCTCGATCCCGATCACCGTGACGCCGAAACCGGCCTGACGGGCGCTCAATCCCGGTCCCACGCCGGCCCCGCGCGCCACCGAAAGACGAAGCGTGTTCGCAGTCTCTTCGACGCCATTGCTCCTTGGGTAGGGGTCGCGACCGGTGGACCGCCGGACCTCTCCGAGAAGACGGGCGAGCGGTTCCAGGCTGCGCTGCTCGCCCGCGAGAAAGAGGTTGCGGGGAGCGGCGCCGCGCCGCGCCCCCGGCGAAAGAAGGCCCGGTGATCCTTACGGACGCCGGGCCTCTCGTCGCGCTCGTCCACGCCGGCGATCGCAACCACGGACGGTGTGTTGCGGCCGCCCGGTCGCTGCAGGGCCCGATGGCCACCGTCTGGCCGGCCCTTGCGGAGGCGATGTACCTGCTCCGTTTCTCCTGGCCGGCCCAGCGCGCGCTCTGGTCGATGCTCGAGGAGGTGCGCTGAAGTTGCTTCCCCTCGACGAGTCCGACGCCCCCCGGATCGGGGAGCTGATGCGGAAGTATCGCGATCTGCCCATGGACCTTGGCGACGCCGCTCTCGTTCGCGTCGCGGAGAGAGAGAAGCTCCGGCGCGTCTTCACGCTGGACCGGCGCGACTTTTCTCTCTATCGGCCGCTCCGCCTGGGGCGCTTCTTCATCGTGCCCTAGAGGTTCTGCTCGAACCACTCCACGAGGCGCTGGTTGCGGTAGAGAAGGGCCTCGCCGCGCGGGCCGTGCGCCTGGCGGGGGAGCGGCACGAAAACGAAGTCCTTGCGCGCCTTCACGAGCTCGTCGATGAACCTCATCGTGTTCTGCATGTGGACGTTGTCGTCCGACGTCCCGTGGAAGATCACGAGCTTCGTCCCGAGGTCCTTCGCGGCGAGGAGTGGCGACGACGCCTTGTACCCGTCGGGGTTCTCCTTCGGCGTTTTCATGTAGCGCTCGGTGTAGATCGAGTCGTAGAGCGTCCAGTCCACGACGGGCGCGCCCGCGGCCGCGCACTTGAACGCCCAACCCGCGTGCGTCGCGGCATAGAGCGTCATGTACCCGCCGTACGACCAGCCCGTGATCCCGATCCGCGCGCCGTCGACGTACGGCCTCTTCTTGAGCTCGGCGACGCCCTCGAGCTGGTCCTTCAGCTCCCGGGCGCCCATGTTCTTCAGGAGCGGCGTCTCGAACGCATGCCCGCGCCCCCACGAGCCGCGGTTGTCCATCGTCCAGACGAGAAAACCCTTCGAGGCGAGGTAGCGGTCGAATCCCCCCGTCCATGCGTTCTGGACGAGCTGCGTGTGCGGGCCGCCGTACACGTTGACGACGACGGGGTATCTCTTCGCGGCGTCGAAGCTCGACGGCTTCACGAGGCGCGTGTAGAAAAGGGTCCCGTCGGCGCCGGTGAACGAGCCGAGCTCGACGCTCCCGAGGTCGTAGTCCGCGAGCGGGTGCGGCTTGTCGTCGAGTGTCGCGATGACGGCGCCCGAGACCGAACGGACGACGCTTCTCGGCAGAGAGGTGGCGCTCGAGAACGTGTCCACGAAGGACGCAAGACCCGGTGCGAAGACGGGCGCGTGCACGCCCGTCTCGGCGGTGACGCGCACCATGGACGAGCCGTCCAGCTTCACGACGAAGACCTGGCGCTCGCGCGGATCCGCGGTCGACGCGACGAACCAGACCGTGCCCGCGGCCTCGTCGACCCTCCACGGAACGTCCAGCCTCGCGGCATCCACCATCCACGGGCCCTTCGTGATCGCGTTCTTCACGGAGCCGTCGGCGGCGTGGCGGTAGAGGTGCAGGAAGCCGCTTCTCTCCGACAGGAAGACGAGCGAGCCGTCCTTCAGGAAGTGCGGGGGCGAGATGGCGTTGATCCACGCGGCGTCGCTCTCTTCGAGGAGCTTCGTCGGCGTGCCGCCCGCGCGTGGCAGGAGCCAGGCGCCGAGGTGAGTTTGCGGCCGGTCGAGAAGGAGGAAGCAGATGTCCTTCCCGTCCTGCGTCCACGCCATCTCCGGCGCGACGTAGACGTCGTCCGGCGTCGGCGCGAAGGAGGCCGTCTCGTTCCCGGCGAGGTCCGTGACGTGGACGGACGGGGCGGAGTTCGGATCGCCCGCCTTCGGATAGCGCTGCGAATCGAGCTTTGCGTTCAGGGGCGAGTAGTCGACGATCGGGTACGTCGGGACGCGCGTCTGGTCGAGCGCGAGGTACGCGATCGCTGTCGAGTCGGGTGACCAGAAGTGCGAGCGGCCGCCGCGGCGGTTGGCGAGCTCCTCGCCATACACCCAGTCGAGCGACCCGTTGAGGACGCCGTCCGAGCCGCTCTTCGTCAGGCGCGTCTCCTTGCCCGTCGCCGCCTCGAGAACGAAGACGTCGTGCTTCTTGACATACGCGAGGCGCGTTCCGTCCGGCGACCACGCGGGCAGCGTCTCGTCGTCCGCGTCGTTCGTCAGGCGCTTCGCCTCGCCGGCTGCCGTCACGAGCCAGAGGTCGTTGTCGGAAGTGACCGCGAACGCGTCGCCCTTCGGCGTCCACGCCGCGCCGCGCAGGGAGAGCTTCTTCTCCTTGCCGTCACGGGCCGTCACGGCGGGCGCGTCGAAGAGCTTCGCCTTCTTCCCCGTGGCCGCGTCGGCCTGCCAGAGCGCGGCGGGCGCATCGGATCCGCCGGGTCCGCCGCCCTCGACCCACACGACGCGCGTCGCGTCGCGCCACGTGTACGCGATCGGCATGCGCATCTCGGAGACCTTCTCGAGCGTGAGGGCCTGGGCGGCCAGAACGGCGGCGAGAAGGATCACTTCTTCTCCTGCATCGTGAGCGGGTCGCGCAGGGGAAGCTGGACGAGCTTGCCGCCGGTGAGATTCTGGAACTGCACGGGATGCTTCGGGTCGGGGTTCAGGAGCTCGGACTTGCGGCCGACGACGAGAATCGTCGCGGCCTCGGGCTTCAGGAGGCGCTTGGCGGCGCGCGAGACGTCCGCCTTCGTCACCTTCTCGACCTTCGCCTGGTACGTGGCCCACCAGCCCGGGTCGGACGCGTAGCGGCCGGTGAACTCCTCGTCCGCGAGCCCGTCGACGACCTGCACGGGTGTCGCGAAGCGGCGGGGGAGCGTGTCCACGAAGGCGCGCCTCGCGGTCTCGAGCTCCTCGTCCGAGACCTCGCCGTCGCGCAGCTTCTTCATCTCCTGGAGGACGATCTCGGACGCGTACGCGGACGTCCGCACCTTCGACTGGAAGGCGGCGCCGAAGCGCCCGGGGTACCAGACGCCGCCCACGAGGGCGGAGCCGGCCGAGTACGCGAGGCCCTCGTCGGAGCGGACGCGGTTCGTGATGCGGCTCGTGAACCCGCCGCCCCCGAGGATGTCGTTCATGACGGAGGCGGGAATGAAGTCCGGGTCCGTCCGCATGAGCCCGGGAAGGAGGATCGAGACGCGGCCCTGGTTCACGTCCTTGTCGACGAGGAAGGTCCCGGGCGCGAGCGCGTGCGACGGCTTCGGAACGGGCGGCGCCGCCTCGCCCTTGAACGGCCAGTTCGCGAGGAGC
>JBDTTJ010000003.1:0-41610 GCA_039930645.1 Acidobacteriota bacterium
GGGGCTTGCCCTCCCACTGCGCGGCATACACCACCGTTTGGCCGTCCGGCGCAAATCGCGCCGTCGAGATGCCGGCGCCGCGAAACGTGAGCTGCCGGAAGCGCGGCGGGGAGGTGCGCGACCTCTCGACGCGCCGGCCGAGCAAATAGACTCCGGCCAGCGCTGCGAGCAGCGCAGCCGCCAGACCGAGGCCTCCCCAGCTCGCCCGGCGCCGCGGAACCTCGAGCGAGGCCCGGGCCTCGCCCGTGAGGTCCGAGACGTGCTCCCGCAGGGTCGCGAGGTCTCGTGCGAGGTCTTCCGTCGCCCCGTAACGGTCTCGCGGCTCCTTGGCGAGGCACCGCTCGACGATCCAGCGCAATTGGGAAGGGACTTTGGAATTCAGTGGAGCAACGGGGTCCGGCTCCGTCCGAATGATCGCCGCGAGGACTTCCGGCCGGGTCGCCCGGTCAAAGGCCCGTTTCCCCGTCACCATCTCGTAGAGGATCGAGCCGAAGGAAAACTGGTCGGACCGGAAGTCCACGCCCTGCCCGGCCGCCTGCTCGGGCGACATGTAGCCCGCGGTCCCCATGACGACGCCGGGTTCGGTCGCGCCGGCCATCGTCGGGGCCTGCTCCGTCCGCCCGCGGTCCGAATCGGGATGCATCAACTTCGCGACGCCGAAATCGAGAATCTTGACGAAGCCGTCGCTCGTGACCATGACGTTCTCGGGCTTCAGGTCCCGGTGAACGATGCCGGCGGCGTGGGCCTTGGCGAGGCCGTCAGCGAGCTGAGCGGCAATCGAAAGCAGCTTGCGCAGCGGAAGAGGACCGGCATAGAGCAGCTCCCGCAACGCCTTTCCATCCAGGAGCTCCATGACGATGAAAGAGGTGGAATCGCTCTGCCCGACCTCGTGGATCGTCACGATATTGGGATGGTTCAAGGCGGAGGCCAGACGCGCCTCCATCTCGAAGCGCTTCAAGCGAGCCGCGTCAGAAGACAGCCCGGCCGGCAGGACCTTGATCGCGACGTCGCGTTGAAGCCGCGTGTCCCTGGCCCGGTAAACCTCCCCCATGCCGCCCGCCCCGAGCGGGCTCAGCACCTCGTACGGGCCAAGCCGCGAACCCGGGGAGAGGGTCATACGACCGGGGAAAGAGAGCCGGAGGCCCCATCCGCGGGCCGAGCGTCGGCTTCCCCCCCCACCTCTTCCGCCACGAGGTAAAGCGGCCGGCCCTTCACCTCGTCGTAAATCCGGCCGAGGTATTCGCCGAGGACGCCGATCATGAGGAGCTGGACGCCGCCGAGGAGAAGGATCCATCCCATGAGCGTCGTCCAGCCGCGCTCGTTGATCCCGAGCACCTTGAGAAGAACGACGACGAGGATGTAGAGGAACGCGAAGCCCGAGACGAGAAAGCCGAGCCACGTCGCGAGCTGGAGCGGCACGTGGCTGAAGGACGTGAGGCCGTCGAGCGCGAAGCGCAGCATCTTGCGCAGCGGGAACTTCGTCTCGCCGCGCGTCCGGGGCGGCCGCACGTACGGGACGCCGATCTGCCGGAAGCCGACCCAGGCCGTCATCCCGCGGATGAAGCGGTGCCGCTCGCGCAGCCTCCGGAACGCGGCGACGGCCTTCGGCCCCATGAGCCGGAAGTCGCCGACGTCGACGGGGATGTCCACGTTCGTCCAGCGCTTGAGGAGCCGGTAGAAGACGTGCGCCGTCCAGAGTTTGAAGGCGCTCTCGCCCTCGCGCTTCGTGCGCTGCGCGTAGACGACCTCGTAGCCCTCGTCGATCTTTTTCAGCATGTCGACGAGGAGCTCGGGCGGATCCTGCAGGTCGGCGTCCATCACGGCGACGACGCGCCCGCGCGCCGCGTCGACGCCCGCCGTGAGCGCCATCTGGTGGCCGAAGTTGCGCGAGAAGCGGAGGGCGCGAATGCGGCGGTCCACGCGCGCGAACGCGGCCATCTTCTCGAAGGAGCCGTCCTGGCTGCCGTCGTCGACGAAGACGATCTCCCAGGTCCGGCCCGCGGCGTCGAGCGCCTTCACGAGGCGGTCCTTCAGCTCGTCGAGGTTGTCGGCCTCGTTGAAGACGGGCAGGGCGACGGAGATCTCGGGCGCACTCGCCGTCATGACGGAGCCTTCGGCTCGGCGGCCGGGGAATCCTGCGGCGGCGACGGAGGCGGTGCGGGCGGAGGAGAACCGGCCGGGTATTGCCGGCGGAACACGGTGACCCAGACGGCGCCGATCGGGTTGTTGCCGTCCTGGCGATCCCACGCGTCGCGCGTGAAGAGGTAGCGCAGGAGCTGGCCCGGATTCGGGCGCAGCGGCGAGATCGCGGTGTCGGGGATCCACCAGGCACGGAACGGCACATGGTCGCGCGCGTAGCCCGGGCCGAGGGCCTGCGCCTGCTTGTCGGCGTCGGCGTCGTCGCAGACGACGATCGGCGGGTGCATTTCGCCCGTCGGCGGCTGCCAGTTCACGGGCGCCGGCCGGACGTACCAGCTCAGCGGCCAGCCGGCCTCGCCCGAGACGATCGCGGCCGGCACCTCGCCGGCGCGGCCGGACCGCAGAATCTCGTCCACGACCCCGAGCACCTCGGGACACGTCTGGACCTGGATCGTGGACTCGGCCTTGCGGGAGTTCGGACTCAGGTCGGGGTAGACGAACGAGAGCGTGAGCGCCGTCGCCACCGAGACGAACGCGGTCGCCGCGCCGGCGAGCCGCCACCCGGCGGCCTTCTCCGCGAGGAGCGCCCACGCGGCTCCCGCGAGCGGGAGGAACGGGAGGACCTGGTGCACGATGAGCCAGCCGGCCTTCTCGCCGAGATACGCGTACATCGCCACCGAGGACAGAGCCCAGCCCGCGACGAAGCGCTCGGCGAAGGAGAGCTTCCGCCAGCGCAGCACGATGTACGCGAGCGCCGGGAGCAGGATCGCGAACTCGTACTGGAGGAGGCGCGGGAGGTAGAACGTCTTCGGCCCGCCGACGCGCTCCATCTTGTGCTGGCCCCACCAGTACGAAATCGCGTCGAACGCGGGGTTGCCCGACTCCGGATGGACGAGGAAGACCGTGTAGAGGACCTCGGACGTGACGAAGAAGAGAAGGAGCGCGCCCAAGACGGCGGTCGCGTTCTCCTCGAACCAGTCGATGAGGCGCCTGAGGCGGTTCCAGACGTCGAGGCCGCGCCCGGGCTCCATCCACGCGGCCGCGACGGACGGGACCATGAGCGCGAGGAGGACGTAGAAATTCTCCTTCGATGCGAACGCGACGGCTGCCCAGAGGCCCGCGACCGCGAGGTCCCGGACGCGCCGCGTCGCGAGGTACTCGTCGAGCCACAAGAAGAGCCCCGCGGTCCCGAGAAGGCTCCAGGCGTCGTCCCGGCAGAAGCGCGTGTAGTAGAGGATGTTCGGCGAGAGCGCGCAGAGCGCTCCCGCCGCGAACGCGGCGCGCCAGCCGAACCGCCGGCGCAGGAGGAAGGCCATCGCGGTAAGGGCGACGCCCGCGAGCGCGGGAGCGAGGCGAGCGGTGAAGTCGGACGTTCCGTCCCAGGTCTTGGCCGCGGCGAATCCGGTCAGGACTCCAACCGCCTTGCCGACCACCGACGAAACCGCGAACACGGCCGTGACGGCGAAGTACTGCACGGGCCCGTGGTAAATCGGGTCGTACTTGTAGGCGCCTTCCTTGAGGAGCCTGACCGACGCGTACGCGTGGATCGACTCGTCGTGGTGGAACGCGTGCGTTCCAAGCCGGGCGAGGTGCAGGAACAGCGAGAGGGCGATCAGGCCGATCCAGGCCCTCTTCTCGAACGCGGAGAGCGGCGGCGCGGCGGGAGCGGTCGCGGCCGTCATTTCAGGATCTCGTAGATGGCGGTGCCCCTCGTTTCGAAGGCGCGCCGGAAGTTTGCGCGAAGCGGGAAGGCGTTCACCCCAAAATCCTTCTTCTCGAACGAGCCGACCACCACGTAACGGACGTTGTACCGGTGGAGCGTCGCGAACACGGCGTCGGCATTCTCGGAGGTGTAGAGGAGCCGCAGGTCCCGGCGGCGGCCCTCGAGCTCGGAGCCCGCGCTGCCGCCGCGCCAGAGGCCCTCGTGGTTGTCCCAGCCGAGGACGATCGGCAGCCCCGCCGCGCCGCCGATGCGGCTGTAGTCGGAGTAGGCGTTGCCCGTCGCCTCCGCGAGGACGGCGCCCTCGACGGCGTGCGTGCGCAGCCACTCGACGGCCGCGCGGTCGCCCGGGGCCTCGCGCGCCATCCAGGCGAGGCCGTTCAGCCCGTCGACCGGGCCCGTCCACTTCCACCTGAGGACGACGGCCGCGAGCGGGTGCGCGAGGAGGCCGCCGGCCGTGACGAGAAGGGCCACGCGAATGAAGGTGCGGGCGCGTCGCGTCGAAAGTGCGAGCGGCAGGAGGAGCGCGCCGCCGATCACGAGAAGCGGCCACGCGCCCATGAACGTCTTGAAGACGGTGTTCATCCGGCGCATCTGGTCGCCGTACGAGTCCGAGACGAGGACGATGTCGGGCACGGAGGCGAGGATGGCGCCCGCGGCCGCATAGAGAAACCCCGCTCGCAGCGCGCCCGTCGGGGCGGGCGCCTCATCCGCGGCGCTCTCCCGGAAGAGCAGCCAGAGGACGCCCGCGGCGAGTCCCGCCGCGAGGCCGAAAACCGGCCGCTTCGTCAGGACGGCGAGCGCAAGGCCGAGAGCGGGAAACGCCGTGGCCGCGACGAGCGCGCGGTCCGCGCGGGATTGCGAGCGCACGAGCGCGACGCCGAACGCGAGCGCGGGGACGACGGCGAGGACGCCGAAGTGAAGGAACGCCTCTCCCGCGGTCGTCGCTTCCTTCCAGAACGTCAGGCCGTGCAGCGCCGGCCGCGGCGAACGGAGGAAAGGCAGCAGGAACGGGACGGCGAGAACGACCGAGAAGACGCTCCGGACCACGGCCGGACGAAACGGTCGCGCGGCGAGGTTGCCGGCCGCGAGGACGAGCAGGCACGCCGGGAGGTCCCAGGGATTCGCCGAGAGGACGGCCGCGAGGAGGATGCCGTCGAGCAGAGTTCCCCGGACGGTTCCGATTCGTCCGGCGAGCCCCGCGAACGCGAGGAGGAACGGGAACGTGACGGCGTGCGGGTGGAGGTCCCCGAGGCGGAACGTGAAGAACGGCCACTCCGTGATCGCATTCTCGACGCGCCGGGAGGAGATCCACCAGGGGTCGACGAGGGGCTTGTCGTCGAGGACCTGGCGCGCGCCGTCGAACGTTCCGCCAAGGACGAGGACGGAGCCCGCGAGAAGCGCGAGGCGGCGGCCGCCCCCGCGCGTGCGCACGGCCCCGAAACCCGCGAGCGCGGCGAGGGCGGGCAGGAGGGCGGCGAACAGGTTGTACGCGTACTCGGACGGGACGCCCGCCGCCCGGGCCGGCAGCGCGAAGAGGTACGTCCCGAAGTGATAGTAGGGGAAGCGCGTGCCCGAGAGCCACGGGTCCGGAAAAGGCAGGCGCGGCGTCGTCATGAGGCCCGAGAGGACGGCGAAGTCCATCGGCTTCTCGGTCTGCCGGATCTCGCCGAGGGGCCCCCGGATCCACAGGAAGAACGCGAAGATTGCGAGAAAAAGGACGAGCGGCGCGAGGAGCGCGCGGCCGCGCGCGAGGACGTCGAGAAGCTCCCGCCCGCCCCAGAGGAGAAGCGCCGCGAGCGCGAGGCCCGCCAGCGGCAGCGCGAGGGACCGGATCGGCGTGGACGGGAGGACGCCAGAGACGAGCCACCCGGGGAGCGCCGCCGCGACGAGTCCGACCGGGAGGGAGAACGCGAAGACGCTCTCGGCGGCCGCGTCGTCCACCGCGTCGCCCCGGAACAGGCGGGCGAGCAGGGCCATTCCCGACGCGCTCGCCAGGAGAAGAACCGAGGCGAAGAGGAACGCGGACAGGGCCGTCACGGAACGAATCAAGGTAACACAAAGCGCGGTCCGCGCCGGGCTAGACTGGGCCCGTGAGCGCCGCTTCTCCTCGTGTCGCCGTGATCGGCGGAGGCCTCGCGGGGCTCGTCGCGGCGGACCGCCTCCTCGGAGCGGGTCTCCCCGTGACGGTCTTCGAGAAGTTCCCCGAGGCCGGCGGGCTCGTGGGCGTCGTGGAGGTGGGCGGGACGGCCCTCGAGCGCTACTACCACCACCTCTTCACGAGCGACATCGACTACGTGTCCTTCGCCGAGGAGTTCGGCCTCGGCGGCGACCTGCAATGGCTCAAGTCGCGGATGGGGTTCTTCGCGGGCGGGAAGCTCTGGGACTTCGGCACGCCCGCCTCGCTTCTCTCGTTCGCGCCGCTCGGGATCGTGGGGCGGCTCCAGTTCGTCCTCTCGACGCTGAAACTCCGGCAAAGCAAGGACTGGCAGAGCCTCGAAGGCGATACCGCGATCGGGTGGATGCGCCGCAGCGGGTACTCCCGCGCGCTCGACGCCGTCTGGGGCCCGCTGCTCTTCCAGAAATACGGGCGGCGCGCCGAGGACGTCGGGCTCGTGTGGCTGTGGGGGAAGATCGCGCTCCGCACGCGCTCGCGCGACAAGACCGGGCTCGGCGAGCGCCTCGGATACCTGAAGGGCTCGTTCGGGCGCGGCGTCGCCGCCGTGCTTGCGCGCGTGAAGGCGCGGGGCGGCGACGTCCGAACCTCGCGTCCCGTGAAGATCGTCAAGAAGGCCGCGGGCGGCTTCGACGTCGAGTTCGCGGGCGGGACGGAGACGTTCGACCTCGTCCTCTCGACGGTCGCGATCCCCGAGCTCCTGAGGCTCGCGCCGGACCTCCCGGAAGACGTGCGGAAGACGTGGAGCGCGATCTCCTACTGCCACGCGCTCTGCCCGATCCTCGAGCTCGACCGCTCGCTGTCGCCCTACTACTGGCTGAACGTCGGCGACGCGTCGATGCCGTTCGGCGGCGTCATCGAGCACACGAACTTCATCCCGAAGGAAGAGTACGGCGGCCGGCACGTCGTCTACATCTCGAACTACGTCCTCCCGGACGACCCGAAGTGGAAGAGCCCGGACGCGGCGCTCTGGGCCGAGTACCTGCCCGCGCTGAAGCGGATCAACCCGGCGTTCGACGAGAGCTGGATCCTCAAGAAGCAGATCGGCCGCGCCGAATACGCGCAGCCGATCGTCGTCCCCGGCTACTCGAAGCTCCTGCCGCCGCTCGAGACGCCGGTTCCGGGCCTGTGGTCCGCGTGCATGGCGCAGATCTACCCGGAGGACCGCGGCCAGAACTATGCCGTGCGCATCGGGCGCGACGCTGCGAACGCGATACTGGCGAAGGTCCGGGAAACCCGTCAGGCGCCGCTGCGCTGATCCGCCTCCCTTCCGCTCGGCCGCTGCGTCGGACCGGAAAGAGCGGTATTTGGATAACGCCTGAGCGCTCGCCCCACTAAGCCTGCCCGGGTCCTTGTGCCGGTCCTCTTCAGAGCGTTCGCGACGTGCTTCCTGACTGTCTCCACCGAGATCCCGAGCCGCTGGGCGATTTCACGGTTTGTCGCGCCCTTGACGAACCAGGTCACGACGCCCCGTTCTCGGTCCGTCAGTTCCCTGAGGGCCGGGGCCATCGCAGTCTGCTTCACGAGGAAGCAGATGCGTGCTGAGTGGCCAGCTCGGCTTCTCGAGGGATAGAGCTCCAGGAGGAACCTGCACATTCCGAGCTGAAAGCACAGTCCCGGATCCGGGATGGACTCGGAAAGGACTGCCTTCAGAGCCCGAAGGAGAGCGCCCGCGGCTGGCGCAGACGCGAGGAGGCGCTTTGCGGCTTCGTTCGCGAGGACGAGACGGCCGTACTCAAGTACTAGGCCGGGCCGCGGGTCAGCGAGAAATGCGGCTTGAAAGATGTGAAGACGCTCCAGCGACATGGAGATGGAGCTCTCGACTTCCCTCTGTCGACGCACAAACCCCGGAGTCACCCCAATGGCCAGGGACCTTGCCGTCAAGATGGAATCCCCCTTACCCATGTAGACAGTTCTGACGGGCAGTTTTCAACCACCGATGACGAGAATCCGGTCAGATATCTGTGCCGAGTCGTCGCGTCTTACCCGATCGGGTTAGTACGGGTGCATCGCGGTCAAATCGGCCACCTGGAATTACCTTTCCCCTGCGCGCTTAGCGTAGAAGACAACAGCTCCCACACGGCCGAACCGCTGCGCTGGGGGACGCGCAATCGGGTACGCCACAACCCAGTGGAGGACAGACACGATGACTTTCCACGCGGTTTCAGAGGAACCATCCGGCTACCGCCGCGCTTGCAGTTCTCTCCGCGCCCTGGTCCTCGTTCTCATCGTGGGCGCATTTCTCGTAGCCTCACCTGCCGCGGCCATCTGCCACTACACCTTGTTGGAGCAGACAACGACCTTGTCCTGTTCTTCCTACGATGGTGTGAATTGGAGCTGCATTCTCTACATTACGAACTACTGGGATGTCGAGTGCCCAAGTGGTGGGGGCAACCCCGGGAACCCGCCAGGCGGTGGCGGCGCGTCTTGTCCGAGCTATGTATCGGTGACCCTCCCCGCCATTGACGCGTCCGTCGTTGGAGGTACCGCTTTCCTTAGGGCCACGATCGACTCCGATGGATACGTTTCCTCACGTGCTAGCGGTCCCGGCGCGGATACGTCCAGCGTTTCCGGACCCGGGTCCTTTTCGTTCCCAGTCGACCTAAACGCGGTTCCTGTCGGCTCCAACACCTATACGGTGATCGCTACGGCCGGAGGATCAGGAGCCTGCCCGCCGGTGTCGAGTTTTGCCACGGGCCTGATCAGCCGGTCGTCCGCTACCGCGATAGCTCCATCGTCCTCCGGATTCGTCGTGATTCCAACAGGAGGCGCCTTCCTGCTGGGCCAGGTATCCATCGAGGGATACGATGCCTACGCCCGTATCACTGCATCGCCCGCGGGTAGCAACCTGCCGACCCTCTGGGCCGATCGTTCGGTTGCGCGGGTTGGCGTGACGCCCGTGTGGGCGCAGACCCAATTCAGCGACGTTACCGCAAATCACGGTATTGGAGGCATCGACTTCGCCTCTATGGTACCGATGCAGGGCTCGTACATTCCCGCCGACGACCCGTGGAACAAAACATATTCCGGGCAGCAGCAGCTGTGGGTGGGCTATCCGCCGGTGTCAACCGACTCACTTCTCGTGTGGATAATGTTCCCCGGGATTGGATCGGCACAAACACCCCTGCCCCAGCCGGACGCCGCGACGAGTCTTCAGTAGTATGTCCCTACGCGAAGTGTTCTTGCTACTTTGGCTAGCAGGCGCCTCCCCGGGACTACTCGGTGCGGGCGAGACGTCGGCTCCCGCTGGAGTGGTGGCAACCATCGGGGACGAGCGGGTTGCGAGTGACGAGACGTTTCAGGACAACGTGCCGAGCAATCCGCGATATACACCGGAGCGCGCGTGCAAACTCGTCGTTGCGCGCGTTCGCGAAGCTCTTGTTCGACGCGTGTTACGGCAGGTCAAGCGGCTGCCCTCGGATGAGGAAATTAGCCGTTCCCTACAGGGACATCTCCCCTCCCCCGAGGCGCTCGAAAAGCATTACGCCTCTCTCAAGAGCACGCAGGACGCGCTTGAGGACGCACTCAATCGAAGCGAGTCGGACCCGACGCGGGACCACGAGATATGGCAGACCTCAGTAAGCCAGTACATGTCCTACGAGAAGTGGGTCGAGTATCGCACTAGGCTGCGAGGGCAGCATCGAGGCGTGCCTTTTCCTGCGAAGGTGTCTTCCGCAGAACTACTTGAATCGGCGCGCGGTTTGCGGGGCTTGGTCGTAGAGGAAAGTTTCCAGCGTTGGCTTCAGGCCGATTGGGCGCGTCAGAACCCCGGGGAGGCAGCTCCGGCCGAGGAAGGCCGGGTCCCTACTCCAGACGATGGCCGGTCGTCGAGCGCATCCCTTCAACTTAGATTCTGGCGGCTCGAGTTGATCGCAACGGCGGTAACAATCCTTCCAGAGTGGCATTGTTCTCAGGTTCAGCCTGCCGATTTGATCGCACCGCAGGTCCAGTGGCCAGAAGTCTCGAAATAGGAGCGAAGGATGAAGAGCATCACGTTTGCGACAGCCTTAATGCTGTCGATCGCGGCGGCCCACGTATGTGCGCAGGTAAAGGAAACGGGGCGGAAGGTGGAAGTGGAGGTGCCGACATTCAAGTCCCCGGAGGCGGCGCTGGGATGGGCGAAGAGCCAGATCGCGGCGGCGCAGAAAGTGGCGCCGCTACAGGCGCGCGAAGAATTTCTAATGAAGGCGGCGTCGGCCTCGCAGACGGCTGAGGCGTGGAGAGATGCCTCGACCGAGGTTAGGGTCGAGGCCGCGCTTGTGGGGGCCGAGGCCTTCCTCGGCCTGAGCGCGCCTCTGAATGCTCAGAGCGCCATGGCCAGGGTACGGCGCGAGGACGTAAGGAACACCCCGCTCGCGGCCGCTTTCTTTGAAAGAGCAGGCGAGGCTGCTGAATTACGCGGCGATCGGCGCAGCGCCCACGTCGCTTACCAGACTGGGCTAAGCGCGTCTCCTTCTGCGGATGTAAGGGTGCTTCTTCTGTTCCGAGCGGGGACGAATGCCTTTGCTCTCACCGAATATGAGAGATCCGCCGGGCTCTTGGAGGAAGCCCTCGCAAACTTGCCGGATGGAAGTGCGAGGGCTTCAATCGCCGAGGTGGATCTTGGTGGCGCCTATGCAAGGCTGAAGGACCGAGTTCGGGCAGAGGCATGGTTACACCGGGCAACACAATCTCTCGACCGTAGTTCGAAGGGCGGGAGTTCGACGACGACGGGAAAGGACACCTTTATTCCCGAGCCCTCTAGCGATGAATTGCGGAAGCGGATTTCTGACGTGGCGAATTCCCTGCGAGGTCTTTGATCCAGAGATAGGTCCGATCAAGACCGCATTCCAAATCTGTGATTGCAAAGACGAGCAGGTGGGATCCGTTATGGCTGCCCCCCAGGGTGCCTTGGTAAAGTGACCTTGGCCCCGAAAGCTAGTGTGATTAGCAGAGGTTTCGCGGACAGGCCCCCGGGTTCTCCGGCGGATGTTATTCACAGATCAGGCGGCGGAGTTCACCACCTCCCCAGAGCCTTCGGCGCCGGCCGCCTTACCGTCGAGGAAGGCTTGGTAAGGCGTGCGGCCCTGGGTGCGGCAGCCGCGGTAGGCGCGATCGCGGTCGTAGAAGTCGAGGTGGGTGTCGAGGTCGGGCTGAAACTGGTTGATCGAAGTGTAAAGCGTCTTGCGGAAGGCGACGGAGGGGAACGCCTCCTTCACGCGGGAGGAACCCAGGCACCTTTCCCACTTTTCGACAGCGCGACGGCCATTATTGGATTCTTGAACCTGTCCGCTGATCTCCCGCTACGACCAGATTAGTCCACCCAGAGCGGCAGCTGGCCGTCCGGGCCGGGAGCGCCCGGCGAGACGAGGCCGTGGACGCCTACCCCGAGGAGCCGCACGGGCCGCGCCCCCGCCTCCGTCCGGTCGAGCAGCGCCGCCGCGCGCGCGGCGAGCTCGTCGGCGTCGCGCGTCGGCCGCGCGCTGTCGCTGCGCGTCACGGTCGTGAAGTCCGCGTACCGCACCTTGAGCGTGACGGTGCGCGCGAGGAGCCGCTTCTCGGCGAGGAACGAGGCGTCGTGCCGCGCCATCGACTCGACGATCGTCCGCATCGCGCGCGCGTCCACGAGGTCCTCGCGGAACGTGTCCTCCGTGCTGACGGACTTCCGGGTCCGGTCGGGCACGACGGGACGGGCGTCGTCGCCGTGCGCGAGACGCACGAGCGACTCGGCCCAGCTGCCGACGACACGGCGCAGCGCGCCCTCATCCGCGGTGCGCACGTCCACGAGCTTCGCGCAGCCGATGGCCCGCAGGCGCTCGGCCGTCTTCGGCCCGACACCCCAGAGCGCGTCCACGGGGAGCGTCGCGAGAAACGCCTCCATGCGCTCCGGCGCGATCACCGTGAGGCCGTCCGGCTTCTTCCAGCCCGAGGCGATCTTCGCGAGGAACTTGTTTGGGGCGACGCCGGCCGAGACGGTCAGGCGCGTCGCCTCCTTCACCTGGGCCTTGAGGCGGCGCGCGACCTGCATCCCGAGCGGCTCGCCCCACGCGTTCTCCGTGACGTCGAGGTAGGCCTCGTCGAGGGAGAGCGGCTCGACGAGCGGCGTCACCGCGCGGTAGAGGGCGAAGACCTCCTTCGACACGGCGGAGTACTTCCGGAAGTCGGGCTTGACGATCACGAGGTCCGGGCAGAGGCGCAAGGCGCGCGCCATTGGGATCGCGGAGCGGACGCCGAACTTGCGGGCCTCGTAGCTCGCCGCCGCGACGACGCCCCGCCCCTTCGGGTCGCCGCCCACGGCGACGGGACGGCCCTTGAGCGCGGGGTCGTCCCGCTGCTCGACGGACGTGTAGAAGGCGTCCATGTCGAGGTGGAGGATGCGTCGAGGGAGCGGGGCCACGCGGCCGATTCTGCGCCGCTCAGGCGGCGCGGAGGGCGCGCTCGAGCCCCCAGGTCACGACGAGGGCGGCCGTGAGTGCGGGCAGCGTTCCGCCAGTCGACCCGGCGAGGAAGTACGCGGCCGCTCCCGCGGCCCAGCCGCACATCCCCGGGATCGCGAAGCCGCCATTCCGGCTTGCGGGCCCCTTCTCGTCGTACAGCTCCGGGACGCGGACGGGCATTCTGAGCAGGAAGAAGTGCGCGAGGAGGACGCCGCCCACGGGCACGAGGAGGCCGCCGAGGAGCAGCATGAAGTCCGCGTATCGATCGAGCCAGCCCGAGAAGAGCGACAGGAGCGCGCCGACGACGCCGATCGTCCAGACGGACGCGCGGTCCTTCGCGGCCGGCACGAGGCTCTTCCACGCGAGCGCCGACATGTAGATGTTCACGAAGTTCGTCGTGAGCGTCGCGAGAGCGAGGAGGAGGGCGCCGAGGCCGCCGAGCCCCGCCGCCGCGAGCATCGCGCCGGGATTCGTCGACCCCGCGGCGCGTGCCGCGACGAAGCCGAGCGGCACGAACCACAGGCTCGTGAGCGCGAGGCCGAAGAACACGGCGGCCGCGGCCTTCCCCGGCGAGCGCGTGTAGCGCGGGTAATCGCCGAAAACGAGGAGCCACGAGACCTGGTAGCCGATCACGACGTCGAGGCCGCGCACCGCCGTCATCGAACCGTTCCCGGGCGCCGCCGTGACGGCCGCCGGGAGGCGCAGAAACGCGAACGTCAGAATGCCGCCGACCACGAGGAGAAGGGGCACGGCAAGGCGGTCCGCGTGGCGGACGGCCCGCGGCCCTCCCGCGACGACAGCCGTCGCGAGGAGGCCGAGCCCGAACGCCCAGAGCCGGACGCTCGCGGGTCCGCCGAAGACCCGCGCGCACGCGGACGCCGCGATCACGTTGTTCACGGCGATCCATGCGAAGTTCGTGACGTAGAGGATGAGCGAGACGAGCGCCCCGCCGCGCAGGCCGAGCGCCGCCCGGCAGGCGATGACGGACGGAACGCCGAGGCGCGGCCCGAGAGGTGTGAGCGCGGCGACGAGCGCGGTGCCGAGGACGATGCCGCCGCCCGCGAGAAGCGCGGCTTGCCCGAAGCCGAATGCGGGCGCGAGGCTCGCGCCCGTCTGAAGCGTCGTCGCCACGAGATTCGCGCCCGCGATGATGAGGAAGAGATCGACGGGCGACTGCGTCTTCTCGGCTTCGGAGACGGGCCCGAGGTCGGCGGCCTGCATCAGCTGCCGAGCCTAACCGCGCCGGACTGCCCCGCGAGAAAGGAAATGACCGCCTCTTCTCCCCAGTAGACCGGGCGGAGCCCGCGTGCGGCCACCCAGCCCGCGTGGCCGCCGCGCTCCGTGACGAGGAAGCGGACGGAGGGGGAAGCCGCGGCACGCGCCGCGTCGATGGACGCGGGGGGCACGAACGGATCGTCGAGGGCCGACAGGCAGAGCGTCGGCACGTCGATCGCGCCGAGGACGCGGAGCGAGCTCGACCGGGCGTAGTAATCGTCCGCGCCCGCGAAGCCGTGCAGCGGCGCTGTCGCCGCGTCGTCGAACTCGCGGAACGTCCAGGCGCCGCGCGCGCGATCGAGATCCATCCCCGCCGCCGCGGCCGGAAAGCGGCGCGCGATCGACTCGCCCTTGGGCACGAGAGTCTTCACGAACGCGCGGACGTAGAGCGCGGAGGGGAAGGATGCCATGTAGCGGTCGCCGGCCGCGAGGTCGTACGGGACCGAAAGCGTCGCCGCCGCGGCGACGAGCCGCTCGCCGGGATGCTCGCCGAGCCACTTGAGGAGGACGTTTCCGCCGAGCGACACGCCCGCGGCGAGGATGGGCCGTCCGTGGCGCGCCGCGAGAGTCCGGAGGACGAAGTCGAAGTCCGCCGTCTCGCCGGAGTGGTAGAGCCGCGGCCGCTCGTTCGGGAGCGGGCGCGAGAGGTCGAGGGGATCGCGCGCGCAGGAGCGGAAGTTCAGGACGGACGGCCGGAACCCGGCGGTGAGTCCGAGCGCCAGAAGGCCCTGCGCGTAGGCCGAATGCGAGCTCCCCTCCAGCCCGTGGAGGATCAGGAGCGGCGGCGCGCCGTCCGGGACGGGCGCATCCGCGTGGTCGAGGACGATCGTGTCGCCGTCGGGCGCCGTGAGCGCCTCGCGGCGGAGCCGCACCTGCCGCCGGGAGCGCGCGAGACGCCCCCAGACCGTCTGGGCGTGCGCGCCCCGCAGCCACCAGGCGGGGGAAAAGCCCGTGCGGGTTCCTCCGTCCATCGCGTCGCGCCTTTCGTCCCGCCGCGCGGGGCGCTCGTCCCGCCGCACGCCTTCCGGGGAGCGGGGATTCTATTGTCGGCCGGCGCCGCCGGCTGAACGTCCGGAAAACCGGAGCGAACTCTGTCTGGCCGTCTTCGTCCCCGCGGAGGGGAAGCCCGGCACGCTCCGCCCACGCCCGTCCCGGACCGGTCGCAAGACCCGCGGGGCTGCCCCACCTTCCGGCTCGAGGCGCGAGTCCCGTATCCACGGGCCGTCGCGCCGCTCAGGAGGATGTGCATGCGTCGAATCGGACTCCGCGTCCTGGTCTCCTTCGCTCTTCTTCTTTCCGCCGTGGCGGTGCGCGCCCAGAGTGTGACGACCGCGGCGCTTCGAGGCCGCGTCACGAACGAGGGTCAGGGCCTTCCCGGCGTCCTCGTCACGGTGAAGTCAGGCTCGCTGCAGGGCGCGCGCACGGCTTCGACGTCCGCGAACGGCGACTTCGTGTTTCCGGGCCTGCCGCCGGGCGAGTACACGGTCGGGTTCGCGCTGCAGGGGTTCAGGGCGGAGAGCCGCACGCAGCCGGTCACGGTCGGACAGGAAGCGCGGCTCGACGTCGTGCTCAGCCTCGCGGGCGTCGAGACGGCGACGACGGTGGTCGCGAAGTCCGAGACCGTCGCCACGTCCACGCCTCAGGCGGCGCAGACGTTCACGAAGGAGCTCACGGACAAACTGCCCGTCACGCGCACCCTGCTGTCGTCCGTCGCCCTCGCCGCCGGCGTGAACACGAACGGCCCGGGCTCGAGCGACCGGATCGGAAACGGGACCAGCCCCGTCGTGACGATCTCCGGCGGCCAGTCCTTCGACAACCTCTTCACCGTGGACGGCGCTGTCGTGACCGACAACATCCGCGGCACGCCGAACAATCTCTTCATCGAGGACGCGATCGCCGAGACCACGACGTCCACCTCGTCGGTGTCCGCCGAGTTCGGCCGCTTCACGGGCGGCGTCGTGAACACCGTCACGAAGTCGGGAGGCAACGCGTTTTCGGGCTCGTTCCGGACGACGTTCACGAACGCCGCGTGGTCGGCGACGACGCCGGCGAACGAGGCGACCCCGCAGAAGGTGAATCCCCAGTACGAGGCGACGCTCGGCGGGCCCATCTGGAAGGACCACGTCTGGTTCTTCGGCTCCGGCCGGTACTTCGACCAGACGGCGTCGGGGCAGACGAGCTTCACGAGCCAGTCGTACCCGGTCGGGGACACGGAGAAACGCTACCAGGCCAAGCTCACGCTGACGCCTTTCGCGAACCACACGATCACGGGCAACACCCTCCACGTCGACGAAGAGCAGACGAACTCGTCGTTCGGGACGATCATGGATCTCCTCAGCCTGGTGCCCGCGCGCCAGCTTCCGCAGGACATCCTCACCGTCAATTACAACGGCGTCCTGTCGAACACGTTCTTCGTCGAGGGCCTCTACTCGCGCCGGCAGTTCACGTTCCAGAACGCGGGTTCCCCGTACAAAGACCTGATCCAGGGCACGCTCATGCGCGATCTCTCGCGCGGCCGCGCCCGCTACAACGCGCCGACGTTCTGCGGCGTCTGCGATCCGGAGTCCCGCGACAACCGCGACTTTCTCGTGAAAGGCACGTGGTTCCTCTCCACGGGCGCCCTCGGCTCGCACAACATCGTCGCCGGCTACGACAACTTCGCCGGGCAGCGCAAGGCGAACAACTACCAGTCGGGCAGCAACTACCGGATCTTCACGACGTCGACGGTCTTTGCGAACAACGACATCTATCCCGTGATGGACGGGAACTCGTACATCTACTACACGCCGATCACGAACCTGAGCAAGGGCACGGACGCGCTCACGCATTCCGTCTTCCTGAACGACTCCTGGCGCGTGAACGACCGGCTCTCGGTGAATCTCGGCGTCCGCTGGGACAAGAACCACGCCCAGGACAGCAACGGGGTCGTCCGCGCGGACGACAGCGCGTTCAGCCCGCGCCTCGCGGCGTCGTTCGACGTGACCGGAAAAGGCACGCTCCGCGTCGGCGCGAGCTACGCGAAGTACGTCGGCGCCATCCAGGACAGCCTCGTGGACTCGGCCTCCGACGGCGGTTCGCCGTCGACCTTCATCTGGTACTACCAGGGCTCGGGAGCGACGCCGATCAACGTGAACCCGGCTCCCGGGACGCCGCTCGTGACGCGCGCGCAGGCCCTCCAGCAGGTCTTCAACTGGTTCTTCGCGCAGGGCTGCCCGGACCTCACGACGTGCCGGCTCCCGCTCGGCTACGCGAACATCCCCGGCCTCACGACTCTCATACAGGGTTCGCTGTCCTCGCCGTCGACGGTCGAGTATGCCGCGACGGTCGCGGGCAACGTGGGGTCCTCGTTCGCCTACCGGGTCGACCTCGTGCGGCGCGAAGGCCGCGACTTCTACAACAGCGTGATCAACGGGTCGACGGGCACCGGCCAGGACGAGTTCGGGAACACGTTCGACGTCGGTTACATCAACAATTCGAACACCGCGGAGCGCAACTACACGGGCCTCCACACGAGCCTCTCGTACCGCAGCGGCGCCTTCAACGGCGGCGTGAACTGGACGTGGTCGCACACGCTCGGCAACCTGAACGGGGAGACGGCCGCTTCGGGCCCGGTGCCGAACGCGGGCGAGACGTATCCCGAGTACAAGAACCCGGCCTGGAACAACCCGTACGGGTCACTCGGGACGGACGAGCGCCACCGCGTGAAACTCTTCGCCTCGTACACGCTGCCGTTCATTCCGGCGAAGGTCGGATCGATCAACGTGAGCGCGATCCAGTCGATCGACACGGGCGTGCCGTACGGCGCCGTCGGGCTCGTGGACTCGCGGCGGTACGTCACGGGCGCGCCGGCTTACATCACGCCCCCGACGTCCGTGAACTACTACTTCACGGCCCGCGACGCGTTCCGGACGGACACGATCTACCGGACGGACCTCTCGCTCAACTTCACGACGCGGATCGCCGGCAGCGTCGAGATCTTCGTGCAGCCGCAGGTCCTCAACGTCCTGAACCGCCAGGGACTCGTCGGCGTCAACACCGCGGTCCGCTCGGCCGTGAACGCGGGGACGGTGTATCAGCGCTTCAACCCGTTCACGACGGCGCCGGTGCAGGGCGTGAACTGGGACACCAGCTCGACGTTCGGCACGGCCCGCAACAACCTCGACTACCAGCTCCCGCGCACGTTCACGCTCGCGGCCGGCGTCAGGTTCTGAGCCCTCGGCGACGGAGTTCGACGCACCGGCCGGCAACCCGGACCCCGGCCGGTGCGTATCCGATCCCGTGGCCGTCGCCCTCGGAAGGAGACCCGTCTTCATCTTCGGCGTGTGGACGGCCGCGGGCGTCTTCTTCGCGAGCCAGCTCTACTTCCTTTACCCGATCACGTCCGGCGGCCGGGAGATCTCCTTCGGCCGCGCGCTCCTCATCAACGTGCCCTTTTACTGGCTCTGGGCGCTCCTGACGCCCGCGATCCTCGGTCTCGCGCGGCGCTTTCCGCTGGAGCGCTCGCGCTGGAAGAGGAGCCTCGCGGTGCACGCGGGGGCCAGCGTCGCCCTCTCGGCGATCCAGCTCCTCGTCGCGGGAGCGCTCCTTTACGCGGTGGTCCACTCGGGTGGCCCGAGCACGCTCTCGTGGGCGCTCGGCAGCTTCTTCCGCCTGAACTTCCACGCGAACGTTCTGACCTACGCGGCCCTCGTCGCGCTCGCGTGGGCCGCCGAGACGTACGCGAAGTACCGCGACCGCGAGCTCGCGGCGTCGCGGCTCCAGACGCAGCTCGTGAGCGCTGAGCTCGGCGCGCTGAAGATGCAGCTCCAGCCGCACTTCCTTTTCAACACGCTCAACGCGATCGCGGCGCTCCTGAAGCGGAAGCCCGACGCGGCCGAGAGCATGGTTCTGCAGCTGGCCGAGTTCCTGCGGCTCACGCTCCGCAACACGGGGCGGGCGGAAGTGACGCTCCGCGAGGAGCTGGACTTCCTCGAGCGGTACCTCGCCATCGAGAAGACTCGCTTCGGGGAGCGCCTCTCGACGCGCTTTCGCATCCGCTCGGACGTCCTCGACGCGCGCGTGCCGAACCTCCTCCTTCAGCCCCTCGTCGAGAACGCGATCCGCCACGGAATCGCCCGCGACGCGAACGCAGGGCGGCTCGAGGTGAGCGCGACGCGCGAGGGCGGCCGCCTTCTCCTGCGCGTGGCGGACGATGGGCCCGGACTCGGGCCCGCGCCGGTCATCGAGGGGATCGGCCTCACGAACACGCGCGAGCGCCTCCGCCACCTTTTCGGCGAGGACTTCTCGCTGTCCTACGCGAACGCCCCGGGGGGAGGGTTCGCGATCGCGCTCGCCTTCCCGCTCGTCGCCGACCTTCCGGCCGCGGACGGCGACGCCGGCGAGACGCCCACCGCGTACGACGTCTAGCGCGTTCCTCCCGCGCCCGCCCGCGGCCGTCCCGCGACGCGCCGCCGCGGTCCCCGAGGGCGCGACGCGGACGCGATCGCGACCGAGATTCAGGGGCGATGACACGCCCCCGCAGCGCCTCGTGCCTCGCCGTTGCCGCGATCGCCGGGTGGAGCGCGCTCTCGACCGCCGCGCCGGGCGTCACGGGCGAGCCGGGTCTCGGCGCCGTCGGGCGCCGCGTCGCACCCGCGGATGCCCAACGTCTCCTCGAGGCGGAACTGCGCGACGAAGCGTTCCGGCTCTGGGAGGCGGGCGGATTCGGCGCGGACCGGACGGAACGCGCCGCGTGGGTCCTGCGGGCCCCGTCCGGCGTGGCGTGGCGGGTCTGGCCCTGGGACCGGCGGTACGAGCAGACGCGTTGGCTCGGTCCGACGCCCGCGGGCGCGTTCGCGATCGTCCACACGCACCCGGCCGTCGTCGACCCCCGGCCGTCTCCCGCAGACCGCGAGATCGCGGCACGCCTCCGGATCGCGGTCTATACGGTTTCCCGCAGCGGAATCTGGAGGACCGGACCGGACGGGGTGCTGAGCCGGATCCGGGACGAACGCTGGTGGGCCGGGTGCCGCAAGGGCCAGCCTTGTGGCGAGAGAGCCTCGGACGCAATCCCGGTCGCGATCGCCGGAAATCGTGAAGGCGCCGAAACCACGGCGGCCGCCTTGCGTATCACGGAGTGATGCGCCCACACGTCCGCACGCTCATCGTGGACGACGAGCCTCTCGCGCGCGAGCGGCTGCGTACGCTCCTCGCCGAGGAGCCTGGCGTCGAAGTCGTCGGGGAGTGCGGCGACGGCTGCCAGGCCGTCGTCGCCATCGAAGAGCTCAAACCGGACCTCGTGTTCCTGGACGTCGAAGTGCCGAACCTCGACGGGTTCCGGATCCTCGAGAGCGTCGGGGCAGACCGCATTCCCGCGATCGTGTTCGTGACGGCGTACGACCATTACGCGCCTCGGGCGTTCGACGTGCGCGCCGTCGACTACATTCTGAAGCCGTTTGGCCGCGAGCGGCTCCAGAAGGCCCTCGAGCACGCGCGCGCTCAGATTACGCGCGGGAAGTCGACGGACATCTCCGGGCAGCTCGTGGCCCTTCTCGAGGGAATCCGCCCCCAGAAGAGCTATCTCAAGCGGATCATGATCAAGTCGGGCGGGCGCCTGTATTTCCTGCGCACGGCCGAGATCGACTGGGTCGAGGCGGCGGGCAATTACCTTCGGCTCCACGCCGGCGCCGAGTCCCACCTCTTGCGCGAGACGATGAACGGACTCGAGGCGAAACTGGACCCGGACCGCTTCATCCGGATCCACCGCTCGACGATGGTGAACATCGAGCGGATCAAGGAGCTCCAGCCCTGGTTCCACGGCGATTATGTCGTGATCCTCCGGGACGACCGCCAGCTCACCATGAGCGCGACGTACCGCGAAAAGCTCGACGAGCTGCGCGGCCGTGCGCTGCCTGCGTGACCCGCGGCGAGAGGACGGCGCCCGCGCCAAAGTCTTGAATGGGGGGGCGGCGGTCCCGGCCTCGCGCGACATCGCCCCCGCGGCGCTCGCGCCCGTCCCAAACCAGGTGTGGGGGAACCGGCGCGGACGCACGCTGCCCCGCAGGATCCGGCCTTTCGCCGGTCCGCGGGAGGAGTCCATGCGTCATCGAGGTCGCATCGTGTTGTTTCTTTTTCTCACGGCGCTCGTTCCCGGCCCCGCGTTTGCGCAGACGACGGGCGACCTGGACGGGACCGTCGCAGACCAGAACGGCGGGCCGTTGCCCGGCGTGTCCGTCGAGCTGAAGTCGCCGAGCCTCCAGGGGTCCCGCGCGGCGGTCACGGACGGGGCCGGCCGCTACCGCTTTCCGGCGCTCGCTCCCGGTGTTTACGCGGTGACCGCGAAGCTCGCGGGCTTCTCGTCTGCCGAGCGGACGGGCTTGAGGGTCTCGCTCGGGGTCACGACGACGGCGGCCCTGCAGCTCGTCGTCTCCGTGAAGGAGAGCCTCGTCGTCACGGCCGAGGCGCCCGCGATCGACACGACGCGGACGACGATCGGGACGAACGCGACGCTCGAGACGATGCAGCGCCTGCCGATCGGGCGGAACTTCGTCTCGATCGCGAACACGGTCTCGGGGACGGGCACGGACGTCACGGGCAACATCACGATCTACGGCGCGACGGGTCTCGAGAACGCGTACATCATCGACGGCGTCAATACGACGGGCGTCAAGACGGGCACGCAGGCCAAGTCGCTCAACAACGAATTCGTCCAGGAAGTCGAGGTCAAGACCGGAGGCTACGAGGCCGAGTACGGCCGTGTGCTCGGCGGCACGATCAACGTCGTCACGAAGTCCGGCGGCAACGAGTTCCACGGCGACGCATTCGGCTACTACGACGGGTCGTCCCTCGCGGCGAGCGACGCGCGCACCGCGGATCGCTCGGCCGTGAACCAGGGCCAGTTCTACAGCCCGAAGCGGGTCGACTTCGGTGCGGACCTCGGCGGGTACTTCGTGAAGGACCGCCTCTGGTTCTTCGGCGCCTACGACCGCGTGAACCAGGACCAGGACTACACGCGCACGCTCGCCCAGATCCGGACCGGGGCCGGCGGCACGACGCAGACCGGCGACACCGACACGTCCCGGAACAACCTGTTCTCCGGCAAGCTCACGTTCCGCCTCGGCGAGTCGAACACGGTCACGGCCTCGGTCTTCGGCGACCCGGGCACGTTCCACGGCCGGTACGACCTCACGCAGATCCCGGTCATGATCGGCGACAGCGGCGCCTGGATCGTGGACCGCGAGCTCGGCGGCACGGACGGGTCCCTCAAGTACGACGGGATCTTCGGGGCCGGGTTCCTCATCCAGGGCCAGTTCGGCTATCACACGGAGAAGCGCAGCGACACGAGCCCGGTCGCGAACCAGCCCTTCCGCGAGGTCCAGCAGGCCGGCTTCTCGAACGAGGCGCTGCCGGGCTCGGGGCCCATCTACCTCGTCGACGAGAAGTACCAGCGCTCCGTCTACAAGCTCGCGGGCTCGATCTTCACGGGCGGTCACGAGATCAAGGCCGGGATCGACTGGGAGCACCTGAACTCGGACTTCAACGAGTCCTATGGCGGGACCGACCGCATCCGGACGCGTCTCGCGACCGACGGCACTCTGCGCAACTACCAGCATCGTTACTTCGCCAAGACGCCCCTCAACGGCGCGAACTGCGTCGGGAAGATCGATCCGAACGGCCCGGCGGCGTTCCCGAACTGCACGGGCTACTCGATCGCGGCGACGGTCGACAACAACCCGATCACGGACAACGCGGCCCTTTTCGTCCAGGACTCGTTCCGGGTCACGAAGAACCTCACGATCAACGCGGGCCTCCGCTACGAGCAGCAGGCCCTCAAGGACTACACCGGCGCGACGCTCATCAAGGTCACGGACGAGTGGGCTCCGCGCCTCGGCGTCGTCTGGGACTTCATGAACAACGGCAAGTCGAAGCTGTACGGCAACGTCGGCCGCTTCTACGAGGTCATCCCGCAGGACATCCAGACGCGCGCGCTCGGCAACGAGTTCACGATCATCACGCGCAACTCGAGCGCGAACCCGAACCCGGTCGACCTCTTCCTCGGCGGGCCCGTCGTCCAGGGCGGCGAGCTCACACAGAACGGCCTCAAGGGCATGTACCAGGACGAGGCGATCCTCGGCTTCGAGTACGAGATCGCGAAGAACTGGGCGGTCGGCGCCAAGGGCATCTATCGCTCGCTCGGGCGCGTGATCGAGGACCGGTGCGACCTCGCGATCAACCCCGACCTCGCCTCCTACTTCAATCCGGCGAGCCCCGCGACGTGCGCCCTCATCAACCCCGGCCAGGGCGACGCGCTCGGGAGCATCAAGGACCCGTCTGACACGCATTGCTATCCGAACGGGTCGACGGACGCGGCCGGCAACCTCGTCCCGAGCTCTCCTTGCGACTCGACGCAGCCGCGGCGCTACTTCCGCGGCGTCGAGGTCACGGCCTCTCACCGCTTCTCGGACCGCTTCTACGTCCTCGCGAGCTATCTGTATTCGAAGCTCGAGGGCAACTACTCCGGCAACCTCTCGCAGACGCGCGAGGGCGGCCAGGCCGACCCGAACATCAACGCGGACTTCGACTACCCCGGCCTCGTCGTGAACGCGTCGGGCCGGCTCCGGAACGACCGCA
Source organism: Acidobacteriota bacterium (assembly GCA_039930645.1). GTDB lineage: Bacteria > Acidobacteriota > Thermoanaerobaculia > UBA5066 > UBA5066 > Fen-183. The sequence continues at coordinate 23,336 of JBDTTJ010000003.1, forward strand.
CGCACCAGGTGAAAATGTCGGGCTACTACGCGTTCTCGTTCGGCCTCACGGTCGGGGCGAACGCGAACTTCGCGACGGGACGCCCGTACTCGATCCGCGGCTGCGCGGCGGACGTCACGGCGTGCGCCGCGGGCTACAACCAGGAGGGCTACCTCGTGCCGCGGGGCTCCGCGGGCGACCTCCCGTCCACGTTCGAGGCGGACCTGCACCTCGAGTACGGCTTTCGCCTCGGAGGACTCACGGTCACGCCGCTCCTGGACGTCTTCAACATCGTGAACCGGCAGGGCGTCACGAGCCGGGAGGAGCTCTTCAACAACACGAGCGGCCTCGCCGGCAACGACGCGCGCAGCGGCATCGGACAGGCGGGGTGCACCGCGCAAAACGCGAGCCTCTCGAACGCGGCGTGCGCCTCGAACCCGACGTACGGCAAGGACATCAACTGGCAGTCGCCGAGGGTCGTGCGCGTGGGCGCGCGCCTCTCGTTCTGAACCGGCCCACGACCTCCTGAACCACGGGGCCGGCCCGGGGGGCCGGTCCCGCTTTTTCATTTCTCCGCCGTCGCCGAGAATGCCGCATGACGTTTGCCGCGCTCGCGCTCGTCCTCGCGTCGACGAAGCTCCTTCCGCCCACTCCTGCGACGCCGTTCGCGCCGGGCCAGATCCTCCGCGTTCCCTCCGCCGCGATGGGCGGCGTGCGAGAGGTCGTCGTCCGCGTGCCGGAACCCCGCCCCGGCGGTCCCACCCGCTTTCCGGTCGTTTACGTCCTGGACGCAGGAGAGGGGTTCCTGCCGGCGGCGGCGGCGGCGGGCTTTCTCGCGGCGCACCTGTCGATGCCGAACGCGATCGTCGTCGGAATCCGGCACGCGGACCGCGGCTACGAGCTCACGCCGGCGCCGGCCGTTTCCGGCCCCGTGCCCGGCGTGCCGCGTCCGGGAGGCGCGGACGCGCTCCTCGCGCATCTCGCGGAGGAGGTCATTCCCCTCGTCGAGAGCCGCTATCCCGTGCAGCCCTACCGGGTCCTCGTCGGGCACTCGCTCGGAGGCCTCTTCGCGGTCCACGCGCTCGTGTCGCGGCCGGCCCTCTTTCAGGGATACGTTCTTCTCGACCCCGCCCTCTGGTGGGACGGAGGCGCCGTCGCGCGCCGGCTCGAGGCCTTCTTCCGCGGCCACCCCGACGCGCGCGCGCGGCTCGTCCTCGTGGAGAGCCCGGGCGGCGACGGCGGCCCGGCGGATCCAAGGCTCCCCGGCGTGCGCTTCCGGCGCGTCGTCGTGGAGGGCGAGAGCCACGAGACGCTCGCCTACCGCGGGATCTACGAGGGTCTGCGCGCGCTCTTCTCCGATTACCCGCCGGCTTACCGGCGCGATGCGGAGGCGGCGACGGCCGCCGCTCTCGAGGCGCAGTACGCCGCGCTCTCGCGGGAGCTCGGGTTCGCGATCGCCGTGCCGGCGGCGGCGCGCGCCGAGGTCGAGGAGCGGATCGCGGCGCGCGCGGCGCGGGCGGCCACGGCCACGGCCTCGGCCGCACCGGCCGTTCCCCCGATCGCAGCGGCGGCGGCCGCGCCGTTCGTCGGGACGTGGACGGGCACGCTTCGCACCGAGCCCGGGCGTCCGGTCCGGGAAACCCTGACGTTCACCTTCACGGACGGCCGCCTGTCGGGGTCTTGCGTCGCACACGGGGTCGCAATGGACGGGGGCGACTTCCGGTTCGGCCTTTCCGCGGTGAGGGTCACGGCCGACGGAATCGAATGGGAGCGCGAGAACCGCGGCGGCGGAGTCTGCGCTTCTCGCGGGCGCCTGAGTCCGGACGGCGTCCTGGCGGGCACCGAGGAGCTGCGCGGCGGCCCGGCGCCTCCGCCCGGCTTCGTGCTGCCGGTCGTCACGTTCTCCTTCACGCGCGTTTCCGCGCCCTGAATCGACCGCGTCAGCGCGGGAGGTCGATCACGACGAGGCGGCCCTCGAAGTCCGCGACGGCGAGCCGGCCGCCCGGGAGCAGCGCCACTCCCGAGGGGTGCTCGAAGCGCCGGCCCTCGGGCTGGTCCTTCCCACGGATGGTCGTGACGAGCTTTCCATCGGGCGTGTAGCCGCGGACCTCGCCGTCGAGCGGCACCGAGACCCAGACGCGGCCCGACGCGTCGACGGCGAGGTACGGCTCGCTCATCACCTGCCGCCTCCAGCCCGCCACGTCGAACGCGCGCACGAACGAGCCGTCCTTCGCGAAGACCGCGACGCGCCCGTTGCCGTTGTCGGCGACGTAGAGGAGGCCGTCCTTGCCGAGCGCGAGGCCCTGCGGTTCGGCGAGCTTGCCCGGGCCCGGCTCGCGTCCCCACGCGGCCTCCTTCAGCCCGGCCGGTCCGAACCGGACGATGCGGCTGTTGCCCGTGTCGGCCACAAAGACCGTGCCGTTGACGTCGACCGCAACGCCGCGCGGCCCGAAGAAGTCCGACGAGAACTCGCGTTGGAAGGCGCCCTTGTCGTCGAACACCTGGATGCGGCTGTTCCAGGTGTCCGCGACGTAGAGCAGGCCCCTCGCGTCCACGACGACCGCGCAGGGGTCCCGGAACTCGCCGGGGCCGGAGCCGAGCGAACCGATCGAGAAGAGCGGCGACAGATCGGGCTTGAGCGCCTGCACGCGCACGTTGCCGAAGTCGGCGACGTAGACGTTTCCCTTCGCGTCCGACGCGAGGCCGCGCGGCTGGCGGACCTGCCCGGCGGGCTGCTGCGCGGGCGCGGCGGCCGGGGCGCCCGCTGGCCGGGCCGGCAGCTCCTCGACCTTGAGCGGCGGCGTCGCCGCGCCGGGCGCGAACGCGCCCTTCACGGCGAAGAGGGTCACCTCGGGGTTCCGGTAGACGGGTGTCAGGAGGTCCGAGAAGCCGCCGAAGCGGGCGAGGATCCCGGCGCCGTAAGTCTTTCTCTCGAGCGGCCCCACGGCCACGAGCGCGACGTGGTAGCGCCGGAGGATGGCCGCCACCTCGTCCGGCGCGAGCGCCGTGTACGCCGCTTTCACGTCGGCCTTGCGGCGGTCGATCTCGGGCTGGCTGTGGCCGCGCTGGAACGTGTGGTACTCCCAGCCGAGGACGGTCGGGAGCCCCGTCATCATCGAGTAGCGCGAGAAGTCCTGGTACGCGTCGCCCTGCGCCTCGAGGATGACGGGGACGCCGCGCACGTTCGCGTTGATCCACTCGTACGCACCCCGGTCTCCCGGCGCCTTCGACTCGAGATACGCCGTCCCGTCGAGCGTCGCCCGCGGCCAGTCTTCGCGGGGAGCGTTGCGCAGGTAGCCGGGCAGGGCCGTCGCCGCCGTGAACAGGACGGCCGCGAAGGCAATTGCAACCGCCGATTTCCAGAGCGGGCCGCCGGCCGTCCGGAGGAGCCGCCACGCGGCCGCACTCGCCACCGCGAAGAAAAACCACACCTCGAGATGGAACTTGAAGATCGTGTTCATCCGGTCCCACACGTAGATGACCTCGCACCCCGTGAGGACGAGGAACCCGAACGCCGCGAGCGCGCAGGCGAGGCGAACCTCACGGCTCGCGCCGGGGCGCAGGGCCGCCCACGCGGCCGCCGCGCACGCGAGCGCCGTGAACCCGCGGATCGACGCCGCCTGGTCGAGATGCCAGGGCTTCAGCGTGAGAGAGAGGAGGGACAGAGGGAGCAGGGCCGCGAGGATTCCGCGGACGGTGCGCGCCGCGCGTCCGGGAGGCGGATCGCCCTGCCGGAGGGCCGTGAACACGAACGGCACGAGGAGCGCGAGGAAGAACGCCCACACGTTGAAAAAGTCCCACGGCGAGGCGAACGGCCCGACCTCGCGCCCCCAGTTGCGGGGCGGGGGCGTGAAGTGCGCCCAGAACGGGCGGGCGAGGCCGTACGCCACGACCGCGGCGCCCGCGATGGGGAGCGCGACACCGCGCAGGAAGCCGGGGAGGGACGCGGCGGCCCCGCCGGGGCGCGCCAGGACGTACGCGGCGAAAGGGACGAAGACGAGCGCGCAGGCGTACGTCGGCACGGCCCACCCGTTCGTGATCTGGATGGCGGCGAGGAGGAGGCCGAGGAGTCCGATCGTCGCGGCTTCCTCGCGCGGCGTCGGGACCGCGTCGCGCGTCGCGGCGAAGAGAAGGAGCGCGAGGAACGCGGTCGTGAACGGCATCGCGAGGGCGTGCGCGTGGAGGTCGGCGAAGAGGAACGTCCACAGCGGGTACTCGCTGATCCCGTTCGGCCCGATGACGCGCGACGTGGCCCAGAAGTAGTGCCAGTCGAGCGGCTGGCCCGCCTTCCACCGAAGGACGGCTTCCCGCACGCCCGACGGCGGCGCGGCGAACATCGCGAGGAGCGTGGCGACCGCGCCGGCCCGGAGGCGTCCGCCCAGCGCCGACCCGGCCGCGAGCACGCCGCACGCGGTGAGGCTCGCGACGCCCGCGATCCCGAGGTTGAAGAGGAGCCCGGGGTGGATGCCGAGGAGCTTGCCGATCGCGGCGAGCCCGTAGTGCCCGAAGTACGTGTAGGAGAGCGTCGAGCCCGCGAGCCACGGCTCGGGCGGCGGCAGGGTGGTCGACCGGAGGAGCGCGTTCAGGAACGCGAAGTCCATGGGCTTCTCGCCCGAGAAGATCTCGGGAGTGGCGGCGCGGAACGCGAGGAAGAAGAGGAACGTTCCCCACGCGACGAGCTCCGTCTTCCATCGCTCGGCGGCGGGCGCCGCGAACGGCCGGCGGCGCGCGAGAGCCCAGGCGCCGGCGCCGAGGGCCGCCGCCCACGCCAGGAGCAGCGGCCGCCCGAACGGCGCCCAGCGCCAGGACACGAGGAGCCACGACCCGAACGCGAAGAAGAGGACGCCGCACGTCTTCCCGAGCGCGTAGAGGCCGGGGCGCTCCGGCAGTGCGGCGGCGAGGAGCGCGTAGCCGGCGAGGCCGAGAAGCTCGAGGAAGCCCGCGAAGAGGAGGAGCGCGGCGGGCCCGGATCTCAGCCCGGGCAGGCCCGGGCCCGGGCCTGCCTCCGCGGCGGCGCGCGCGGAGGCCGAGGGCTCGGCCAGCAGGAGGTCGTTGCGCGAGAGCGCACGCGACGGCGTGCGCGTCAGGAGCCGCGCCTCGATCTCGCCCGCCCCGAGCTTCTCGCGGTTCTCGAAGAGGAGGATCTTCGGGTGGTCGTACACGCTCAGGGACTCGTCCGCGAGCTCGTCCGGAAGCTCGAGGCCGAAGAGCGCCGGGCGCGATGCGAAGGACCGCGTGAGCGTGAACCCGAGGTCGCCGGCGAACAAAAGGCGGAACGCGCGGTTCGTGAGCGGAAACTTGTCCGGCGCCCGCGTCACGGCCCCGTAGAGCCGCTTCGTCTGGAGGACGACGCGGTCCGCGGCCGCCAGCTCCTTCGCGAGCTTCGCCATTTTCGCGGGCGAGTCCGGCTCGTAAAACCCGAACATCACGATCGGGTAGCGCTCGGCAGGCGAGCCGGGGAACGAGAACGGGAAGCCCTCGTCCCAGTCCTGCTCGAGGACGCGCGTCCCCTCGGGCACGTTCTCGTGGAACCAGCGCGAGGCCGTGACCGCGCTGTGGGGGCGCGTGTAGATCGCGAGGAACGCGAGCGTCCAGACGGCGGCGCCCGCGGCGACGGCGGCCCGGAGGATCCGCCCCGCGCGGGACGCGGCGGCCTTTTCGGTCAGCCACGCGGCCGTCCAGAGCGCGAGGATCGGGTAGACGGGCAGAAGGTACCGGGGGAACTTCACCTCGAACGTGCAGGTGATGAGGACGTACGGCACGAGGAACGACGCGAGCACCCACTCTCCAGGCCGGAAGCGGCGGAAGGACGCGAGCTTCGAGCCCGCGGCCCACAGCGCGGCGATCCCGAAAAGCGGCCCCAGCGTCCAGAGGACCAGTTCCTTGCCTTCGGTGAGGAAATGGGGGAGGCCGACGTACTGGTTCGTGTACGGCAGGAGGCCCGCGTGGCGGACCATCGCTCCCTGCTCGGAGATCGAGCGCCAGAACTCGCGGAAGTCGAGGAACGCGTACGGCTCGCCGAGCGCGAACGCTCCGAGCGCCGCGGCGAACGCGAGGGCCGTGAGGGAAACGCCGCGGCCCCAGCGCCGCGAGGCGCCGGCGGACAGGAAGGCCGCCAGAGCGAGAGGCGCGAGGAGGGGCGCCGCGCTCGCCTTCGTCGCGAGGGCAAGGCCCGTCGCGGCGCCGGCGAAGAGCGCGTCGCGCGCGCGGCCGCGGTTCGCGAAACGCGAATCGCAGACGAGGGCGAGGAGGACCATGAACGTGAGCGCGACGTCCGTCGCCGCGAAATGGGAGGTCTGGACGTGCAGGACCGAGCACGCGAGGAGCCCGCCCGCGAGGAGACCGGCGGCCTCGCCGTACCAGCGCCTGCCGAGAAGCGCGACGAGGACGCACGTGAGAGCGCCCCAGAGCGCGGAGAGGAACCGCCCGACGTGGATGACGCCGTCGTAGGACGCGAACCATTCGCGCCGGGTCACCGCCGCGAGCGCCGAGGACGCGGCGCGCGTCACGTAGAACGGGAACGAGCCGTACGCGAAGAAGTGCGGGTTGAGCTGCGGCGGGAAGAACGAGAGGTGCACGATCGCCTCGCCGATCGCGCGCTCGTCGGGATGGAAGAAATGGTTCTGGTCGAAGTCCAGCCCCACGACGCGCACGGTGGCGGCCAGGAGGAAGACGACGGCGAGCCCGCGTCGGAAGTTCAGGGCGGGTCCTCGTGTCGACATGGAGAGTTCGGCCGATTATCGGCGAGGCGCCGCGTCGGCGAAAGCCTGTGCTACCTTGAATCCCCGTGATCCAACCGGCGGCGGCGCTGCTCTCCCGGCCGCGTCTCGCGTGCGCGGCGGCCCTCGGGCTCGCGGCGGCGGGCGAGGCCGTGGTCCGGACGGGCCATGCGTGGTACGCGGGTGCGGCGCTCACGCTCCTGGGAGCGCTCCTCCTCGCGCCCGGTGCGTGGCCGGCGCCCGGGCCGGCCGGCGCAGCGGTCGCGGCCTCGCGGGGCGGGCGCCTCCTCGCGGGGTTCGCGGCGCTGGCGGCCGCCTCGGGGGCCGCGTCGGCGCTCTTCCTCTGGCGGGAGGCCGAAGGACCGGCCTTCACGTTCTGGCGTCTCTCGCTTGCGGCCCTGCTCGCCGCGGCCGTTTCCGCGGGGCGCGGCCTCGACGTGCCGGAGCGCTGGGGCGCGGCGCGGCTTCCGGCCGGCCGCGCCCCGCGACTCGCGCTCTTCGGCTTCGCCGTCGCGCTCTTCGCCGGGGCCGCCTGGGTGCGGTTCTGGAATCTCTCCCGCGTCCCGTTTGGCGTCAACCCGGACGAGGGCGACCAGGCCGCGCTCGCGATGCAGATCGCGGGAGGCTTCAACGCGGACGGGTGGTTCGCCTACGGCTGGTACCACCTGAGCATGGTGTATTTCAAGCTGCTCGCCGCCGTCATGTCGGTGGCCGGGCTGGACGTGGCGGGCGCGCGCGTCTTCGGCGCCCTCTGCGGGCTCACGACGGTCGCCGTCGTCACGGTCCTCGCGATCCGGCACTTCGGCTGGCGCGCCGGGCTCCTCGCGGGGACCCTCCTCTCCTTCATGGGCGGCGCGATCCAGTTCTCGCGCGTGACGACCGTTGCCGCGCCCACGCAGACGCTCTGGGCCCTGAGCGCGGCGGGGTTCCTCGAGGCGGCGCGCAGGGGCCGCGCGTGGGCCTGGGGACTCGCCGGCGCCGCTGGCGGCCTGTCGATCTTTTTCTACCCGACCGGCCGGCTCTGGTGCCTCCTCGCAATCCCGTTCTCGGTCGCCGTCGTCCTCCGCGCGTCGCGCGAGACCCGCGCGCGGACCGCGGCCGGCGTGGCCTTCTCGGCGGTCGCGGCGCTCGCGTCGGCCGGGCCGTTCCTCGTCGGGGCCGTGAAGAACCCGGGCGAGTTCACGGTCCGGGCGAGGGAGACGACGATCTTCATCCGAGAGAACACCGAGCGCCTGCCGTACGTCCGCCCGGAGTGGGGCACCGTGCGGCTCCTCGTCGCGCAGGTCGAGCACGGGATCGGCTTCTTCAATCGCTACGTGGACCAGAACATCGTCTGGCCGACCGACCGGCCGCTCTTCCCGCCCGTTTTCGCCGCGCTCGTGCTTCTCGGACTCCTCGCCGCGATGGCGCGCGCGCGCGACACGCGGCTTCTGCTCCTCGGCCTCTGGTTCTGGGCGGGCTTCATCGGCGTGATCGTCACCGTCGAGACGCCGAACATGCACCGCTCGGCGACGGCCCTCCCGGTCCTGCCGCTCTTCGCGGCGCTCGTCCTCGACGAGGCGGCGCGGCGTTTCGGCCCGGCGTCGGGGCGGGCGAGGACCGCGGCGACGGCCGCGGCCGCCGTCGTCGTGGCCTTCTGCGCCGCGACCGAGCTCGCGTACTACTTCGGGCCGTACGCGAAGCTGGACCGCTGGCCGTTCACGAACGTCGAGGGCGCGACGGTCGCGGAGGCCGGCGCCGGCGGCTGGGCGCTGACCGTCGGAAACGACGCCCACATGGTGAACTCCGGCTGGGTGCGCCTGCTCGCACCCCGCGCGCACCGGATGGGCGTCGCGACGCCGGGCATCGCCCTCCCGCTCGCGATCCCCGCGGTGCGCGACCTCTCGTTCCTCGTCTACTCGCGGCAGCGTTACTACCTTCCGTACCTGAGGAGCGTCTACCCGGGCGGCGCGACGCGCGAGGCGCGGCACTTCCCGAACGAGCTCGTCGTGACCGAATACCGCGTCCCGCTCGCCGCATGGGCGGCGGGGCGCGGAGCGCTCGTGTCGGTCGCCGGGGGGCCGCCGGTGCGCGTGGACGCGATCGGCGACGCGCCACCCGGCGCCGCCGGGCGGGTGCGGGGGGCGAGGATCGCCCGGTGGAGCGCGGCCCTGCGCGTCCCACGCTACGGAAACGTTCTCTTCTCGATCGCGGACGGCGTCCTCGCCGTGGACGGACGCGAGATCCTGCGCACCAGGGGTGGAGCTCGCGAGGCCCTGGTCGCGCTGCCGGAAGGGGACCACCGCGTCGAGCTGACCGCGCCTCTCGGGGGAGGCGCGGCGACGTTTCTCTGGCGGCCGGAGGGCGAGAGAGCGCTCCGGAGGACGCGCGCGACCGAGCTCCAGGCGGTGGACGGTCCGGCACAGGGACTCCTCGGGACGTACACGCATCCCCGGGCGGCGGTCCAGCTGCGCCTCGACGGCGCGCTCGCCGCGATGTCGCTCGGGGCGGACTTCGACTTCGACGACGCGTGGACGGCGACGTGGCGGGGCACGCTCCTCGCGCCGGGCGACGGGCCTTACGCGTTCGCCTTCTTCACGCACGGGGGGACGGTCGCGATGACGCTCGACGGCGGATCCCCCCGACGATCGGACGGCGACGGCGAGAAGCTCACCCGCTTCGAGGCCGTGCCGCTCGCCCGCGGCCCCCACGCGGTGGAGATCACGTACCGGGTCGTCCACAGGCCCGCCGCCATCGACTGGACCTGGACCCCCCCAGGCGGGGACGAGTCCGTCGTGCCGCCGTCCGCGCTCCGGCCTCCCGCCGACGCCGGGCCGCGGCCGCCGCTCTCGACCGACGATCTCGCGGCGCTGCGCCTGCGGCGGCGCAGCCCGCCGTTCCTCTTCATCCCCTGAGCGTTGGAAATCCCGCCGCGGGGGCGGTATCCTCGGGCTGCTTCCGGCGCGCAGTCCCGACCGGTGTTCCGGCGCGGGTGCAACCTGCCGGACGGAGTCTTGGAAATGAAGCTCATGCGAACGAACGTCTGGGTCCCGGCATTCGCCGCCGTCCTGTTGCTCTCGGCCTGCGGCGGCAAGAAGGAAGCTCCGAAGCCCGCCCCGGGCAGCGCCGCGGCCGCCGCGAATCCGGGCGCGGCGACCGCTCCGGCGGCCGCCGCCCCGGCGTCGGCCCCGGCGCAGATCCGGCTGGACGCCTTCCGCCTCGGTTACGCGCTCGGGCCCGACGCGCAGGTGCGCGGGGAGGGCAACACGTTCGCGAAGGGCGACAAGGTGTTCGTCTCCTACGGCATGCGGGACGCGAAGGCCGGCTCCTCGACGAAGGTCGTGTGGGTGAAGAACCCCGCCGGCACGAAGGTGAGCGAGGAGTCCAAGCCGCTGCCTCCCGATCCGGGGACGGTGAGCTTCGTGGCGGAGACCGCGACATGGGCGAACGGCGAGTACGCCGTCGAGATGTGGGTCGTCGAGCCCTCGGCCGAGCCGCGGCGGCTCGGCGTCGCGACGCTCACGGTCTCGGCGGGCCGCGGCAAGTAACCGCTCAGTCGATCACGAGAATCTTCGCCCACGGGCCGCCGGCTCCCGGCAGTTCCTCCACGCGCGCCTTCGGCCACGCGGCGAGGAGCCGCGGGACGTCGACGTCGATGCGTTCGCGCGGGACGACGATGGCCTTCGGCCCGGCCACGAGCGCCGCGGCCTGCTCCAGCTCGCGGATCTCGAGGACGTGGAGCTTCCACACGAAGGGGAGCATCTCGCCGAGGCGCGGCGGGCGCTCGCCGTTCACGTTGAGCGACCAGTCCGAACGGTCCGTCGAGACGAGGTAGATCGTCCGCCCGGGGCCGAGGGTGCGCAGCCGGCGGCCGAGCGCCGTGGCTTCCCACATCGGGCGCTGCTCGGTCTCGTAGGCGACGTATCGCCTGAGGTTCGCGGCGGGGGAAAAAGACAGCGCCGCGACGGCCGTGGCCGCCAGCGCAGCCGCGCGCAGGCGCGCGTTCGGAAGGCGCAGGGCGTCGAGTACCGACGCGGCGGCCGCGCCCATGAACACGCAGGCGATGGGGAGGCTCGGAAGCATCCGCGTGTACCACGGCGGCGAGCCCGCGAACGCGCCGAGGACGAGAAGAACGAGCCCCATGTAGAGGAGCAGAAGCACGTTCAACGAGAAGCCGGCCGCGAGAGCGACGGCGACCCCGGCGACGAACAGCGCCGCCTCGGCCGTGTTGAGCGCGGGCGACATCGAGCCCTGGCTGCTCTGGTCGGGCGTCGCGAAGAACCAGCCCGCGCTCATCGCGAGCGGCCGGCCGAACGAGGCGCGGAGGCGGTCCGTGTTCACGCCGCCCTGGGGCTTGTAGACCTCGAGGGATTCCTGGGCGCGGGGCATCGCGAGGTTCGGCAGCGCCTTCCACAGCGGCAGGAGCGGGACGATCCAGAGCAGGAAGACGAGCGCCATGAGCGGCGGCCCCGCCCAGCGCCGGGCCGTCGCGCGCGGGGAGCGCAGCGCGAGGACGAGCCCCGCGAGGAAGCAGGCGACCGGCGCGACCCGCGAGGCGGGCCAGAGGTAGAAGCACCAGCCGGCGACCCACCCGCCGAGCAGCCACCAGCCCGCGCGGTTCGTCTTCAGCGCGAGCGCGAAAAAGACGATCAGCCAGAGCCCGGCGATGGCCGAGACGCCGGTCGCGGACATGCGGTTGAAGTGGATCCACGGGACGGCGCCCGCGAGGAAGATCGCGCCCAGGAGTCCAGCCGCGCGCGAGCGCCACACCGTGCCGAGGACGTACGTCGCGAGGACGCCGGAGATGCCGGCGAGGACGGGCCCGAGCCGGAAGCCGACTTCCGTGGGACCGGCGAGGAGAAAGCCCGTGATCTCCGGCAGGAGGCCGATGACCGGCACGGGCACGAAGCCCGGCTGGAAGATGCTCTGGAGCCGGCCGTCGAGGAGCTCGAGCGCCGAGACGGATGTGTAGACGAAGTCGAAGTGCACGTTCGTCGGGACGTCGACGAGGTGCGCGAAAAGGGTCACGCACGCGGCGCCGAGCGGGACGAGGACGGGCCAGTGTTCCCGCGCGGCCTCCCTGAGCCGGAGCCGCCCGCGGAACGAAGCGGCGACCATCCCGAAGACCAGCACGTGGAGGGCGGCCCAGAGGCACGCCGAGTCCGTTTCGAGCTTCGCGGAGCGCCACCGGTAGAGGAGCGCCAGGCCTCCCGCGAGCGCGGCGGCGCCTCCGAGGAGCGCGAGGAGAAGCCTCGGGTCCTCGGCCGGCGCGGCGATCACCGCCTGCCAGTACGGGTCCTTCCGGCGCGTCGCGGCCCGGTCCCAGAGCGCCGCGGCGAGCGCGAGGGAAAAGCCGGCGAGAAGCGGAACGTCGCGCTCCGGATGGAAGTCGGCCGTGAGCTCGAGGACGCCGTTCCACGAGAGGACGAGCGCGGAGGCGTAGAGCGCGAGCGGGACGAAGGCCGCCGCCGTGGTGAGGACGCGGCGCGCGAGGGTGTCGCGGCCCGTGGCCGGCGGATCCGGCGGGGCGGGCGCTTCGGCCGAGGGACGCGCCGAGGATGCGGGCGGGCGGCCGCGCGCGAAGAAAACCGCCGCGCCTGCGGCGGCGCCCGCGAGAAGGAACAGCGCGAACCGCGGCCACGGGAACCGCGCCGCGGACGCGCCGGCCCGCCAGCTCTCCGGCCACGCCGCTGGAGGGATTCGAACATACGAGACCGCGTAGAGGTTGCGGCCGGGCAGGAAGACGGCGCCGAGGGGGGCGAAGGGCACGCGGAAACGCGCGATCGGGCCGTCGAGGTTGGCGTGGCGGATCTCGAAGTTGTCGGAGATCCCGACGATGCCGCCCCGCGTGTCGGCGGCCAGCTTCCACGCGAGCCCCATCGGGTAGTAGCCCTTGGCCACGAGCCGGCCGTTCACGAGGATCATCCGGGTGACGGCCTCGAGATCGTGGTGCCAGAGGAGGAACGCGTTGGACGCGGGCGCCTCCGGCTCGAGCCGAAGCGAGAAGCGCGTGTGGCCCCAGCCGTCGCCGAGCTCGAGTCGCTCGAAATCCTTCGAGCCCGGCGTGCGGCGCAGGATGGGCTGCGGCTCCTCGGTGGACGAGAAGACCGTGCTCCCGTCCCCAAGGCGCGCGGCCCCGAGAAGGTGCACGCCCGGCGGCGCCTCGAAATCGGCGACCGTGGCGCCGGACGCGTCGACCTCCGTGACGCGGAAGTCGGCGGAGAAGAGGACGTGGCCGTTCTCGAGGAGGACCGCGCGGTCCGGGTGCGGATTTCCGGCCGGGCAGACCTGGTCGCGCGTGATGCGCCCCTCAGCGTCCAGCTCGAGGAGCCGCCCGGTGGCGCGGTCGAGGACGAGGAACCGTTCGCCGTCCACCGGTGCGAGGTGGGCCGGCTCCCCGAGCCCCGTCAGGCGGCCCACACGGCGGCCCGTCGCGTCGAAGAAGCCGATCTCGCCCGCGGGGGCGCCGGCGCCCGGGACGGGGACCGTGAAAGGGCTCTCAGCGCGCGCGGACGTCGCGAGGAGGGCGGCGAAAACGGCCGCGACGACCCCTGCCCTCACGCCGAGCCGCCCCGCGGGCCTGCCGCCCAGTAGTCCTGCGCCGCCAGGCGCCGGAGGCCCTCGGACTCGTAGAGCCCGCGCACCCACTTCCCGCGCATCTTCAGCACCTCGAGGAGCATTCCGGGCGCGTGGGCGCCGACGCGTACCGATGACGCGTCGTGGCGGCGGAGGCGAACCGGGATGCGGCGGAGCTCGAGGTTGTACTTCAGCGCGACGTAGAGGAGCTCGACGTCGCCCGCGAATCCGTCGACGGTGAGCAGCGGGAAGAGGAGGTCCGCGACGTCTCCACGGAATCCCTTGAGCCCGCACTGAGTGTCGAAGAGGCCGCCCGTCACGAAGAGCCGCACGAGGGCCGCGAACGCGCGACTGGCGGCCGCGCGCGGCCAGGGCCGGGGCTCGGTCTCGGCGGAGGCGTCCAGGGTCCGGTCCCCGACGACGACGTGAAACCCGCGCCCGTTGACGAGCGCCTCGACGTAGGCGAGCGCCTCGAGGTCGTACGGGACGTCCACATCCGTGAAGATGCGGCAGCGCCCGCGCGCCGCCGCCATGCCGGCCTTGAGCGCCCCGAACTTCCCGCGGTTCTTCGGCAGCGCGACGAGCCGGACGCGCTCCGACACGGGGACGCGCGCCGCCGTTGCGTCCGCCGAGCCGTCGTCCACGACGACGATCTCCCACGTGCCGGGTCGTCCGGCGAGCGTCGCCTCGAGGAGAGCGACGCCCGGACCGACGAGCGAGGCGCCGTCGAAGACGGGCACGACGATGGAGAGGTCGACGCTCACGCCTTCCTCCACAACGCGTACAGGAGGGAGCCGAGCGGGCAGCCGAGGCGGTGCTCGGCGCGATCCAGCGCTTCGGCGAGGCGCCATGACGCGGCGGCCGCGAACGGCGCCGCGCCCGCGAACCGGCCCTGGCGGACGACCGCGAAGCCGCTCTCCTCGGCGAGGGAGGCGAGGAGGCGCGGCGTCGGGTGTGAGACGTGCTGTTCGCCCTCCATGTGCGGCGCGAGGCCGAGGCGGTCCATGGCCCCCTCGAGAAGGGGCCAGGGGCTGCGGTAGTTCGGCGTCGTCAGGAACACCGTGCCGCCGGGCCTGAGCAGCGTGCGGAGGGAGGCGAAGAGCGACGCGAGCTGGCCGCCGTAGAGGTGCTCGATGAATTCGAGGACGTAGACGCGGTCGAAGCTCTCCGCAGGGAAAGGGAGCGCATCGGCCGAGGCGAGGTGGAACGTCAGGTTGCCGCGCGCGAACGTCTTGCGGGCGTACTCGACCGCCCGGGGGTTCGCGTCGACGGCGTCGACGGCGCGGGCGCGCGCGGCGAGCCAGTCGGCGACGACGCCCGAGCCGCAGCCGAGGTCGAGCACGGCCATCTCCGGCTCCGGCGGCGCCACGCGCTCGATCGTGATCGTCTTCAGCCGGTGCCAGAACCGCTGGACGACGAAACCTTCGGTGAGCGCGCGGTGCTGGTACCCGCCGTCGATGTCGATCGTGTCGCCGGTCCGGACGCCCTCCGTCCTCGTCGCCTGCATGTCCCTCCATAATGCAACACGTGAAGCGGCTCCCCCCGGCGCTCGAGGCCCTGCGCCCCGCCCAGTGGGTCAAGAACCTCTTCGTCCTGGCGCCCGTCCTCTTCGGCAAGGTCGCCGACCGCGGGGAGCTGGCCGGCCGGACGGCCGCCGTCGCCGTCGCGTTCTGCGCGCTCGCGTCGGCGCTTTACCTCCTGAACGACGTCCGCGACGCCGGGGCGGACCGGCAGCACCCCCTCAAGAAACACCGGCCGATCGCGTCGGGCGCGCTCGCGCCCGGGGCGGCCCTCCTGATGGCCGCGATTCTGGGGCCGCTCGCGCTCCTCGCCATTTTTCTCGTCGCCCCCGCGGCGCTCCCTGCGACGCTCGTCTACGCGGGCGTCACGGTGCTCTACTCGCTCGGTCTCAAGAGGGTCGCGCTCCTCGACGTCTTCATCGTCGCGTCGGGATACGTGCTGCGCGTCCTCGCGGGCTCGGCGGCCGCGCAGGTCGCCCCGTCCCACTGGCTGCTCCTCTGCACGTTCTTCCTCGCTCTCTTTCTCGCGCTCAGCAAACGGCGCAGCGAGCTCGCCGCGCGCGGCGCGGCCGGGCGCGAGTCGCTGAAGGACGTGCCAGTCGGCCTCCTCGAGGCGTTCGAGAACACCGCGCTCGGAACCACGATCGTCTGCTACGCGCTCTACACCGTCGCGCCGGAGACGATCGCGTGGTTCGGGACCGACCGGCTTCTCGTGACGGTGCCGATCGTTCTTTTCGGCCTCTTCCGCTGGCGTCTCATCGAGACGCGGGGAGGCGGCGAGGACGCGACGAAGGACCTCTTCACGGACGCCGGTCTGCTCGCGACCGTTGTGATCTGGGGCACGGTTTGCGCAGCGCTGATTTACGGCCCCGGACGGAGCTAGGCCGGAATATCCTTCCCGCGATGCCGACGAGGCGCGCGTTCACGCTCACCGCTCTCGCCGCGGGCGCCGCCGCGCTCACGTCGGTCGCCGGCGCCGCGCTTGCCTTCGCGCTCTCGCCGCTCGTGCGCCGCGCGTCCGCCGCGGGCGCGGCGCTCGACCTCGGCGCCGCGAAGGACTTCGACGTCGTGGCGAGCGGCGCCCTCGGCGCGGCTGAGGTCGTCGTCGAGCACAAAATCGAGGACGGCTACATGACGCGCAAGGTGAAGGAGCGCCTCGCGGTCGTGAAGGACGCGTCCTCGCCGTCCGGCCTCGCGGCCGTCTCGACGACGTGCACGCATCTCGGGTGCGGCGTCGCGTGGAGCGCGGCGGAGAACGCCTTCCTGTGCCCCTGCCACGGCGGCGTGTACGGCGCCGACGGGCGCGTCCTCGCGGGCCCCCCGCCGCGGCCGCTCGCGAAGGTTCCGCTCGTCTTCGCGGGCGGGCGCGTCACCGTCGACCCGGCGGCGTTCGAGGCATGAAGCGTCTCCTGGAATTCCTCGAGTCGCGCGCAGGCGCGTCGTCGCTCTGGCGCGCGTTCGCCGACGAACCCGTGTCCGTGCGTCGCGCCTGGCTCTTCACACTCGGCTCGGCGGCGCTCTTCGCGCTCGTCGTCCAGGTCGTCACTGGCCTCGCGCTCGCGCTCGCGTACGCGCCGACGCCGGACCACGCATGGGAGAGCGTGAAGGCGATCCAGACGAAGCTCCCCGCGGGCGCCGTCGTCCGCGGCCTCCACCACTGGGGCTCCTCCGCGATGGTCGTCCTCGCCGCGCTCCACCTCGCGCGCACGTTTCTTTTTGGCGCATACCGCAAGCCGCGCGAGCTGAACTGGCTCGTGGGTGTCGCGCTGCTCCTTTTGAT
The DNA here is from genome assembly GCA_039930645.1 of Acidobacteriota bacterium. Lineage (GTDB taxonomy): Bacteria > Acidobacteriota > Thermoanaerobaculia > UBA5066 > UBA5066 > Fen-183. Next base: position 39,889 of record JBDTTJ010000003.1, read on the forward strand.
CCTCGCGTTCGGCTTCACGGGATACCTCCTTCCGTGGGACCAGAAGGCGTACTGGGCGACGGTCGTCGGGACGAAGGTCCCCGCGGCGCTGCCTGTCGTCGGCCCGGCCGCCTCGCGGGTGATGGCGGGCGGGAACGCCGTCGGCGCCGCGACGCTCACGCGGTTCTACGCCGTGCACGTGATCCTCCTGCCGATCCTCACGCTCGGTCTCGTCGCCGCGCACCTTCTCCTCCTCCGAAAGCACGGCCACGCGGGACCGACGGAGGGCCCCGACCCGCGGCAGCCGTTCTTTCCGTACCAGGCCGCACGCGACGCCGGCGTCGGCCTCGCGGTCGTCGTCGTGCTCTTCGCGCTCGCCTTCGGCTCGCCCGCGCCGCTCGAGCGCCTCGCCAATCCCTCGGACACGTCGTACGTGCCGCGGCCGGAGTGGTATTTCCTTCCGCTCTTCCAGCTTCTGAAGTTCTTCCGGGGGCCGCTCGAGCCGCTCGGCACGGCGGTCCTTCCCGGAATTTCAATTCTGCTTCTCGCCCTCGTGCCGTGGCTCGACCGTGGAGCGTCGCGGAGCCCGCGCGACCGTAGACCCGCCCTGGCTCTCGGCGCGCTCGTCGGCGCCGGGATCCTCGCGCTCATGGTCTTCGGGGCGCTCGACGCGCCGAAGGTGAAGGCGCGCTCGGGCCTCGGGTCGGGCGACGTACCGGATCCCCGCCTCCTCGGCGGCCTCGCGGCGTACGAACGCCGCCAGTGCGCGTCCTGCCACGGGAGCGAGACGTCCCCGCCGCCCGCCATCCCGGGTGCCGCGGCCCTGCCGCCTCTCTCTGCCCGGCCGATCGTGTGGAGCGCGGAGGCCGCCATCGCGCACGTTCGCGAGAAGACGCCGAAACCCGCGAACGCGGAAGAGGGTGGCGAGGACCCCGACAAGGACGTTCCGTCGCTGCTCGGCTACGTGGCGGCGCACAAGGACGGCGCGACGTTCGCGGGCCTTCCCGAGCCGATCCGCCTCGGCGGCGCGACGATCGACCGCGAGGACTGCCGCCAGTGCCACCAGATCTACGGCGAGGGCGGCCGCCGAGGCCCCGCGCTCCAGCACCTTCTCGGCAAGCGCGACAAGGCCTGGCTCGTCGAGCACTTCAAGGATCCGAAAAAGCTCGTCGAGGGCTCGAAGATGCCGAAGTACGCGTTTCTTTCCGACGCCGAGCTCGCCGCGATGGCCGACTACCTCCTCGCGCTGCCGTAGCGCTTATTTCTCCCTCTCCTTGAACCCCTTCAGCTCGAGTCGCTGGGAGAGGAAGCGGCGGAACTCGGCGGGCGGGATGGACGCGACCTGGCGGCCGGTCTTGTTCTCGATCTCCTTGAGCGCCTTCTCCCACAGGTGCTCGCGGCGCGCGATCTCGTCGAGGTCGCGGACCTTGCCGAACTCCTGCACGTACTTGTTGTGCCGGCAGAGCATCCGGAACGCGTTCTCGGTATTCGGGCGCCGCACGGAAAGCCCGAGAATCCTCACGTCGTTGCCGACGTCGTGGATCGGCTGGCCCCACTCGCCGTAGCCGCCGAAGATCGTCCCGAGCTTGTCGAGCGCGTTCGCGAGCTTCGGCTCGCCGCTCCTCTCGAGGACGGCCTTGACGACGGGCAGCGTCACGTTGCGGAAGAGCGTCGGGTCGGCGAGGCGGACGTCGATGCCGATCTCCTCCCGCGTGATCCGCGCGATGTCCTCGGACCGGATCC
>JBDTTJ010000004.1:0-32761 GCA_039930645.1 Acidobacteriota bacterium
TCTTCGCGAGCGCCTTCAGGATGTTGACGACCATCCCGGGCAGCTGCCCCGGGTGCGCCTCGACCGAGGCGAGGACGTCCCCGATCGTCGTCGCGCCCTCGAGCTCGGCCCACTTCGCGACCTCGGCGGCGCTCGGGGAAAGGTAAGCCATGCTCCACGACGTGAACGCGCGCTCGTCGGCGTCCTGCTCGTAGAACACTTTCACGCCGCGGTGCCGCGGGTCGCGGTCGATCCGGCCCATCAGGTCGAGAACGTCGTTCTTCTCGCCCTCGAGGACCTGCAGGAATGCGCCGTCGACGAAAACGAGGACGCCCGAGATCCCGTGCGCCTTGTTGCGGATCCGAGACTCCGCGAGCATCCCTTCGAGCTCGGCCGGTGTCAGATCCGGCGCCGCTTCGGAGGAATAGACGAGGCGATACGGCATGGGGCCCTCCCGCGGTGGGGAGTCTATTCCGGAAAAAGAAAACGGCGCCGGAGCGTTTCCGCCCGGCGCCGAATTGAAACAGGTCTAATCGTTACAGGTCAGTAACGGTTGCGGCCGCCGCCGAAGCCACCGCCACCACCGCGGTTCTCCTGGGGCTTGGCCTCGTTGACCTTGAGCGCGCGGCCGTCCTGCTCGCGGCCGTTGAGGGCGCCCATCGCCTTCTTGGCGTCTTCGTCGGACATCTCGACGAAGCCGAAGCCCTTCGAGGAGCCGGTGTCGCGGTCCGAGATCACGCGGGCGGATTCGACGTTGCCAAAGGGCTCGAACAGGGACTTGAGGGTCGAGTCATTGACGGAATAGGACAGGTTTCCAACGTAGAGCTTCATGAGATTCCTTAGGAAAACGCGCGGCCGGTCGGACGTGCGCGATTGGAAGATGGTTGGGAGGGTACGGTTGAGGTCGACGGGGACCTTTCGGTCTCGGTCCGCTCCGTCATATAGAAAGGAGTACGAACGAAGAAAGTATAGGCCCATTTCCGGATTCGTGCTCGCAAAATGATGTAACTTGAACACAGAGAGTCACTTAGTGGGGCGCCTCAGTTCACGATCTCGTCCGGCGGCGGCGCCTCGTCCGGGCCGGCCGCCGGAATCTCCTCTTCCTCCATCGCCTGCGCCTGCGCCGCGCGCTGTCTCCTCTTCCGGATTCCCGCGGCGATCGCGAGCACGGAGATCCCGAACCACAGGACCGCGGTGCTCGTGAGAATCGGGATCCAGCGTTTCAGCGTCCCCTGCCTCGCCCAGAACGCCTCGCCCACGTCGACGAGCGACGCGCCGGTGGCCCCGCGGAGCGCCTGGTCGAACGTGTCGTCCTGCGCCAGGCGCGCGAGGACGATGCGCGGCACCGCGGAACCGTAGCGCTCGAGGAGGTCCTGCACGAGCGTGCCAGACAGCGCGTACCCGTGCTCCACCTGCCGCCGGTCGCCATGGAAGAGGTCGTCCAGCTTCCAGAGCGGCACGCGCGGGCCCGACAGCAGCCCCACTGCGAGCTCCGTCTGGTCGCGCCAGCGCCACGTGCGCGCCGCGAGCATCGCGAGCCCCTCGTTGAACCACCGCGGCACGCGCCTTCCGCCCGCCGCGCGGTGGATGAGGACGTGCGCCACCTCGTGCGCCAGAACCTCCTCGAGCCCGCCGTCCGGATACGACGGCGTGCGCTCGGCGAGGATGACGACCGCGTTCGAGACGCCGTCCGTGTAGCCCGTCACCCATGCCGGCGCGTCGCGCGCGAGCGGCGACGACTCCGGCGCGAGAACGACGCGGATGTCGGGCCCCGGAGCGTCGAGCCCCACGAGGTCCATCACGCTCCACATCCACGCCCGCTGCCCCTCGGCGAGGCGGTTCGCGGAGCGCGGGAGGCCGGGCTGCGGCTCGAAGACGAGACGGGTCGGCTCGACCGCCGCAAGGGGCGAGGCGAGAAGAAGGGCGGCGAGGAGCGCGAGCTTCCGGATGGCGCCTAGCCTACCCGCATGAGCAGCTTGAATCATGGCGGCTGGCCATCGGGAGACCCAGCTCTCTAGGTAGGAAGAGCCACGCCCATGATCCTCGCGATCGGGACCGACCTCCTCGACGTCGCCCGCATGGCGAGGGAGCTGGAGAAGGATGGAGCCGGGTTCCGGGACAGGGTTTTCACGCCGTCCGAGATCGCGTACTGTGAGGCCCGCCGGTACCCGGCGCGGCATTTCGCGGCCCGCTTCGCGGCCAAGGAGGCGCTCTTCAAGGCGCTCGCGGGCCCGGCGTCGGACGACTTCTGGCGCGAGGCCGAGGTCGAGCGGACGGGTGACGCGGCGCCGCGCTTCATCCTGCACGGCCGCGCGAAAGAGGCGGCCGACCGCCTCGGCGTCAAAAGCGTCCTGGTTTCCCTTTCGCACACCGACAGCCTCGCTTCGGCGAGCGTCGTGCTTCAGGGGTGAACCCATGTACGTAACGGAGACCCTCGAGGAAAGACGGCTTCACAACATCGGCTCGTACGAGGAACGGCTCCGAGGCTTCGACTGGGCGATCGCCGAGAAGGAGATGGGGTGGGGCCACGGCGATCCCGTCAACATCGGCTGGCACATCAGCGACCGGCTCTGCCGGCTCGGCCTCGGGAGGAAACCGGCGCTCCTCTGGGAAGGCGCGGGCGGAAACCAGAGGACGTATACCTTCGACGACCTGCGCCTCCTCTCCAACGCCGTCGCCGCCGCTCTCGCGCGCTTCGGCCTCGCGCCGTCCGAAAGGATCTGCCTCTTCCTCGACCGCGTGCCGGAGCTCTACATCGCGTTCGTCGGAATCCTCAAGATGGGGGCGGTCGCCCAGCCTCTCTTTTCCGCGTTCGGCGAGGAGTCGCTCGCGACGCGCCTTCTCGACGCCGGAACCGCGGCCATCCTCACGCAGAAGAAGCACCTGCCGAAAATCCGCCGCATCCGCGCCAAGCTCCCGGCCCTCCGCACCGTCGTCGTCGTCGACGCGGAAGGCCTCGCGCTGAAGGCGGAAGACGGCGAGGTTGCGTTCGACCTCGACTCCGAACCGCGCCTCGAACGCTTCCACATCTTCCCCGCGGCGCCGGAGACGGCCTCGGTCCTCCACTACACGTCCGGCACGACCGGGCAGCCCAAGGGCGCGCAGCACGTCCACGCCTCGCTCGTGTCGCAGTACCTGACGGCGAAGTGGGTGCTCGACCTCAAGCCCGACGACGTCTACTGGTGCAACGCGGACCCCGGCTGGGTGACCGGGACGTCGTACGGGATCATCGGTCCCTGGTCGAACGGCATCACGCAGGCCGTCCTCGACTCCGGCTTCAACGCCGACCGCTGGTACGGCTTCATCGAGAAGCGAAAAATCAGCGTCTGGTACTCGGCTCCCACGGCCATCCGCCTCCTCATGCGCGAGGGGACGCAGGCGGCGCTGAAACACGACCTCTCCTCGCTGCGGCACCTCGCGAGCGTCGGCGAGCCGCTCAATCCCGAGGCGGTCCACTGGGGGTGCGAGGCGTTCGGGCTGCCGTTCCACGACACGTACTGGCAGACGGAGACGGGCTGCATCGTCATCTCCAATTACCCCGGCATGCCGGTCAAGCCGGGCTCGATGGGCAAGCCCTTCCCGGGCATCAAGGCCGCCGTACTGGACCCGGCGACGCTCGAGCCGCACCAGGCGACGGGCCGCGTCGGCGTCATCGGCCTCAAGCCCGGGTGGCCCTCGATGATCCGCGGCTACTGGAACAACACCGCCGGCTACGCGAAGAAGTTCGCGAACGGCTGGTACCTCACGGGCGACCGCGCCACGGTGGATGCCGACGGCTACTTCTGGTTCGTGGGCCGCGACGACGACGTCATCAACACGGGCGGGCACCTCGTCGGCCCGTTCGAGATCGAGTCGGCGCTCCTCGAGCACCCCGCCGTCGCCGAGTCGGCGGCGGTCGCCAAGCCCGACCCCGTGAACATGGAAGTCGTGAAGGCGTTCGTCGCCCTCAAGCCCGGCTTCACGGCCGGCGACGACCTCGAGCTCGAGATCATGAACTTCGTCCGCAAGCGCCTCTCTCCCCTCGCGATGCCGCAGGAGATCGCCTTCGTGGCGTCGCTCCCGCGCACCCGGAGCGGCAAGATCCTGCGCCGGGTCCTCCGCGCGCCGGAGTGGGGCGAGCCCGTCGGCGACCTTTCCACCCTCATGGAGGACTGAATGGACGACCTCAAGAAGAACATCCTCGACTACGTTCGCCGCGAGTACATCGAGGAAGGGGACGACCGCGAGCTGAAGGCGTCGACGCCGCTCATCACGGGCGGCATCGTCGACTCCTTCTCGATGGTCTCTCTCAAGCGCTTCCTCGAGAAGAAGTACGCAATCAAGATCCCCGACGGCGACGCAACCCCCGCGGCCTTCGACAGCGTCGACAAGATCGCCTCTCTTGTCGAGCGGTTCACCACCGTGAAGGTGTGACATGGCAACCGACACTCTCCCCGTCACGTTCCGCGACGTCCTCGGCGCCGAGCTCGAGGCCCTCAGGACCGCCGGCCTCTACAAGGAAGAACGCTTCATCCACGCGCCGCAGGGCGCCGAGATCGACGTCGAATTCCCCGCGGGCGCGGCGCCGAAGAGGGTATTGAACCTCTGCGCGAACAACTACCTCGGCCTCTCGTCGCACCCCGAGGTGCTCGCCGCCGCGCACCTCGGCCTCGAACGGCGCGGCTACGGCATGTCCTCCGTCCGCTTCATCTGCGGCACCCAGGACATTCACCGCGAGCTCGAGAGCCGCCTCACGACGTTCCTCGGGACCGAGGACACGATTCTCTTCTCGTCCTGCCTCGACGCGAACGCCGGCGTCTTCGAGGCGATTCTCTCCGCCGAGGACGTCATGATCGCCGACCGTCTCGTCCATGCCTCCATCGTGGACGGGATGCGCCTCGCCAAGGCGGCGCAGGACACGTACAAGCACTCCGACATGGGCCACCTCGAGGAGAAGCTCGTCGAGCACAAGGACAAGCGCCTCCGGCTCGTGATCACGGACGGCGTCTTCTCGATGGACGGCGACCTCGCGAAGCTGGACGAGATCGTGGCCCTCTGCGAGAAGCACGACGCGATGGTCTTCGTGGACGACTCGCACGCCACCGGCTTCATCGGCAAGACGGGGCGCGGCACGCCCGAGCGCTTCGGCGTCCTCGGGAAGATCGACATCCTCACGACGACCTTCGGCAAGGCGCTCGGCGGGGCCTCGGGCGGCTGCGTGAGCGGCCGGAAGGAGATCGTCGAGATGTGCCGCCAGCGCGCGCGGCCGTATCTCTTCTCGAACACGCTCGCCTCGGTCATCGTGGCCGGCACGCTCAAGGTGCTCGACCTCGTCTCGGCCTCGACAGAGCGGCGAGACCGGCTCGAGCAGAACGCGAGGACCTGGCGGCGGCTCCTGACGGAGGCCGGCTTCGACATCAGGGCGGGCGAGAGCCCGATCGTTCCCGTCATGCTCTACAACGCGAAGCTCGCGCAGGACGTCGCGCGCGACCTCTTTGCCGAAGGCGTCTACGTCGTCGGCTTCTTCTTCCCGGTCGTCGCCAAGGGGCAGGCCCGCATCCGCACGCAGCTCTCGGCCGCGCACACGCCGGCCCAGCTCGACCGCGCCATCGAGGCCTTCCGCAAGGTGGGAAAGAAGCACGACATCCTCGGCAAGTCGAAGAACGAGATCGTGGAGAGATACGGCCTCTAGCGAGGAAGACCGGAGGAGGCGAGCATGCTCGCGAAACGCACCCTCGAAGTTCCGCTTCCGGATGGCGTGAAGCTCGACGGCCTCGACCTCGAGCTTCTGAAGGCCACGTTTCAGGCGATCGCCGCCCTCCGAGCGGAGAAAGACCGGCGGTGGGAGCTGACGCTCAAGCAGCTCGAGGACGACGGCTGGAAGGTCAAATGGGGCCTCGCCTGGCGCGCCGAGGCCAAGCGCGGCGAAGACTACGAGGAGGCGACGGGGGCGACGCTCGACGAGGCGCTCGCGAGCGTCGCCCAGTTCGCGCGCGCGGACATGGTCGGCCACGCGCCGTGAGTTGACCGCATCGCGCGTTCGGGCCTAACGTCCGCGCGTGGAACCGTCCCGCCGCCGCATCCTCGCCGCCCGCGTCCTCGCGGTCGCCGCAGACGCCGTGCAACTCGGCCTCCTGCCGCTCTTCGCCGGCGGCGCGGCCACGGGCTTCGACGCCGTGCTCGACGTCGCCGTCGGAATCGCCATGATCGCGCTCGTCGGCTGGCACTGGGCCTTCCTGCCCGCGTTCGCGCTCGAGCTCGTCCCCGCCGTGGACCTCGCGCCCACGTGGACGATCGCGGTATTTCTCGCGACGCGGCGGGCCGGCCTGGTCGACGCGCCCGTGCCGGCGACGAGGATCGACCCGCCGCCCCTGCCCCCCGCCGGCCCGCGCCCGTGACGGTGCCGGGCGGGTTTCCGGACGGGTTCCTCTTCGGAGCGGCGACGTCCGCGTACCAGGTCGAGGGGTCGCCGCTCGCCGACGGCGCGGGGCCCAGCAACTGGCACCGGTTCGCGCACACGCCCGGCGCCATCGCGGACGGCACCGACGGGGACGCCGCGTGCGAGCACTACCGTCTCTTCCGCGAGGACATCGTCCTCATGCGCGGCCTTTCGCTGAACGCCTACCGCTTCAGCGTGTCGTGGAGCCGCGTCCTGCCCGAGGGCCAGGGGCGCGTGAACGAGAAAGGACTCGACTTCTACCGGCGCCTCGTGGACGCGCTCCGCGAGGCGGGGATCGAGCCGTTCGCGACGCTCTTCCACTGGGACCTGCCAGCCGCCCTCGAGGACCGCGGCGGGTTTCTGAACCGCGACGTGGCGGACTGGTTCGCGGAGTACGCCTCCGTCGTCGCCCGCGCGCTGCCTCTCGTCGGCGCATGGGCGACTCTCAACGAGCCGTGGGTCGTGATGCACGAGGGCTTCGTGAACGGCGCCCACCCTCCGGCGCATCGCAGCCTCGCCGAGGCGCCGGTCGCCGCGCACAACCTCCTTCGCGCGCACGGCGCGGGCGCCGCCGCGTGCCGCGCCGAGGGCGCGCGCCGCGTCGGACTCGTCGTCAACCTCGAGCCGAAGGACCCCGCGTCCGGCTCCCCTGCCGACGCGGCCGCCGCCGGGCGCGCGGACGCGTACATGAACCGGCTTTTTCTCGACCCCGTCTTCTTCGGGCGATATCCCGAAGAGCTACCCGCCACCTTCGGCGCGGCGTGGCCGCGCTTCCCCGCCGCGGACTTCGAGCTCGTCCGGGCGCCGCTCGACTTCCTCGGCCTGAACTACTACTCGCGGAACGTCGTGCGGGACGACGCCGAGGTGTTCACGCGGGCGTCTCGCGTAAGGCAGACCGGCGCCCTCCACACGGAGATGGACTGGGAGGTCTACCCGCCCGGCCTCCTCAGGACCCTCTCGTGGGTGAAGGCGCGCTACGGAGACGTGCCGCTCTACGTGACGGAGAACGGCGCGGCCTTCTCCGACCCGCAAGTGGCGCCACCCAGCGGCGTCGCGGACCCTCTCCGCGTGGCGTACGTTCGCGATCACCTCCGCGCGACGCGCGAGGCGATCGCGCGGGGCGTCGACGTGCGCGGTTACTTCGTCTGGTCGCTCCTCGACAATTTCGAGTGGGCGTACGGCTTCTCGAAGCGCTTCGGGATCGTGCACGTCGACCACGCGACGCAGCGCCGGACACCGAAGGCGAGCGCGCGGTTCTACGCGGACGTGATCCGGAGCGGCGGCGCCGCCCTGGATGCGCCCGCCTGAGGCTCACCGGACCGTCACGGCGACGCGGCGCACTTCCCCGGGCCGTGCCGGAGGCGCGAGGACGTTCGACGCGAGCGCGACTCCGTCGACCGTGACCGAGACGTCGCGGCCGCCGGCCGGGACCCCGCGAACGATCTCGATCTCGAGCGTCGCCCCGCGCCACGGCCGGATCATCCGTGCCCGGTTCCAGGACGGCGGCAGGCACGGGTCGATCGCCATACCGTCCCACCCGGGGCGCACGCCGAAGACCCATTCCGAAACGACGCGGTGCAGCCAGGCCGCAGAGCCCGTGTACCACGTCCAACCGGCCCGGCCGTGATGGGGCGATGCGGGCCCGTCCACGTTGCCGGGCAGGACGTACGGCTCGGCGGCGTAGCGCTCGGGATCCTTGTTCGCGGGGTTGATCGCGACGAGGAGGCTCTCGACGAGCGCGGCGTCCTTCGCCTTCGCCGCCGCGGCGATCGCCCACGTCGCCGCGTGCGTGTAGACGCCCCCGTTCTCGCGGAGGCCCGGCCCGTAACGCGTGATGTAGCCGATCTCGGAAACCGGCGCGTCGAACGCGGGGGCGAGGAGGAGCGATCCGGCCTCGGTGACGAGATGCTCCTTCACGGCCGCGAGGCACGCCGCCGCGCGGTCGGGCGGCGCGACGTCGTTCAGGATCGCCCACGTCTGCGCGTTGAGGAAGATCCTCCCGACGCGGTTCTCCGAGCTCCCGAGGAGGGTCCCGTCGTCGAGCGTCCCCCGCCGGTACCAGCCCCCGTCCCAGCCGTGCGCGTTGAGCGCCGCGACGAGCGCGACGCGCCGCACCGCGAAATCGTCGGCGAGCGAGGCCTCGCCCGAGCGGCGGAAGATCTCGCTCCAGTCGGCGAGAAGGCCGGCGAGGAAGTGGCCGAGCCACACGGACTCGCCCTTCTCGAGGAGACCCATCGCCGAGAGGCCGTCGTTCCAGTCGCCCGCTCCGATCAGAGGGATTCCTCGCGCGCTCGTCCGCGAGAAGACGCGCCGGAAGGCGCGTCGCACGTGCTCCGTCAGCGCGGCCGGCTCCTCGTCGTCGAGGAACGGCGCCTCGTCGCCGAGGATCGACAAGTCGCCGGTCTCCTTGATGTAGTTCGCCGACACGAAGGCGAGCCAGAGGAGGTCGTCGGTCATGGTCGTGACGAGGCCCTGCCCGGTGAGCGGATGCCACCAGTGCTGGACGGAGCCGTCCGCGAATTGGTGGCCGGCGTGGAGGCGGATCTGCTCGCGGCACCGCCCGGGCTCGATCGTCAGCCAGACCTGCGAGTCCTGGAGCTGGTCGCGGAAGCCGAAGGCTCCGCTCTGCTGGTAGTAGCCGCAGCGCGCCCACAGCCGCGCCGAGATCGCCTGGTACCGTGTCCAGTCGTTCAGGACGGAGTCGAAGACCGGGTCCGGCGACTCCATGCGATGCGCGGCGAGGCGCGCCTGCCAGCCCGCCGTCACCTCGTCGAGCGCCGCGCGGCTCGCCTCTTCCTCGAGGAGGCGCGACCCGAGCGCGAGAGCGTTTTCTTCCGACTCCGACGTCGCGAGTGTGAAGCCGATCGTCCGCGACTCGCCGGGCGCGAGCGCGACTTCGACTTCGAGCGCCGCGATCGGGTCCTCGTGCCGCCCGAACGCCGGGGCGCCGCCTTTTCCGAGGAGCGCCGCCGGGGCGCGGAGGCCGCCGTAGCGGCCCAGGAACGCCGCCTTGTCTCCCTGCGCCGAGACGACCCTTCCGGACGTCGAGAGGACGCTCACGTACGGAAAGCTCGTGTTCCAGTGTCCGAACCGCTGGGACGGCACGTCCCACATGTGGTTCCGCGCCATGATCGCGCGCTTCCCGGCGTCGAACCGCGTCTCGATGAAGAGTTTTCCGAACTCGCGCCGCGAGGCGGGCGTGATGCCGCAGCACCACTCGAGGTAACCGGTGAGCCGGAGGGTCCGGGGCCGGCCGGACGCGTTTCGGAGCGTGATCCGCCAGATTTCGGCCGTCTCCTTCGCGTGGCAGAAGAGAGTCCACGTCGCCTCGATCCCGGAGCGCGACGTCTCGAACGTCGTGTAGCCGAGGCCGTGGCGGCACGCGAAGGAGTCGAACGGCGCCCACACGGGCGCGGGCGAGAGGGACCAGACGTCCCCCCCGTCCGCGTCCCTCACGTAGAGGAACTTCCCCGAGAGGTCCTCGACGAGGTCCTGCTGCCAGCGCGTCACGACGGCGAGCTGCGAGTTCTCGAGGAACGAGAAGCCGCTCCCCGTCTGGCTCACGACGAACCCGGCATTCGGGTTCGCGACGACGTTGACCCACGGGCACGGGGTTCTCGGGTCGGTGACGACGTATTCCCGGCCGTCCTCCGAGAAGCGGCCGTACGCGCCGGAACGGGCGGTCGTCGTCATGGGAGGGCCACGACCTCGGCGGGAACGTCCCGGACGAGGATCTCCGCGCCCCGGATCTCGGCGGGCCTCCCGTTGACGGTGGCCGCCCGCGGGACGCCCCCGAGCGGCCACGCGAGGGCGAGGCCGCCCGGCGGAATCCTGACGCCGGCGATCCGCGCGCGCACCTCGCCGTCCCGCGCCGAGACGGTGAGGTCGAGCGGCCCGTAAATCGTCCGGAGGCCCTCCACGCCGGCGCCTCCCGGCGCGTAGGCCCATTCCGGCGGGAGCCCGGCCCCGAGGAGAAGCGAGGCGTCGTTCTCGCCGGCGCCCTCACGTTCAATCGCGAAGAAGTCGAGGAACGAGCGGATGAAGTCGGTCCCGACCCAGGTGTGCGGCATGTCCCCGACGAAGCGCGGGGTGCGCGGGTCGCGGCCGACGACCTCGGCCCATTGGTTCCAGGCGGCGGGCCGGCGGTCCTTCATGAAGTACGCGAGCATTTCGTGTGCCTCTTCTTTCCGGCCGAGCCTCACGAGCGAGCCGACCGTCCGCAGCTCGTAAGGCGTGTACAGGTTGTTCTCCCCCGCCCCGTCGCGCCTCCGGCGTGACTCCTTCATGTAGCGATCGAACGTGCGCGCGAGCTCCGCCTGCGGCAGCTTCTGCTGGAGGCCGCACGGCGAGAGGGCCGCGGTGGTCGAGGTCGGGTCGAAGTCGTGCTTCTCGACGGAGGCCGGCAGGATGTCGAGGCGGTTCCGTTCGATCGTGAGCGCGATCGAGGCGAGGAGGTCCGTCTCGAATTCACGCGCGATCGCCGCGAAGGACCGGGCCTCCTCGGGGTGCGCGAGGGCCGCCGCGAGAAAGGCGGCGTCAGCCAGGCCCTTTCGCGCGAAGGCGTCGTCCCAGTAGGAGTGGACCGGCTTGTCGGAGTAACCCTCGTGGCTGATCGACTCGGGAAGGAGGCCGTAGAAGGCGCGCTTTTCGGGCGTCTCGTATTCCGGCGTCCGGCGCTGCCGCCTGAGGGTGTCGATCGCGGCCACCGTCCTCTCGATCCGCGGCCAAAGACCGGCGAGCGTGGCGGCGTCTCCCGTGAAGCGGAAGTACTCGGCGGCGAGGAAGAGGAACTCCCCGTGGCTGTCGTTCTCCGGCACGGGGTCGGCGCCGCGGGCGTCGACACAGCACGGGATACGCCCATCCGCGAACTGCTTCCCGGCGAAGGCGACGAGGAAGTCGCGGACCTCCGCCGAGTGGCCGAGCCGGAGAAGCGCCGACGACGTCAGCGCGCCGTCGCGGATCCACGAGCGCTCGTAGGCGCGCGAGCCGGGCTGGATCCACGGCCCGTCGCGATTGACGAGGACGTAGGCGAGGTTGCTCCGAAGGGTCCGGACGAGATCTTCTGCGAAAGAGGGAATCCGAAAACGGACCTGGTCGACGGCATTGCCCCACGCGGCAGACGCCTCGGCCAGGCGGAGGTCAAATTCTTTCTTGGAACGGGTAAGAGGGGCCGCGGCGCCCGCGTGCAAGGGCACGTCGAGAACGACGGTTTGCGCGCCGCGGGCGGGGATTTCGAGGTCCCAGGCGAAGGCCCCCGCCGCGAGGCCCGTCTCGTCGCGGATCTCCGGTGCGGCCGGTACTTCCCCTTTCAAAAGAAAATCCGAAATCGGACCGGAGTCGAAGGCGCCCACGCCGATCGCAGCGGGAGCGGGGATTGCCGAGACCGTGCGCGTTCCGTTTATCGTCAAGGCAGACCCTCGAAACGACAGCGCGTCGATCCGCGCGACGCCGCGCGGCGCGTTGAGGAACTGCGACGGCGGGTTGACGAGAAAGGGCCGGACCGCGACGAAGAGGCGGACCCGCACGATCGCCGGGCCGGCATTCCGCACGCGGTATCGCGCGCGGAGGACGGACGACGCGGGCGACCCGTCCACGAGCGGCGTGACATCGAGCGACAGGTCGCCCGCCTTCCACGTGACGGTCGGAATCGGCAGGTCACCTCTCTCGAGCGCGTGAGAGATCGCCGCGTCGGCCCACGTCAAGAGGCGGCCGTCCGTGTAAAGGAACGGTTCGAGGGAGAACGACCCCTTCCCCGGCTCGAGCGCGCCGTCCTCCCCGACGAGGACCTCCTCCGTGTCGGCTTCGACTCCGGCCACCGTCCAGTACGTCTGCTCGCCGAGGAAGGCGCGCGGGTAGAGGCCCCGAGGCGCGTCCTTCGCCAGCGCGGAAACGAAGTCGTTCGCGGTGGGCGCCCATTCGGCGCTTTTCACGTCGATTCGAGGCAGGACGAAATCGCCGGAAGGCAGGACGAGACGGATGAACCGCGCTTCCGTCTCGGGGAGATGGAGCCACGCCCGCCGTGCGCCGCCGCGCGTGACGCGGCGGGCCGCCGTGAAGGTTCGGCCGTCGGAAGAAATCTCGACGATGAAGTGCGCCGGCACCGCGGCCGGCCAGTCCACGACGAGCGCGGAGAGCTCCCGCGGGCCGCCGAGATCGACGAGGATTCCAGCGGAAGTCCGTGTGACGCCCGGCTCGGGCAAGGCCGCGAGCTTCGCCCTCTCGGCGAGCAAGGGCTCTTCAACCTCCAGGAATCCTCTCCCTCCGGTCCCCGCCGAGAGCACGATCTCGATCGCCGAGGCGCGCCGGAGCTCTCCCCCGCCCGCCGGACCCCACGCGAATTTCACCTGCTGCTTCTTCACGACGATCGTCTGCCCTTCGGCCGATGCCGTGAACCCCTCGCGCCGGGTCCACCAGACGTTCTCTCCGCTCGCGTCCAGGAACTTGATCTCGAGCGTGTTCGGCGTCCCGGAGCCGCGCACGCGGAACGTGAGCGTCCAATCGTCCGGAAAGTCCAACGCGACCGCCCGGCGCACGCCGGCCCAGCCCGAGCCTCCGTGAAAGTCGTAACTCATGCGCACGCCCGGTTCTGCGGCGGCGAGAGGCGAGAGCGAGACGTCCACTCCCGCGGAGGCGACCTTTTCCCACGCCGCACCCCCGGCGGGGCCGGCGAGGAGGAACCCCGCGAGGCCGAGGGCGGCGCGAGTCATTCCTTGAGCCCGCCCGCCGTGATGCCCTCGATGTACGCCCGCTGCAGCCCGAGGAAGACGAGGAGGACGGGCAGCACCGTAAGGACGGAGCCCGCCATCATGAGCTCCGTGTCCTGCGCGTGCTCGCCGACGAGGTTCGCGAGGGCGACCGGGAGCGTGTACTTCGTGTCGTCGGTCAGGACGACGAGCGGCCAGAGGAAGTCGTTCCACGTCCCGAGGAACATGAAGACGCCGAGCGTCACGAGGACGGGCCTGAGAAGCGGCAGGACGAGGCGCCGGTAGATGAGCCACTCGCTCGCGCCGTCGACGCGCGCCGCGTCGAGGAGCTCGTCGGGGATGGAGCGCGCGAACTGCCGGATCAGGAAGATCCCGAAAATGCCGGCGGCCGACGGCAGGACGACCCCGAGGTACGTGTTCACGAGGCCGAGGGAGCGCATGAGGAGGAAGAGCGGAAGCATCGCGATCTGGACCGGAATGACCATGCCGAGGAGGAGCAGCCGGAACAGCCGGTCGCGTCCGGGGAATCTGAGCTTGGCGAACGCGTAGCCCGCCATCGAGTTCAGGAGCACGGAAAAGAACGTGACCGAGGACGCGAGGAGAAGGCTGCTTCCGAACGCCCGCCCGAGCGAGAGCCGCTGGAAGAGGTCGCGGTAGTGCTCGAACGTGATTCGGCTCGGGATGAAGCCCGGCGGGAAGGAGCTCGCTTCGCCCGTGGGCATGACCGACGCGGACACCATCCAGACGAGGGGGGCGAGAGTAAGCGCCGCTCCGAGGACGAGGAGCGCGTTCACGGCGAAGGGAGCCGCGAAACGTACGGCGCTCCGCCTCACGTCTCCCCTCCCTTCTGCAGGCGGAACTGGAAGACCGTCACGACGAGGATCACGCCGAACAGGACGAACGCGATCGCGGCGCCGCGCCCCATGTTCCAGAACCGGAAGCCTTCCTTGTACATGAGGAGCGCCATCGTGAGCGTCGAGTTGAGCGGCCCGCCCGAGGTCATGACGTAGGGCTCGGCGAAGAGCTGGAAGGAGTCGATCGTGCGCGTGAGGCCGACGAGGAGCATCGTCGGCGCGAGCAGCGGCAGCGTAATCCGCCGGAACTGCTGCCAGCGGCCGGCCCCGTCGAGGCGCGCCGCCTCGTAGAGGGACTCGGGGATGCCCTGCAGGCCCGCCACGAAGAGGATCGTCGAGAACCCGAAGTTCTTCCAGACCGCGAGAATCACGATGGCGACGAGCGCGAACCGCGGGTCGCCGAGCCAGTCCACCGCCGGAAGACCGACCAGCGTGAGCCCCCGGTTCAGGAGGCCGAAGCGCGGGTGGTAGACGTACCGGAAGACGACCGCGACGGCGACGAGCGTCGTGACGACCGGCGCGAAGAACGTCGTCCTGAAGAAGCCCTTCCAGCGCGCGAGGCGGGCGTTCACGAGGAGGGCGGCTGCGAGAGCGACGACGACCGTGAGCGGGCTCGTGAGGAGGACGAAGACGAGCGTGTTCTTGAGCGCGGTCAGAAAGACCGGGTCGGAGAAGAGCGCCCGGTAATTCCCGACGCCCGTGACGCGCACGTTCGACGGGTCCGCGAGCGTGTAGAGGTCGAAGTCCGTCGCCGAGAGGAGGAACGAGGCCGCGATCGGCAGGAAGAAGAAGACGACGATCACGAAGAGCCCCGGCGCGAGGAAGAAAAGCGCCGCGCGCAGCTCCGCCGGCGTCCCGCGCCGCGTGTCAACGCGCATGGGCCGCCTTCCGCGCCAGGACCCAGCGGCGCTTCGTGAGAAGCGCCGACACGTCCTTGTCGAGCGCCTCGAGCGCCGCGTCCACCGTCGCGACCCCGCGGATCGCGGGCTCGAGGTGCTCGGCGACCTTCTGCGCGACCTGCTCCCATTCGGGGACGCGCGGCGTCGCGGCGACGTTCTCGAGCTGCGCCTCGAACGCGCGGGCCTCCGCGTCGCCGGAGAGGATGGGGTCCTTCCAGGCGTCCCGGCGGGCCGGAAGGTCGCCCGCCAGCGCGTAAAAGCGGACCTGCTGCGCGGGCTCGGAGAGGAACTCGATCAGCTTCCACGCGTCGTCGGATTTCCTGGAAGATCGGAAGAGAACGAGGCTGGATCCGCCCGCGAGGGAGAGGCCCGGCCCGCCAGACCCGCCCTTCGCGGCCGGCAGCGGCGCGGTCGCCCACTGGTCCCTCATGGACGCGGGCAGGCGGCGCCGGAACTCGCCGAGGTTCCAGGGGCCGGTGATGTACATCGCGAAATCGCCCGCGGCGAACTGCTGGTAGAGGTTCGCGACCTGCGTGTTCGCGACAGGGGGTGCGAATCCTTCGCGGAAGAGGTCCACATAGAAGGTGGCGGCGTCGCGGAACGCCTTCGAACGGAAGGCCGCGTCTCCGCCGTCCGCGGTGAGGAGCGACGCCCCGTTCTGGAGGCCGAGAATCACGGGCTGCGCCCACTCGTCGGTCGGAAGGAGGATCGCCCAGCGACCCGGTCCCGCCCGCGCCTTCAGGCGGCGCAGGGCGTCGTGCCACTCGGCCCACGTCTTCGGGGGCGCGGCGACGCCCGCCGAGAGGAGGAGGTCCTTGCGGTAGAAGAGGACGCGCGTGTCGACGTACCACGGCACGCCGCAGAGGACGCCTTCGACGAGGTTCGTGTCCCAGATGCCGGGGAAGTACTTCCCGGCCGCGATCACGGAGGAGCGCGCGACGCGCGGTCCGAGGTCCTCGAGGGCGCCGAGCGTCGCGAATTCGGGAAGCCAGGTGTTGCCGATCTGCGCGACGTCCGGCAGCGACTCGCCGACGAAGGCCGTCAGAAGCTTTTCGTGCGCGGCCGTCCACGGGATCTGCTGGACCTCCACGCGAACGCCGGGGTGCCGCTCGCGAAACGCGGGAAGGAGTCCCTTCACGACCTCGCCCTCGCGCCCGAGGCCCCAGAAACGGACGGCCTCCCGGGAGGAGCCTCCCCGCGCGCAGGCTCCCGCCGCGAGGAGGACGGCGAGGATGGCCGGAGCGGCGGCGCGCCTCACGCGCCTCTCACGGTCCAGCCCGGGGCGGCGCGTTCGCGAGCCACCCGCCGGTGAACCCGGCGCGCGTGAGGCCGCGCACGATCACCGGGTTCTTTCGCATCGTCTTCCACACGAGACCGCTCCTCTGATTCTCGATCATCGCGAGGATCGGACCCTGGTCGATCCCGAGGGCGTCGCCGTCGAACCAGCCTTTTCCGGCCACGACGCGGCCGTGCTTGAGCGCGGCCGTGAACGTGAACGTCGGGTTGAAGGCGTCGCGGAAGCCGTACGGGCCGTAGAGCTCGTCGCCCCAGCGCGCCGCGATCGTCCGGAGCGCGCGGACGGACAGCGCCGGCGTGAACGGCAGCGAGCCCGCCGCGGCCGTCGGCGCGAGCGTGCCGTCGTCGCGCACGTCGCCGGCCCCGGCGCCGCGCGCCGCGTAGCTGAAGAAGCGCACGCGGCGGCCGTTGACGTCGAGCGTCACGTCCGCGGGCCCGTCGCACGCCGTGAGGCCCCACACGTCGGGACCGTAGCCCGAGAAGCTCCCGGGATTCGCGGTCGCATACTGCCGCTGTGCGAGCGTCGCGCGCCGCGAGTTCTCGAAGTAGTCGATCCCCTTTCCGCGCATGTACGCGTCGCGGATGCCCTCGAGATCGAGGAAGACGTGGGAGTACTGGTGCCCGAAGAGCGGGGCGAAGTTGAGGAACGTCTGGCCGTGAAACGTCTCCCAGCGGTACGTCGAGGTGTAGGCCTTCCACGCCTCCTCGCCGACCGGATGCGTCGGCGACCCGAGCGCGAGGACGTAGACGATCATGGCCTCGTTGTAGCCCTTCCAGTCGTAGCCGTGGAACCCCTCCTCCGGCGTCCAACCCATCGCGACGAGCGGCGGGCGCGGCGTCGCGGCCCATGCCCAGTCCGCGCGGTTCGCGAGCTCCTCGGCGAGACGGCGCACCTCCGCCTCGGCGGGGTCCGCACCGTCGAAGTACGACTGGCAGAAGAGGGCGCCCGCGAGGCAGAGCGCCGTGTCCATCGTCGAGAGCTCGACCGTCTCGAAGCGGCGGCCCGTCTCCCTGTCGAGGAAGTGGTAGAGGAACCCGCGCGTGCCCGAGACGCCGGCTCCCGCGTCGCCCGCTGGTGCGCCGTGCAGGAAGCGCAGCGTCGTCCGTGTCCTCTCGAGCGCCGCCTCGCGCGTGACCCAGCCACGCTCGACGCCGATCGGATACGCCGTCAGGCCGAAGCCCACGGCGGCCACGCTCGAGAAGGAGGCCGTCGGCTCGCGGTCGGGGACGAGGCCGTTCTTCGGATTCGTCTTATCCCAGAACCAGAAGAACGTCCGCCGCTCGAGGTCGTCGAGGAAGGCGACGTCGGAGGCTGAGAGGGCGGCCTTCTCCCGCGCGGCGGCGGCCGGCAGGACTTCGGCCGGCGGCGCGCCGGGCCGCGCGCACGCGACGGCGAGCGCGAGGAGCGTGGCGAGCGTCGATGGAGGGCCGGAGCGAGCCAGCCGAAGTGGCCAGGCTCGCCCCGGAGGCCAGCGATGAAGTCTCAAGCCGGCTGCCGCTCCCGTCGGATCAGAAAGAGAAGCGCGCGCCGAACTGCACGCGGCGCGGGTTGAAGGCGCCGTTCGCCTTGCCGTAGCTCGCGTTGATCTCGGGCAGCGCCGGCTTGAATCCTTCGTAGTACTGCTCGTTCGTGTAGTTGAAGGCGTTGATGACTTCAGCGATCAGGCTGACGGTGTAGGACCCGCCGAACGTGATGCCCTTCTCGAGGCGGAAGTCGATGCTCTCCGTCCACTTCCCGGGGGTCCCGCCTCCCACGAGGTCCACGCACTTGTCCCAGCCGAGCGAGCAATCCGTGGAGAAGAACGGATAGCCGGAGCCGAGGCTGG
Source organism: Acidobacteriota bacterium (assembly GCA_039930645.1). Lineage (GTDB taxonomy): Bacteria > Acidobacteriota > Thermoanaerobaculia > UBA5066 > UBA5066 > Fen-183. The sequence continues at coordinate 17,977 of JBDTTJ010000004.1, forward strand.
CCACCGTCGAGAACCGGAATTCGAGCGGCAGTGCGACCGTCCCCGTCAGGAGGATCGTGTGCTGCTGCGCGATCGGGCTCGTCTGCTTCGTGCCGTAGATCGGGTCGAGGAGGTTGAAGCTGAAGAGGTCGTTACCCGTCTGCTTGGCATCGGCGTACACGTACGACAGGTAGGCGCCCCACTTCGACGATGCCGAGAACGGCTTCTCGATCGTGAACTGTCCGGAGTGGAACCACCCTTCCTTGCCCCGCGAGATCAGCGAGAAGCCGAGGCCCGGAGCGGGACGGGCTCCGAAATCGCAGCCTCCGGTCTTCGGGTCCTTGACGCCGCACGTCCATGTGAGCTGGTCCTTGCTCTTGACGCCGCTGTAATTCAGGGAGGCGGTGAACATGCCGAAGTTGCGGCGCGCGCCCAGGCTCCACTGATCCGAGGACGGGGGCTTCGTGTTGTTGTCGAGGAGATAGACCTCCGGGGGATCGGTGGTGCCCGAGGCGATGAGACCCTGCAGGCCCGCGAGGCTGAGGTACTTGGGATCCCACCTGACCGCCGGGCGCCCGTCCTGCGGGCTACCGTCCTTGGAGAAGAAGATCGTCGAGACCCTGTACTGGAGGCGGAACTTCTCGTCGAGAATGTCGTTGAAGAGAGTCCGATCCGTGTACTTCCCGTAACCGGCATAGACGATCGTCTTGCCGTCGCCGGTCACGTCGTACGAGAGCCCGATGCGTGGCTGGACCGCGCCGTAGTAGGTCGGGCGGTTCGAGCCGTCCGTGAAGTAGTTCGACGGATAGGTCGACGCGAATCCGGTCCTCACGTTCGCGGGCGTCACGTAGCTGTTGTTCAGCATGTCGGTCTCGAAGTCCCAGCGGAGGCCGATGTTCGCGGTGAAGCGCGAGTTGAACCGCCAGTCGTCCTGGATGTAGACGCCGAACTGGCGGTTGTTCGTCGAGAGGTCGGGATTCCCGGACCCGATCGTCGCGCGATACGGCATGTCGCCCGGCGTCACGAGGAACGTCGAGGTCCGGTAGTTGAACACCGGATTGCCGTTGATCGTCTTGACGACCTGGTACTTCATGTAGTCGAAGGTGACGCCGCCCTTGATGGTGTGCTCGCCGGCGGCCCGAAAGCTCGTCAGCGTCAGGTCGTCGCGGATCGCGAAGCGGTCCTGCGTGAAGTTCTGCGTCGTGCTGTTGTTTCCGATCCTGAGCAGGCCCTCGAAGTCCTGGCCGATGACGCCCTCCTGCTCCGGGGAGGGGTTCCACTTGTACTGCTGGTAGCTGATCGTCGCCTCGTTCAGCGTGCTGCCGAAAAGGGCTGTGTGCTTGCCGCGGACCGTATAGATGTCCTGCTTGAGGTTCGTCGCGGCCTGGACGCTCGTCTGGCCGCCGAAGTCGCGGATCTCGGTCTCGTGCCGGTAGTCGCCCGACACGTCGAGAGTCGAGCCCGCTCCAAGGAGGAACGAGACCTTGCCGAACCCGAGCGACGCGCGAAACGGGCTCGTGAAGAGTCCCGCATTCGGCGCGAGGGAGGCCCGGAGAGCGGCCGGCCAGTTCGTGTTATTTCCGAGGAACACCTCGTTCTCGCGGTCCTGATAGTTCCCTTCGTACGAGGCGAAGAAGAAGACCTTGTCCTTCGCGATCGGGCCGCCGAGAGACAGGCCGGGCTGCCAGCGCGTGTATTCCGGCTTTGGCGTGCCGCGCGCCTCGGTCAGCTCGTCCTGGCTCACGAGGGACTTGTTCTGGTAATAGGCGAAGACTTCGCCGTGGAAGTCGTTCGTCCCCGACTTCGTGACGGCCGAGATGATGACGCTCGACGCCTTCTGATATTCGGCCTTGTAGTTCTGGGTGATGACACGGAACTCCGCGACCGCGTTCTGGGGGAATGGATTGCCACGGCTCGAGTCCTGGCCAACCGCGCCTCCGAGCAGGATGTCGTTCTTGTTCGAGGTCCCGTCGATGAAGACGTTCGTGTTCGTGGCGCCCTGTGCGCCGTAACTGATTTCCTGGCGGAGTTCATCGTGGGACAGGCGCACGCCGGGCGCGAGAGCGGCGAAGTTCAGGAAGTTCCGAGTGGACTGCGGCAGATTCTGGATCTGATCCAGCGAAACGTTCGTCGCGACCTCGGACGAGCGAAGCTCGACTTCGGGGATCGCCTCACCGCCCACGGAAATCGCCGCGGACATCTTCCCGGGCTTCATCTCGAAGTTGAACTCGATGACCTGGCCGACCTGAAGCCGAATCGTGGTTTTCTGCGCCTCGAAGGCCGTCGTCCCGCCGGCCGTCACGGTGTACGGCCCGGGGGGGACAACGACGACGTACGCCCCGTCCGTGCCCGTGACCGCCGAGCGCTGCAGCCCGCTCTCGGTGTTGACGGCGGTGACCGTCACGCCGGGCAGCGGCCCCGAAGCATCCTGAACGACGCCCTGAAGCCGCGCCGTCGTGGTCTGGGCGAGAGCGGGCAGGCATGCGCAGAGCACACCCAGGAATAGAAGTCGTTTCCAGATATGTCTCATGAATCCCTCCTCCTTGAACGAGAGTGGCGAGTCGATGTAGGTGGTTTGGGGGGACGACTGCCGGACGAGCGCCGCGCGATGAGGCGGGTCGGCAGGGTTTCATGGCTTGGGACGTGACGGCTCCCGTCTTTCAGGGCCGCGAGCAGGCGGGTCATCGCACGCGCGCCGAGGTCTGCGATCGAGACGGCGACCGACGACAGAGGCGGCGTCATGAAGCGAGCGATCGGAATGTCGTCGAAGCCTCCGACCGCGATGTCGCCGGGGACGCGAACTCCCATTTCCTGGAATGCGCTCAGGAGCCCGATCGCCATGGAGTCGTTCGCGGCGAAGACCGCCGTGGGGCGCGGCCGCATCTCGATCACGACAGCGGCGGCGCGGTAACCCGACTCCTCGGTGAAGTCGCCCGCCACCTCGAGCGCGAGCGTGTCCCTTCCACCCCCGGCAAGGACGGCGCGCCGGTAGCCGCGGAGGCGCTCGCGCGCGTCCCAGTTGTCGGCCGGGCCGGTCACGTGGGCGATGCGGCGATGGCCGAGAGCGACGAGATGCTTCACCATCGCGGCAGCGCCCCCCTCGTTGTCGATGTTGATCGAGTCGAACGCCGCTCCGTCCACGGCGCAATTCAGAAGCATGACGGGCCACCCTTCGGGAAGATTCGCGCTCAGCGTCGGCCCGTCGACGCCCGGCGACATGACGACGAGCCCGTCCACCCGACCGCGCATCGCGCGGAGAGCCGTTTGCGCCTGGGCGCGGTCGCCGTGGGAGCCCGACACGAGAAGCTGGTATCCGGCGCCGCGCGCCGCGCGGTCGATGCCGCGGATCGCTTCGGAGAAGAACTCGCCGAAGAGATCCGGCAAAAGAACGCCGATCGCGTTTGTGCGCCGCGTGATGAGACTTCGGGCGCCGCCGTGAGGAACGTAGCGCAGCCGATCCGCGGCCGCGCGGACGCGACGGCTCGTGATCTCACGCACCGGGCCCTTGCTGTTGAGAACGCGAGAAACCGTCGCGACCGAGACGCCGGCTGCGCGCGCGACCTCGCGAATGGTCGGGCTCACGGCATCGGTCTCCCGGCGGCCCGTCCGGGCTCGCCGTCGCCAGGTCTCGGGGAGAGTTCGCGCCGCTCGCATCCGCCGATGTAAACGTTTACATTCTGTGAAGGCAGGGTTCGCCGTGTCAAGAGCGATCGCGCGGCCCCGCGGAAATCCGCGAGGGTCAACCCGGCAGGCTTGGGCCTAACATCGGGCGCGCGGGAGGACGGGATGGCCGGGGTCCGCCTCGAGAAGGTCGGCAAGGCATATGGGGAGACGCGCGTCCTTTCGGGCCTCGACCTGGACGTCGCGGATGGCGAATTTCTCGTCCTCGTGGGGCCTTCGGGATGCGGTAAGTCGACCGCGCTGCGCCTCATCGCGGGCCTCGACGAGCCCACCGAGGGCACGATCTCGATAGGCGGCCGCGTCGTGAACGGCGTTCCCCCGCGCGACCGGGATATCGCGATGGTCTTTCAGAGCTACGCGTTGTACCCGCACATGACCGTCCGCAAGAACCTCTCGTTCGGCCTCGAGATGCGCAAGGTGCCGAGTCAGGAGGCGGACGCGCGGCTCCGCGACGCGGCGGAGTTTCTCGGACTCGCGCCGTATCTCGACCGCACGCCGCGCCAGCTCTCCGGCGGGCAGCGCCAGCGTGTCGCTCTCGGCCGTGCCCTCGTGCGGCGGCCGGCGCTCTTCCTCTTCGACGAGCCGCTCTCGAACCTCGACGCGGCGCTTCGAGTTCAGATGCGGGCCGAGCTCGCGAGACTCCAGGAGCGCTACGCGACGACGTCGATCTACGTCACCCATGACCAGGTCGAGGCGATGACGCTCGGCCACCGGATCGCGATCCTCAAGGACGGGGTCCTTCAGCAGGTCGGCCCTCCACTCGACGTCTATCGCAATCCCGAGAACCTTTTCGTGGCGGGCTTCCTCGGCACGCCCCCGATCAATCAGCTGAAGGCCCGGGTGGCGCCGGGAGGGGCGGTCCTTTCCGGCGACGGGTTCGCCCTGCCGATCCCTCTCGCCCTGCGCTCGGTGACGGCGGGAAAGGACGGATTCGCAGTGGTAGTCGGCATCCGGCCCGAACACCTGCACGAGGAGCCCGGCCCCGGGCGCGCGCCGCTCGACGTGCGGGTCGCCATGGTCGAGCCGCTCGGCCACGAGGTCATCGTCCACGGACGTGTGGGCGCTCCCCCCGGCGCCGCCGTCGCGGCCCGCGTCGCGCCGGCGCGTCTGCCCGAGCCCGGCGCGCCTCTCGCGCTTCACGCGGATGTGGCCGCTCTTCAGCTCTTCGACCCGGACACGGGCCGCCGGCTCGCCGCCTGATCAGCGCGCCGGTCACGAAAGCCGGCCGACCCGACGACCGCGACGCTAAGATCCCCTCTCCATGTCGCAGACCGCGATCGCAGCCGGGACGATTTTTCGCGCGCTCTTCTCGAGCGCCGCGGACGCAACCGTGGTCGTCGACGACTCCGGGACGATCGTCCTCGCCAACCCGGCGTGCGGCCCCCTTTTCGGGCACGACCCGGCCGCGCTCACCGGGCGGCCGGTCGAAACGCTCGTGCCGGGCCGGTTCGGCTCCCACGTCCGGCAACGGCGCCACTACGCCGAGCGCCCGCATCCGCGCCCCATGGGGCGCGGGCTCCAGCTCTTCGCGCTCCACGCCGACGGACGGGAGATCCCCGTCGACATTTCGCTGAGCCCGTTCACCATGGAAGGCTGTGCATACGTCGCCTGCGCCATCCGCGACCAGCGCGGCACGTCGCGCGGACCCGACGCGCTCCGCGTCCAGGCCACGGCGCTGCGCTCCGCCGCGAACGGCGTCGTCATCACCGACCGCGAGGGCACGATCACGTGGGTCAACCCGGCGGCCTGCGCCATCACCGGGTATTCCGCCGAAGAGCTCGTGGGCAAGCACACGCGCGTCCTGAAGTCCGGCCGCCACGAGCCCGGGTTTTACGCCAACCTCTGGCGGACCGTCACGCGCGGCGAGTCGTGGTCCGGCACGATCGTCAACCGGCGCAAGGACGGCGCCGAGTACCAGGAGGAGCAGACGATCGCGCCGGTTCTCGACGAGAACGGCGCCATCACGCACTTCATCGCGATCAAGCAGGACGTCACCGAGCAGCGCCGAATTCAGGCCGAGCTCGCCACGCGCATGACGGAGATCGAGAGTCTGAACGCCCAGCTCCGCGAGCAGGCCGTGCGCGACCCGCTGACGGGTCTTCACAACCGACGCTACCTCGAGCAGACCATGAAGCGCGACATCTCACGGGCCCGGCGGACCCACGAGTCCATCGTCGTCGCCGTCATCGACGTCGACCTTTTCAAGTCCGTCAACGACACACACGGTCACGCCGTGGGCGACCGCGTCCTCCTGCGACTCGCCGAGGTGCTCCTTGGCCACGTGCGCTCCTCCGACCTCGTGTGCCGGGTCGGCGGCGAGGAATTCGTCGTCGTGATGTCCGCCGCAACCGTCGAGGGCGCCTTGAAGCGCGCAGAAATCTGGAGATTTTCGTTCGCCGAGTCCGTCGTCGACGGCCGCGACGGGGCGCCCGCCAGGGCCACCATCTCGATCGGCGTCGCTCGATACCGCGATCCGGTCGAGACGTTCCCGGCCTGTCTCAAACGCGCGGACGAGGCGCTCTACGAGGCGAAAAGGGCGGGCCGGGACCGCGTGGCGACCGCCGAGGGCGACTCGCCCGAACCCGCCGCCTGAAGAAAAAAAGCGCCGGAGCGTTTCCACTCCGGCGCCGGCGAATCACGGTAGATTTCTGATCAGTAGCGGCGGCCGCCGCCGCCGCCGAAGCCGCCGCCGCCGGTGCGGGCTTCCTGGGGCTTGGCCTCGTTGACCTTCAGAGCGCGGCCGTCCTGGTCCTTGCCGTTGAGGGCGCTCATCGCCTTCTGCGCATCGGCGTCCGCCATCTCGACGAACCCGAAGCCCTTGGACTGACCGCTGTCGCGGTCCGAGATCACGCGGGCGGATTCCACGTTGCCGAAGGCCCCGAAGAGCTCCTTGAGGACGGAGTCGTTGACGGAATAGGACAGGTTTCCAACGTAGAGCTTCATGAGATTCCTTTGTGCGAGTTCGCGCATCCGGACGGATGCCGCGGCTGGGAGATGGTGGGGAGGGGCAGGTTGGGGTCGACGGGGACCTTTCGGTTCTCGGTCCGCTCCGCCAAGGGAAGGGAGGTCGAACGGGGGAAGTATAGATCTCCGCGCCCTCGGGCGGAGAATATCGGCCATGACCGCCAGGCCCGAGCTTCCCGTCGTCGAGACGCCGGAGGCCCTCGAGATCGAATCCCCGATGCCCGTCGGCAAGAGGATTCTCTTCTTCCTCCTCGGCCTCTTCCCCCTGATCGCGCCTTACGAGCTTCTCCTCAAACCGCGCTGGACCGGCTACGCGAACGTTTTCTTCCTCTTCGCGGCGGCGATCTCGCTCGGGGCGCTCTCGCTCACCGCGCTCCTCGCCTTCGCGGCCGTCGCCGGCCTCCAGTCACGCCTGCGGTTCGATCGGGCCCGCGGCCTCTTCACCTACACGGCTTCCGCTCCGGCGATGGGGACGCGCACGTCCCGCTGCCGGCTCGACGCGATCGCCGCCGTCGAGATCCAGACCCACGAGTGGTCCGACGGCGCGCCGAGCTACTCCCTGAACGTCGTGACGAAAGATCAGCGAACGTTCCGGACGGCCTCCTCGTGGTCGAAAGACGAGGTCGAGGCGCTGCGGCGGCGGGCCTCGGCGTTTCTGGTGTAGAACGAGCCATGAGCGACAAGCCGAAGACCGCGTTTGACCTCGCGATGGAGCGCCTGAATGCCGAGGACCGCGAGGCGGGCACGAAGAAAGAGGCGCCGCTGAGCGCGAAGCAGAAGGAAGCCATCGCCGAGGCCCGGCGCGTCGCCTCCTCGCGCCTCGCCGAGCGCGAGATCCTGTTCCGCGACTCGATGAGAAAGACGCCCGACCCGGAGATGCGCGCGAAGGCCGAGGCCGAGTACCTCGTCGACCGCCAGCGCATCAACGACGATTGCGAAAAGGCGATCGAGGGGATTCGGAGGGGGAAGAGCTGAGCCCCGACCCCTCCGTCAAGCGCCTGCTCCCCTGGATGGTGGCGGTGGCCTTCCTGATGGAGTCGCTCGACACCACCATCCTCAACACGGCCGTCCCCACCATCGCCGATGCGCTCGGCGTCGTGCCGCTCTCCATGAAGTCGGTCCTGTCGAGCTACACGCTCAGCCTTGCCGTCTTCATCCCGGTCAGCGGGTGGATCGCGGACAGGTTCGGCACGCGCCGCGTCTTCGCGACCGCGATCGGCATCTTCACGCTCGGCTCGCTCCTCTGCGGCTTCTCCACGAGCATCCACTTCCTCGTGGCCTGCCGCATCCTGCAGGGCATGGGCGGCGCGCTCATGGTGCCGGTCGGCCGCCTCACCATCGTGCGCACGTTCGAGAGGTCCGAACTCGTCAAGGCGATGACGTTCGTGACGATCCCCGCGATGATCGGGCCCATGCTCGGCCCCGTGGTGGGCGGCCTCATCGTGGGCTACTTTCACTGGCGGGTCATCTTCTTCGTCAACCTGCCGATCGGCCTCCTCGGCCTCGCCCTCGTTTTCCGCCGATTCCCGGACTACCGCGCCGAGCGCGTCCCGAAGCTCGACGTTCTCGGAGGCGTCCTCTTCGGCTGCGGCATCGGCCTCCTCTCTTATGTGCTCGAGGTCTTCGGCGAGCATTCTCTGGGTCCGGCCGCGATCCTCGGCCTCTTCGTCCTCTCGCTCGTCCTCCTCGCAGGCTACTTCCGGCACGCCCTCACGGCCGCGCATCCTTTGCTCCGCCTCGGCCTCTTCCGCATCCGCACGTTCCGGTCGTCCATCGCCGGCAGCTTCATCACGCGCCTCGGCGCCGGCGGCATCCCGTTCCTCCTCCCGCTCCTCTACCAGGTCGGCCTCGGCTACTCGGCCGTGCAGTCGGGCTTCCTCCTCATGCCGCAGTCCATCGCCGCGCTGGGAATCAGGGCGGCGATGCCGCACATCCTCAGGCGCCTCGGCTACCGGCGCGTGCTGCTCGCGAACACGATCCTGATGGGCGCGGCCATCGCTCTCTTCGCCACGGTCGGCGCCGGCACTTCCGTCGCCGTCATCGTCGTCTTCTCGCTCGTCTTCGGCGCCGCCGCGTCCCTGCAGTACGCCAGCATGAACACGCTCGCCTACGCCGACGTCGCCGCTCCCGACACCAGCATGGCCAGCACCATCTCCAGCACCATGCAGCAGATGTCGCTCAGCTTCGGCGTCGCCGCCGCGTCGCTCGTGACGGCGATCTTCATTCCGGACAGGTTCCGGTCGCAGCCCCACGAGCTGCTCCACGGCATCCACCTCGCCCTTCTCGTCCTCGGCGCGATGACCATCCTCTCGGCGGTCGTGTTCCGGGAGCTGAAGCCGGAAGACGGCGACAACGTGAGCCAGCACGGGGAGGGGCACGGGGAATGAGTCGCAAGACGTGCCCCGGCTACACTCCCGCCACACTCCGTTGACCATCACCGCAGGAACCCGGCTCGGCCCGTACGAAATCCTCGCGAGAGAGGTCGCAATCAAGATCCTGCCGGAAGAGTTCTTCGAAGGTGAAGAGAGGAGGATGCGCTTCGAGCGCGAGGCGAAGCTGCTCGCGAGCCTGAATCACCCGGGCATCGCCGCCATCTACTCATTCGAGGAAATTCCCTCGACCTCTTCTTCTTCGTCCCGGCATCTCCTCGTCATGGAGCTCGTCGAGGGCGACGGCCTCGACCAGAAGGTTTCCTCCCATTCCCTCTCACTCGAAGAATCGCTTTCTTTCGCCCGGTAGATCGCCGAGGCGCTCGAGGCGGCGCACGAGAAGGCGCTCTTCCAGAACGTGAACATGCAGCTCGGCGGCATCCCCGTGACGACCGCCTACCGCGTGTCCCCGGACGGACAGCGATTCCTCGCCACACTTCCGACCGGCCTGCAGGAGAGCTCGCAGATCGTGCTGAAGACGGGAACAGGCCGGTGAACGGGAGAAACTAGAGCGGCGTGTAAAGAGGGTTCACGGCCGCTGCGGCAACGAGCGCCATAAAGAGTACCCACATGCAGTGCCTCCTCTTTGGACGAGACTGATCCTCATTATAGACCCGGCCGGTCGGCCGCTCCTCAGCGCAGCATCATCCAGAGGTACGCGTACTGGAGCGCCGTGACCCGGGCCGTCTGCTTGTTGACGGCGCCGGACCCGTGCCCGCCCTCGGTGTTCTCGAAGTAGTAGACCGGGTGCCCGAGGGACTCCATCTTCGCGACCATCTTTCGCGCGTGGCCCGGGTGCACGCGGTCGTCCTTCGTGTTCGTCCAGTAGAACGGCGTCGGGTACTTCGCGTCCGCCTTCAACAGCTCATAGGGCGACCACGTCTTGATGTACGCCCAGTCCTCGGGCTTGTCGGGGTCTCCGTACTCGGCCATCCAGCTCGCGCCGGCCAGCAGCTTGTTGTACCGGCGCATGTCGGCGAGCGGCACCTGCGCCACGACGGCGCGGAAGAGGTCCGGGTAGAGCGTGAAGGTCCCGCCCACGAGGAGGCCGCCCTGCGAGCCGCCCATGATCCCGAGGTGGCGCGCCGAGGTGACCTTTCGCGCGATCAGGTCGCTCGCGACCGCCGAGAAGTCCTCGAAGTTGTGGATGTGCTTTTCCTTCACGGCGGCCTTGTGCCACTCGGGCCCGAACTCGCCGCCGCCGCGGAGGTTTGCGTCGACGTAGACGCCGCCCTTGGCGAGCCACGCGGCGCCGATCGTGCCGCTGTACCGCGGCACCTCGGACTGTTCGAAGCCGCCGTAGGCGTAGAGAAGCGCCGGGGCCGTCCCGTCGGCCTTGAACCCCTTGGGCGTCACGACGAAGTACGGGATCTTCGTGCCGTCCTTCGACACGGCCTCGAACTGTTCGGTCTTCACGCCCGTGGCGTCGAAGAAGGCGGGCATCGACTTGACCTTCACGGGCTCCGAGGTTCCGGCGAGCCATAGCGAGGTCGGGGACGAATAGTCCTGGTACGTGAAGAAGTACGCGTTCGTGAGGTCGCTCGTGGCCGCGAACGACGCCGTGCCGAGGCCAGGCAGCGCCACCTCGGACCGCTTCCACGCGCCGTCCTCGAGGGCAAGCGCCGTGACGCGGCTGCGCACGTTGTCGAGCGTCTGGATCAGCAGGCGGTCCTTCGTGCGGTCCACGCGCCCGAGCGACACGCGCGCGCCGGGCTCGAAGAGGACGTCGAAGCGGTGGACGCCGCGCAGGACGTCGTCGACGGAGCCGGCAATGAGCGAGCCCGCGCGATACGTCTTGCCGCCCGTCGTCCAGTCGCTGCGCAGGGAGACGAGGAGCCGGTCGCGGAAGAATCCCCGGAGACGCGAATCCTCGGGCACGTCGATCCGGACGAGACGGCCGCCCAGGTAGAGGTACGACTCGTGCCGATAGAACGCGGGCGTCCTCGTGACGAGGTCGTAGCGCCCGTCGCTCAGGATCTCGGTGTTGCCGCTGACGTTGACATCCTCCGGCTTGCCTTCGAACACGGTCTTCGCCTCGGCCAGCGGCGTTCCGCGCTTCCAGAGCTTGACGAGCCGCGGGTAACCCGAGGCCGTGAGCGAGCCGGGGCCGAAGTCCGTCCCGACCCAGAGCGTGTCCGCGTCGCGCCAGGCCACGCGGGACTTTGCCTCGGGCAGCGAGAATCCGTCCGCCACGAACTGCTTCGACGCCGTGTCGAACTCGCGCTCCACGGAGGCGTCCGAGCCGCCGGGCGAGAGGCGGATCAGGCAGCGCGCGTTGGCCGGCGGAAGGCACGCCGCGCCCTTCCAGACCCAGGCCTTGCCGTCCGCCTTGGCGAGCGCGTCGACGTCGAGCACCGTCTCCCACTCGGGAGAGGCCATGCGGTACGAGGCGAGCGACGTGCGCCGCCAGAGGCCCCGCTCGTGCGCGTCGTCCCTCCAGAAGTTGTAGACCGTATCGCCGTGGAGCTCGGGGCTCGGGATCTTCTCCTTCGAGTCCAGGATCTCCAGCGTCTTCGCGTAGACCGGCTTGTACTCGTTGCGGGCCTCGAGGAGCGCCGTCGACTTCGCGTTGTGCTCGCGGACCCAGCTCAGGGCCTTCTCGCCCTGGACGTCCTCGAGCCACAGGAAGGGATCGTCGCCGCTCTGCGCGGTCGCGGTCGCGGCAGCTGCGAGCGCCAGCGCCCCGAGCCACTTCGTGAATGCCTTCATGTTTTCATCCTCATCGTCGTGATCCGAGCGCGCCGAGTCTATGACGCGAATGACGATCGCGTCAGCGCTTCAGCCCGTAGCGCTCCTTGAGCGCCAGCTCTTCCTTCTGAAGAACTTCGGCCCGCGAGCGCAGCGCTTGCGCCCGGGCGGTGACGTTCGCGAGCTGGCCGATGGGCTCGGGCGATTCCATCGCCGCCTTCAGGGACCGCAGCACCTCCAGCGCGTCGTCGAGGCTCCCGAGGCTCTCGCGATGGTGGGCGGCGCACGGAGCAGGCGGGCTGACGGCGGCGAGGCGCGCTTTCGCCGCCTCCGTCTCCCGGATCATCTTGTCGAGACTCGACGTGTCGCCGCTCGCGAGGGCCGCCGCCATTTCCTGCCCCACGCTTTCGGCATTGCCGCTCATGGACCCCACCTGGATGCGTTCGACCGTGTCGAAGTACGCCGCGACGGCGTATCGCATCGGTTCGGCCGCCTGCGGTGCGGCGCCTTGCTCCGGGGTGGAGGGCGCCGGGGTGGACGGCGCCGGGGCAGCCGACGCCGGCGTGGAGGCGGAACGCGTGTCGGCGTATTCCATGTTTGCACTGGCGACACGAGCCGGCTGCGGAGGCTGCTCGTCCTTTGGTCGCGGGGCGATGCGCTCGATCTTCGTCGGCGGCGCGGGGACACCTTCGGGCGCGGAGGCCCGTCCCAGCTGATACGCCAGCGCGAGAAGCGCCGCGCCGAGGGCGGCCACGACTCCAACCAGGAAGCCCTTGCTCACGCTGACGTCTGTCACGTTCCCGGCCTCTCCTTCGCGCACCGCGGAGCGCCCTTCCGGCGTGCGCACCGACACGCCGGCAGCCGCCGCGATCTTTCGCGAAGGCTACACTCCCCTCCGGCTTTCATGACGATCGGCTCGGGAACCCGGCTCGGCCCCTACGAGATCCTTGCCCCGATCGGCGCGGGCGGGATGGGGGAGGTCTACCGGGCGAGGGACATACGTGTCGACCGGGCGGTGGCCCTGAAGGTGCTGCCGGAAGAGTTCTTCGAAAGTGAAGAGAGGAGGGGGCGCTTCGAGCGCGAGGCCCGCATGCTCGCGAGCCTCAACCACCCGGGCATCGCCGTCCTCTATTCATTCGAAGAAGTCCCCTCCTCCTCCTCTTCTTCACGACATCTCCTGACGATGGAGCTCGTCGCCGGCGAGGACCTCGCGCAACGCATCGCCTCCGGCCCTCTCCCTCTGGAGGAATCCCTCTCCTACGCGCGGCAGATCGCCGAGGCGCTCGAGGCGGCGCACGAGAAGGGCATCGTCCACCGCGACCTCAAGCCCGCGAACGTCAAGGTCACGCCCGACGGCAAGGTGAAGCTGCTGGACTTCGGCCTCGCGAAAATCTTCGAGGACGATCCGGCAAAGCCGGGCTCGGGCGCGCCCATCACGGAGTCCCCCACGCTCACGGCGCGCGGCACCGCGGCCGGAATGATCCTCGGGACAGCGGCCTACATGAGCCCCGAGCAGGCGCGCGGCAAGCCCGTGGACAAGCGCACGGACGTCTGGGCGTTCGGGTGCGTGCTCTACGAGATGCTCACCGGCAAGCGGGCCTTCGACGGCGAGACCGTGAGCGACGTCCTCGCGGCGGTCCTGATGAAAGAACCGAACTGGAGCGCGCTTCGCGCGCCGATCTCTTTGAGGGTGAGAGAACTGCTGCGCAGGTGCCTCCAGCGCGACGCCAAGCAGCGCCTGCGCGACATCGGGGATGCGCGCATCAGCCTCGAGGAAGAGATCGCCGCAACGTCCAGCTCCTCCGGCCAATTACCCTTTGAAGAAGATCCGTCGGTGCCAGGCCCCACTGCAGCAAGCGCGGAACGAACGCGGCGTTTCTCTCTCTATCTCTCCTGGGCGCTTGCGGCCGCGTTTGCGGCCGCTGCGGGGGCTCTCGCGCTCCGCGCTCGCGCTCCCGCTGTGTCCCCCGCGAGCGCCCTGAAGCTCGCGGTCCTCCCGCCCGCCGGTACGCCATCGTCGGGACCCATCGACCTCTCGCCCGACGGCCGGCAGATCGCCTTCACGGCGGCCGGCCCCGACGGCCGCACGAAGCTCTACGTCCGGAGCCTCGACTCCCTCGATCCGAAGGCTCTGCCCGGCACCGACGACGCGGATGCGCCGTTCTTTTCTCCGGACGGGCGCTCGATCGGCTTTTTCGCGGCCGGGAAGCTGAAGCGCGTCGACCTCGCCGGCGGCCCGGCGCGCGAGCTCGCCGACGCGCCCGAGCATCGCGGCGGAAGCTGGGGCTCGCAGAACGTGATCGTCTTCGCCCCGGAGGGCGGCGGAGCGATCTTCAGCATCCCCGCCTCGGGCGGCATGGCCAAACCCGTGACGACGTTCGACCCGGCCACTGCGGAAACCTCGCACCGCTGGCCGCGCTTCCTGCCGGACGGCAGGCGCTTCCTCTTCATGAGCCGCAGGCCCAAACCTCCGGGCCGGCTCATGGTCGAGGTGGGATCCATCGACGGAGGCAAGAGGATTCGTCTCGTCGAATCCTCGACCGGCGGCGCCTACGCACGCGGGCGCCTCTACTTCGTGCGCGAGGCGACAATCCTCGCCCAGGCGTTCGACCTCCGGACGCTCGCGGTCTCCGGCGAGCCGGCGCCGGCGGCCGAGGACGTCTGGCGCAACCTCAACACGGACGGGCTCACGGCGTACTCGGTGGCGGAAGACGGAACGCTCGCCTTCCGCCGCGGCGGCATCCTGAAAAGCCAGCTCACCTGGTTCGACCGGCAGGGAAAGCCGCTCGAGACCGTCGGATCTCCGTCGGTCCTCGGGGATATGGATCTTTCGCTGGACGACCGCCGCGTCCTCGTGGACATCACGGACCCCGTGCGGGACGTCAGCGCTCTCTACGTCATCGAAGCCGCCACGGGGACGACGCGCGTGACGCTCGGCGTCGCGAACAACTCCGCGGGCCTCTTCTCCCCCGACGGCAAGTCCATCGCGTTCGCGTCCGATGTCAACGGAGCGTTCGACCTGTACACCCGGGAGATCGGCTCCG
>JBDTTJ010000005.1:0-31543 GCA_039930645.1 Acidobacteriota bacterium
GGGCAGCGTGCCGGAGAAATCCCGGTCGGGGCAACCCGAAGGAAAGTGGCACAGAAAACAAACCGCCGACGCGCCGCAAGGCGCAGGTAAGGGTGAAAAGGTGCGGTAAGAGCGCACCGCGGTTCCGGCAACGGGACTGGCAGGCGAAACCCCACGCGGAGCAAGGCCAAATAGGGTGACGGCAGGGACGCCCGCTCCCGCGGCTTTACCGCCGACGTCACCGGGTAGGTCGCTCGAGCCCGTCCGAGAGGGCGGGCCTAGAGGAATGACCGCCAACCGGAAGGCGCGAGCCGACCGGTCACAGAATCCGGCTTATCGTCCGGCCCGAGTCACTTTTCCTTCCGGGGCTGCCAGAATCCTCCCGTGATCCACAAACTCGCCCGCCTCGTCCCGGGCGACACGATCGGCGTCGCCGCTCTCTCCGGCCCGCCCGCCGCGGAGGCGCTGGCCGGGGGCGTTCGCCGGCTCGAAAGCCTCGGGTACCGCGTGCGCCTTGCGGCCAACGTCCACGCGCGGGACGCGGTCCTCGGCCTCGCGGGGTCGGACGCCGAGCGGGCGGAAGGGTACCGGGCGCTTCTCCTCGATCCGGAAATCAAGGCGATCGTCTTCGCCCGCGGCGGCTACGGCGTGGCCCCGGCGCTCCGGCGCCTCGACCGCGGGGAGGCCGCGCGGAATCTGAAGATCCACTGCGGTTTCTCGGACGTGACGCTCCTCTCCTCGTGGCTCCTCGGCGCCGGCGTGCCGTCGTTCCACGGGCCGATGGTCGCCGCGGACCTCGCGCGCGGACTCGACCCGCTCTCCGCGTCGTTCTTCCCTTCGATGCTGGAGGGGAAGGGGCCGAAGAAGATCTTCTTGGAGGGTGAAGAGGGGATGGGCGGCGCGATCGGGAGCAGCGTGCTCGTACCCGGAGCCGCCTCGGGGAGGCTCGTCGGAGGGTGTCTCTCGCTGCTGGCTGCGTCCGTCGGCGCGCCCTGGGAATTCGACTACTCCGGCGCCCTCCTCTTCTTCGAAGACATCGCCGAGGAGGCCTACCGGATCGACCGGATGCTCGGAACCCTCATCGATTCCGGCCGATTCGCTAAACTGTCCGGCATCTTGATCGGAAGCCTCTCGGCCGTCACATTCGCGGGAGTCGAGGACGCGGACCGCCTCCGCGCTCTTCTGCACGCCCGGCTCGCTCCCCTCGGCATCCCCGTGGCGGTCGGCCTCCCCGCCGGCCACCGCGGCCCCAACGCGACCCTGCCCGTCGGCGCGCGCGCCGCGTGGGACGGAGCCGGGACGCTCACCTTCCTCGAGGAGATTACGTCTTGAAAGTCGTCGTGAAGTCAGGAACTCCGAGCGGCTTCGCGGACTACCTCATGAAAGCGCCCGCCGGGAAAGACCTCTTCGTGGAGGGCGAGGTCGGCACGGAGATGTACGTCATTCAGGCCGGCTCGGTCGAGATCTACAAAAAGAGCCGCAAGGGCGAGGAGAAGATTCTCGCGACGCTCGAGAAAGGCGATTTCTTCGGCGAGATGTCCATTCTCGAAGACGTCCCGCGAACGGCTTCCGCGCGCGCGAAGACTGAATGCGAGCTCGTCCGGATCAACCAGACGACGTTCGACGAGATGCTGCGCCACAACGCGGAGATCGCGGTGCGTATGCTCCGCAAACTCTCGCGTCGCCTGCGTGAAACGACGAAGCTCCTCGAGCAGTCGACGGGCGTCGCCCCGACGCTCGACCAGTCGTCGTCCGACATCTTCGCGAAGGAAGCCGACCGGCACGACATTTTCCGGATCGTGGCGGACGCCGGCGGCGAGTTCTTCCTGAACCGCGAGGGTGAGACCACCGTCGGGCGCATCGACCCCGTCACGGGCATCCGGCCCGACGTCGACCTCGCGAACCTCGACACGCAGCGCTCCGTCTCTCGCCGCCATTCGAAGATCGTCCACTCCGGGAACGAGTTCCGCGTCGTCGAGGAGATCGGGACGATGAACGGGACGTTCGTCAACGGCACGCGCATCGTCACGGGCCAGCCGGTGTCGATCAAGGACGGCGACCGGATCCGCTTCGGCCTCGTGGACCTCACGTTCCGCATCAGCAAGGCGTAGGGGTCATTTCCGCTCCTCTTCCGCCCCTCGCGTCGCTGCCCGGAATCGGTCCCGCGCGCGCGAAGGAGCTGGCCGAGGCGGGCGTCGAGACGGCGCTCGATCTCCTCCTCCACCTTCCGTTCCGGTACGAGGACCGCACGCGCATCGGGCCGATCTCCGGGCTCGTCGCCGAGGGCCCCGCCACGACCGTCAAGGGAACGATCCTTTCCTCGCGCCTGATCCGGACGCGCCGCAGGGGCTTCACGATCTTCGAGGCGATCCTCGACGACGGCTCCGGCACGCTGCGCCTCGTCTTCTTCAACCAGCCGTACCTGCAGCGCTGGATGACGCCGAAGAAGGTTTTCTGGGTTTACGGGATTGGCACCCGGGCGGCCCGCTATCGGCGGGGGCTCGTGATGGAGAACCCGCAGATCGAAGAATTCTCTGAAGGTGAGGAGGGGGAGGGAAAAGGGGAGGGCAGCGGCGGCGCGGAGACTCTCTCCATGGGCCGCGTCGTCCCGATCTACCGCAAGCTCCCAGGCCTCACGCCGCGGATGCGGCGGCGCGTCGTCTTCCACCTTCTAAGAGATTTTGCCGACCATCTCCCGAAGCGACTGCAACGCACGAGTGAGAGGGAGCAAAACCTCCCTCCTCTCGGCGAATCCCTGCGCGAGGCCCACTTCCCGGGCAGCGGCGGCGGGCCCGCGGACGCCGAGGCGTGGACGGAACGGAAGTCGCCGCACCTGCACCGCCTCGTCTACGAGGAGTTTCTCGAGTTTCAGGTCGGGCTTCAGCGCCGCCGCGCCGAGCGCGACCGCGTGCCGGCGCCCGTCCTCGCGGCGGACGCCGCGATCCGCGCGCGCCTCAAGGAAGCGCTGCCGTTCTCGCTGACGGCCGCGCAGAAACGTGTGATCCGCGAAATCGGCGAGGATTTCCGCACGGGCCGGCCGATGCGGCGCCTGCTGCAGGGCGACGTCGGGAGCGGCAAGACGATCGTCGCCGTCCTCTCGGCCATCCTCGCCGCCGAGTGCGGCCGGCAGACGGCCCTCATGGCGCCGACCGAGATCCTCGCCGAGCAGCACTTCACGACGATCTTCCGGATCTTCGGCAAGACGCGCTTCCGCGCCGAACTCCTCACGGGGCGCGTGAAGGGGAAGGCGCGAGCGCAGGTCCTCGACGCGCTCGCCGGCGGGCGCATCGACATGCTGGTCGGGACGCACGCCCTCCTCGAAGACCCCGTCGAGTTTCGGCGCCTCGGGCTGATCGTGATCGACGAGCAGCACCGTTTCGGCGTTGCGCAGCGAACCGCTCTCGCCGCAAAGGCGGACCCGTCCGGCGCGCGGCCGCACCTGCTCGTCATGTCCGCGACGCCGATCCCGCGCTCCCTCGCCCTGACGTTGTATGGCGACCTCGACGTCTCGACCCTGGACGAGAAGCCGCCGGGCCGCACCGCGATCAAGACACGCGTCCTTCCCGAGAGCGAGCGGAGCACGGCGTTCCGCGAGATCGAGGGCGAGATCCGCGCCGGCGGCCAGGCGTACGTCGTCGTCCCGCTCATCGAGGAATCCGACACGATCGACGCGCGGGCGGTCGAGAAGCACGCCGGGGAGATCCGAAAGGCCATCCCGGGGCGTCGCGTCGGCGTCCTGCACGGGCGCGTCCCGCCCGACGAGCGCGAGCGGACGATGGGGGAGTTCGCGGCGGGAAAGCTCGACGTCCTCGCGGCGACGACCGTCATCGAGGTGGGCGTCGACGTGCCGAACGCGTCGTACATGCTCGTCGAGAACGCCGAGCGGTTCGGTCTCGCCCAGCTGCACCAGCTGCGAGGCCGCGTCGGCCGCGGCCGGCGCACGTCGAGGTGCATCCTTCTTTACGGCGCCAAGACGTCTCCGGAATCACGCGAGCGCCTCGGCGTCCTCGAGAAGACGGACGACGGGTTCGTCATCGCCGAGGAGGACCTGAAGCGCCGAGGCCCCGGCGACGCGCTCGGCACGCGCCAGAGCGGCGTTCCGATGTTCCGCATCGGCGACCTCGTCCGCGACGTCCGCTGGATGAAGGACGCGAAGGAAGAGGCGATGCGGCTCATCGCCGAAGGGCGCGACGCCGCTCTCCGCGAGCCCCTCTTCCTCCGCCCCGGCTCAGATATGGCTGGCGACTAGAGTTGCCTGGAAGAGGCTCACTCTCCGCCCCTGGCCGCAGAATTGCGTAGCGTGGAATATGCGAAAAACTCACAAGAAGACGTCACAAACCTGGCTCTCACTCGCAGCGTTGATCGGCGGGGCCGTTCTCGCCGCGGGTTGCGCCGGCGGCTACGCCGTGAGCGTGGACTCCGGACCCTACGCGCGCCCGTACTATCCGCCGCCGGAAGTCCGGTACTCGTTCCCGGCGGAGCGCTTCGCCGCGCTCGCCCACGAGCTGGACGACCGGGCCTCGCGCGCCCACGAGCTCGCCGAGGCGAACGCGGCGGGCAACGGCCCCCGGGCCCAAGAGTACTTCGACAGGATTCACCATTTCAGCGACCGGGCGCGCGCCTTCCACGTGCGCTACGAGCGCGGAAACCTCCGCGATACGGCACAGCTGCGGGGAGAGCTCCAGCATCTGCTCGACGACGCGCAGGCGACGGACGCCGCGATTCGGCAGGCTCGGGTCTATGCCGAGGTCTACCAGGAGTGGACCGGTGTGATCCGCGTGCTCAACCGGATGATTCAGATGGTGGGCTGACACGCTCTCGGTGTGGCGTCCGGCCGCTCGAGTCGCGGAGCGTGTCGTCGTGGTCGGGAACCCGCTCGGCCTTTCCGGCACGCTCAGCGAGGGAATCGGCTCCGGGTTCTGGGCTCAAGGCCTCGAGGACGAGCTCGACGCCAAGATGAAGGGCGTGCCCCTGCTCCAGACCCGGGTCCGGACGTCCTCCCGAAAGAGGGCCCGTTCGCCCCGCGGTGATCGACCTGGCTTGGGAGTGTCGTCCCAAGGCGCCGCGCATTCCGGGTTAACATTCGCGCCGCCGCGCGGCTGCGAAAAACGCCGCGCTCAAAGGCGCCGTGGACTCTCAAAAGATTCTCGAAATCGTCATCCAGGTCGTCGTCCTTCTGTTCGCCGTCTCGTTCCACGAGTCGGCCCACGGCTTCGTCGCGATGAAGTGCGGCGACAACACGGCCCGCGATCTGGGCCGCATCACGATGAACCCGCTCAAGCACCTCGATCCGATCGGGAGCCTTCTGTTTCCCGCGATGCTCGCGTTCTCCGGCCTGCCCGTCTTCGGCTGGGCCAAGCCGGTGCCCGTATCCCTCCGCGGCGTCCCGAATCCGCGGCGGGCGAACCTGCTCGTCTCGGCGGCGGGCCCGCTCTCGAATCTTCTTCTCGCCGTCGCGTTCGCGGGGGCGTTTTCGCTCATCAAAGGGGTTTCGATTCCTTCGAAAGCGAGTCCGCTCTACCCGCTCTCGCTCATCTTCGGCCTCTCGGTTCTCGTGAACGTCTCCCTTGCGATTTTCAATCTGCTCCCGATTCCACCGTTGGACGGCTTCGGCGTCGTCGAGAGCCTCGCACCGCCGGCCGCGATTCCCGCCGTCATCTGGCTGCGCCGCTTCGGTTTCATCATCCTCGTCGTGATGATGTTCACGGGTGTGCTCGGCTTCATCATGCGACCGGTGCAGGACCTCGTGATCGGCTGGCTGAGGTCCTGATGTCCGAGCCTTCTCAGAAGATCGTTCTTTCGGGCCTGCGCCCGACGGGCCGCGTCCACCTCGGCAACTACTGGGGCGCGGTGAAGAACTGGGTGGACCTGCAGTCGACGTACGCCTGCCGGTACTTCGTGGCCGACCTCCATGCGCTCACGACGGACTACGCCGACACCTCCGCGATCCGCGAGGCTTCGGTCGAGGCCGTGACGGACTGGCTCTCCGTGGGCCTTGACCCGGGGAAAAGCGTCATCTTCGTCCAGTCGCGCGTGCCGCAGACGGCCGAGCTTGCGCTCGTCTTCGGGATGATCACGCCGCTCGGCTGGCTCGAGCGCGTGCCGACGTACAAGGAGCAGATCGAGCAGCTGCGCGAGCGGGACCTCGGGACGTTCGGTTTCCTCGGCTACCCGGTTCTCATGACCGCCGACATCGCTCTCTACCTCGCGCACTACGTCCCGGTCGGCAAGGATCAGGAGAGCCACCTCGAGATCTGCCGCGAAATCGTCCGGCGGTTCAACGGCTTCTACGGGGACGTGTTCCCCGAGCCGAAGGCTCTCTTCACGGCGACGCCCAAGGTGCCGGGCCTCGACGGCCGGAAGATGTCCAAGAGCTACGGCAACACGCTCGCGCTCTCGGATTCGGCCGAAGACGTCGCGAAGAAGGTCATGGGGATGGTCACGGACCCGAACCGGGCGCGCCGCTCGGACCCCGGCGACCCGGACGTCTGCAACCTGTACCCGTTCCACGTCCTCTACTCGCCGCCCGACGAGCAGAAGGTCGTCGCCGAGGAGTGCCGCACGGCCGCGCGCGGCTGCGTGGACTGCAAGAAGCACCTCATCCGCAACATGAACGCGGCGCTCGAGCCCATCCGCCAGAAACGCGCCGAGATCGTCGCGCAGAAGGACTATGTGAAGGACGTCCTCGAGGACGGAAACGCGCGGGCCAGGGCGATCGCGAGCGACACGATGGAAAAGGTCTCCAACGCGATGGGGCTTCTGTGAAGTCCGCCCCTCTTCACCTTCAAGGAAATCTTCTTTCTTCCCATGGCTGAGTTCCGCATCCCCGTCCCCGCAGGTGCGGACCTGATGCAGCCGTATCCGGTGAAGGTGCCCCAGTTCGAGGGCCCGCTGGACCTGCTGCTCCACCTCATCCGCAAGAACGAGGTCGACCTCCGCAACATCCCGGTCGCGGACATCTGCCGCCAGTACCACGAGTACCTCGTCCTCATGCAGGAGCTGGACCTCGAGGTCGCCGCCGAGTTCCTCTACGTCGAGGCGCTCCTCGTCCACGTCAAGTCGCAGATGGTTCTTCCGCGCGCGGTCCTGCCGGACGGCACGCCGCAGGAGGACCCGCGCGACGAACTGGTGCGGCGACTCATCGAGTACCGCAAGTACAAGGGCGTGGCCGAGACGCTTCACGAGATGGAGGCGCTGCGCCTCGGCCTCTGGAGCCGCCCTCCCGCCAGGCTCGAGGCGTCGGAGGCCGAAGCCGAGGAAACGGACCTCTCCGAGGTGTCGCTTTTCGACCTCCTCACGTTCTTCAAGGGTGCGCTCGACCGCTACCGCTCGGCGCATCCGCCGTCTCTGGAGATCGCGCACCAGAAGTACTCGATCAAGGAGAAGATGGAGGACATGCTCGCGCGCGTGCGAAGCGGCGGCGGCCCCGTGCCGCTGTCGGACGTCTTCCGGGGCCTCGCGGGCCGTGCGGAGGCGATCGCCGTCTTTCTCGCCGTCCTCGAGCTCCTGCGCCTGCGCGTCGTCCGCGCCAGGCAGGAAGCCGAGTTCAGCGACATCCTCCTCGAGTCGACCGGCGAAGACGTGACGCTCGAGGGCTACGAGGAGTCGTACCGATGAGCGGCGAACTCGAAAACCCCGGTTCGCCGCCCTCGCCGGGACCGTCCGCCCCGCCGGCCCACGTGGCCCTCGTGGAAGCGCTCCTCTTCGCGTCGGGCAAGCCGGCGAGCGTCGAGCGCCTCGTCGAGGCGTCCGAGCTCACGGCCGCCGAGGTGGAAGCCGCGCTCGAGGTTCTCGAGCGCGCCCTCGAAGCCGACGCGCGTGGCGTGCGGCTGGACCGCGTCGCGGGCGGTGCGCGCCTCGTCTCGCGGAACGAATTCGACGTGCCCGTCCGCAAGCTCCTCGGGCTCGAAGGCAAGAACAAGCTCTCGATGGCGAGCCTCGAGACGCTCTCGATCATCGCGTACCGCCAGCCCGTCACGGCTCCCGAGATCGCCGAGCTGCGCGGGGTGAACTCCGCGTCCTCGCTCCGTACGCTGCTCGACAAGAAGCTCATCACGACGGCGGGCCGCAAGGAGGTCGTCGGAACGCCGTTCCTCTACAAGACGACGAAGGAGTTTCTCGTCCACTTCGGCCTCGACGACGTCAAGGACCTCCCGAAACCCGAGGACCTCGACGCGCTCTACGGCGTCGAGACGAACACGTCGCAGACGGAACTGTTCCCGGGGGAGCCCGAAGAGAAGGAAAAAGAGGAAGATCCCTCGGATGGTTAAGGCAAATGCCAGCTGAACGCCTCCAGAAGCTCCTGTCCGCCGCCGGCATCTCGTCGCGGCGCGAGGCCGAGAAGATCATTCTCGAAGGCCGGGTGACCGTGAACGGCCACAAGGTCACCGAGCTCGGCGTGAAAGCCGACCCCGCGAAGGACCACGTCAAGGTGGACGGGAAGCTGCTCCGCATCGCGGTCGTGCGGCGTTACGTCCTCATGAACAAGCCCAAGGGCCTCATCGTCACGCGCGACGATCCGGGCGGCATCCCAACGGTGTTCGAGCTTCTGAAAGGGCGCGTCGGCGAGCGCGTCGTGGCCGTCGGCCGCCTCGACGTCGAGTCCGAAGGCCTTCTCCTCCTCACGGACGACGGCCCGCTCGTCCACAAGCTCACGCACCCCTCGGGCGGCTGCCGCAAGGAGTACGAGGTCAAGGTTTCCGGCGTCCCGTCGCCGGCGCAGCTCGAGCGGCTGCGGCGCGGCGTGCACCTGCCGGACGGCGTGAAGACGGCCCCCGCCGACATCACGCTCTCCGAGACGACCCCCGAGAAGAATGGCGTCGGCGGCAACGCGTGGCTCAAGGTGATTCTCGGCGAAGGGCGCTCGCGCCAGATCCGGCGCATGTTCGACCTCGTCGGCCACCCGGTCACGAAGCTGCGCCGCGTCGCGATCGGCCCGATCCGCGACCCGAAGCTCCCGCCCGGCGCGTTCCGCGACCTCGCGCCAGAGGAAGTCGCGGCGCTCAAGGCGATCCGCCCCGCGCCGCCGAAAGGCACGCGGCCGGCGCCGGCCTTCGCGCGCCCGGTCCGTCCCGGCGAAAAGAACGACAAGCAGGGCGCGAAGAAGAAATGGCCCGCCCGCTGATCGTCGCGATCGACGGGCCGTCGGGAGTGGGGAAGTCGACCGTGGGCAAGGCCGTGGCGGCGCGCCTCGGCGTCGCATATCTCGACACGGGCGCGATGTACCGCGCCGTCGGCCTGGCCGCCCGGCGCTCCGGCGTGACGCTTCCGATCGCCGACCCCGGCGCCGTCGTGGACCTCGCGAACCGCATCGACGTGCGCGTGACCGGGAGCGCCGCGGACGCCCGCACGTGGCTGGACGGCGAGGACGTGTCGAAGGAGATCCGGACTCCGGAGATTTCGAAGTACGCGTCCGCCGTTTCCGCGATCCCCGGCGTGCGCCGCCGGCTCGCGGGCATGCAGCGCAGCCTTGCCCTCGAGGGCGGCGGTGTGCTCGAGGGACGGGACATCGGGACGAAGGTGGTCCCGGAGACGAAGCACAAGTTCTTCCTGACGGCCACGGCCGAGGTCCGCGCGAAGCGGCGGCACGACGAGCTCGCCGCGAAAAGTGCGCCGCCCGCCTTTGAGCAGGTGCTCGCGGACATGGTCGCCCGCGATCACGCGGACTCCACGCGAGCCGATTCGCCCCTGACGGACGACGGAACGTACGTCCGCGTCGACACGTCGGAGCTCACGGCAGACCAGGTCGTCGAGAGCCTGCTGGAGACCGTCGAAAAGGGCTGAACGGAGCCCCGGTTGACCGTTTCCGGGCAGGGCGTCTAACATCAGCGGTTCTGGCCGCTTAAGCGATTGCCTCGCGGACATTTAGGCAGGCTGGAAAATCGCGATGAGGTTAAGGAGCACGACGACATGTCGCCTACGGACCTGAGGAAGACTGGCCCCAAGGCTGAGGAAGGCGATCCCGGGGAATTCGCCCGCCTCCTCGCCGAGAGCGAACGCTCTCTGAAGGAGGGCGAGCTCATCAAGGGCCGCGTGCTTCAGGTGACGGCCGATGAGATTCTTGTGGACATCGGCTACAAGAGCGAAGGGATGATCCCGCGCTCCGAGTTCCACCACGTTCCCGCCGACAAGCTGCCGCACCCGGGCCAGGAGATCGAAGCGATCCTCGAGCGCACGGAGGGCCCGAACGGCTACGTCGTGCTCTCGTACGAGAAGGCGCGCCGCGGGCGCGCGTGGGACATTGTGGAGGCGGCCTTCGCCGCGAACGAGCCCGTCAAGGGCCGCGTGATCGACCGCGTGAAGGGCGGACTTTCCGTCGACATCGGCGTGCGGGCGTTCCTGCCCGGCTCCATCGCGGACTCCCGCCCGCTCAAGAACCTCGACGTTCTGAAGGGCCGCGATCTCGAGTTCCGCGTCGTGTCGCTCGACAAGAAGCGCGGCAACATCGTTCTCTCGCGCAAGGCGCTCCTCGACGAGTTCGCCGAGGTCAAGAAGAAAGAAGCCGCTTCCGCGCTCGCGGACGGGCGCGTCCTCAAGGGCGTCGTCAAGAACCTCACGGACTACGGCGCGTTCGTCGACCTCGGGGGCATCGACGGCCTCCTGCACGTCACCGACATGACGTGGGGCCGCCTCGCCCACCCGTCCGACGCCGTTCACGTCGGGCAGGAGGTGGACGTCAAGGTCCTCCGCTTCGACGAGGCCAGCGGCCGTATCTCGCTCGGGATGAAGCAGCTCAAGCCCGACCCGTGGCAGGACCTCCCGGCCCACTACCCGGTCGGCGCCCGGGTACGCGGCAAGGTCGTGTCGCTGACCGATTACGGCGCGTTCGTCGAGCTCGAGGAGGGCGTCGAGGGCCTCATCCACGTGTCCGAGATGTCGTGGACGAAGCGGGTCAAGAACCCGTCGAAGCTCTTGAACGTCGGCGATACGATCGAAGCCGTCATCGCGGACGTGAACCCCGAGACGCGCCGGCTCTCGCTCTCGCTCCGCGCGACGGAGCCGAACCCGTGGGAGCAGCTCGCCGAGAAGTTCCACATCGGCGACCGCATCACGGGCACCGTGCGGAATCTGACCGACTTCGGCGCCTTCGTCGAGATCGAGGACGGCATCGACGGGCTCATCCACGTGTCCGACATGTCGTGGGGCCGCCGCGTGAAGCACCCCTCGGAGATCCTGAAAAAGGGCGACGAGGTCCAGGCCGTCCTCACGGCCATCGACGTCGAGAACCGGCGCATCAGCCTCTCGATCAAGGAATTCCGCCCGAACGAATGGGAAGAATTCGCGTCGAAGCACCAGCCTGGCGACGTCGTGGACGGCAACGTGGCGAAGGTGGCCGACTTCGGCGTCTTCGTGCGCCTGCCCGAAGGGCTCGAGGGTCTCATGCACGTCTCCGAGACACCGCTTCCGCGCGGCGAAAAGCCCGGCAACGTCTACCACGAAGGCGATCCCGTCCGCGTGCGCATCCTGCGCATCGAGCCGGCGGAGCAACGCATCGGGCTCTCCTCGCGCGACGTCGACCAGCCGGAGGCCGGCGCCGAGCCCGAGGCCGCGCCCTCCGAGGGTGAAGCGTCCGCCGACGACCACGTTCACGCGGACACGGAACCTTCCGAGTAGCGGGGCCGCCGTGAGACGCGCGGGGTCCGCCCGATGAAGCGCTCAACCGTCGCGTGGGGAGTCGCCGGTATCGGCTGCGCGTTCCTCGTTCTGCTCGTCGCGGCGGCCTTTCTCGTGAGCGGCGCAGTCGCGCGCGGAGGGGCCCGGTCGGACGGCCTCGGGTTCGCACTCGGCGGCGGCCGTGTCGGCGTCGTCGATCTCGACGGGGTGATCCTGTCCGCGGACCGCTTCCGCGAGACGCTCAAGCGCTTCCACGACGCCGCGAACGTGAAAGCCGTCGTCGTGCGGATCAACTCGCCCGGCGGCGGCGTCGCGGCCTCGCAGGAGCTCAACCGCGAAATCGCGCGCTTCCGCAGAGAGACGAAAAAGCCCGTCGTCGTCTCGATGGAGTCCGTCGCGGCGTCGGGCGGCTACTACGCCGCTGTCTCGGCCGACCACATCGTCGCGAATCCAGGCACGATCACGGGATCGATCGGCGTGATCATCCAGTGGGTCAACTACGGCGACCTCCTCGAGTGGGCGAAGCTCCGGGCCGTGACGATCAAGAGCGGCGCCCTCAAGGACTCGGGCAACCCGACGCGTCCGATCAGCGACGAGGACCGCGCCTACTTCGAGGACCTCATCCAGAAGCTCCGCGCCCAGTTCGTCGGCGCCGTCACCGAGGGCCGCAAGGCGAAGCTGAAGCCCGGCGCGATGGACAGGATGGCCGATGGCCGCGTCGTCACGGGCGAGGAAGCCCTGTCGCTCGGTCTCGTGGACGAGATCGGCGACTACCGCGACGCCGTGGACAGGGCCGCGCGCCTGGCCGGGATGTCCCTGCCTGCCGAGGTGTGGCACCCGCGGCCGCAGCGCCCGGGTCTTCTCGAGTTTCTCTCCGGCGGTCCTTCGGAATCTTCGATTGCGGGGCGCCTCCTCTCCGGCGCTCCGGTGGGGGGCGGATGGAACGTGTTCTTTCTGTGGTAGGCCGCGGCGAAGGCACGACCACGAAGGCCGACCTCGTCGAGGAGGTCGCGAAGTCGACCGACCTCACCAAGAAGCAGGCCGAGGTGATCGTCGAGTCCGTGTTCGACGGGATCATCGCGTCGCTCCGCTCGGGAGAGAAGATCGAGCTGCGCGGCTTCGGGAGCTTCCGCCTGCGCCAGCGCGGGGCCCGCATCGCGCGGAACCCGAAGCGCAGCGGCGTGAAGGTCATGGTGCCGCCGAAGCGGGTGCCGTACTTCAAGCCCGGCAAGAAGCTCAAGGAGCTCATCAACCAGGCGGCTCCTGCCGCCGTGGCGGGGGAGCCGGACAAGGGCTGATGGAGGCCCTGTTCACGCCCTGGCGCGCCGCCTACCTCGCGGGCGGCGGCGTCGACCCGGGCGGCTGCCTGTTTTGCGAGCTCCCGAAACACGACGACGCCGAGGCGCTTCTCGTGACGCGGGGCCGTCTCGCCTACGCGGTCCTGAACCGCTACCCGTACACGAACGGCCACGTCATGATCGCGCCGTTCGCGCACCGGGCCGGCCTCGACGAGATGACGGCGGAGGAGCGCCACGAGGTCGTCGACCTGGCCGCGCGCTTCGAGGCGATCCTCCGGGAGACGTACCGCCCGCACGGCTTCAACGCCGGGCTCAACCTCGGCCGCAGCGCCGGGGCGGGCGTCGAACATCACGCCCACCTGCACCTCGTCCCGCGCTGGGACGGAGACACGAACTTCCTCACTGTCCTCGGGGGCACGCGCACGATCCCGGAGGACCTGCCCACGACGCGCTCCCGCCTCGCGGCCGCGTTCGCGCGCGCATCGTGACGAAGCGGCCGGGAGAGGCCGCCCTCCTCGCTCTCGTCGCGGCGGTCTTCCCGGGGGTCGGACACGTATTCCTCGGCCAGCGCTCCCGCGGCGCGGCGTTCTGCACGATCGTCCTCCTGACGGCGCTGACGGGCCTCGCCCTCGGCCCGTGGAACGACGTCGCGCCGCTCGCCGAGTACGCGCGGACCTTCCTGATCGTCGCGGGAATCATGCAGGCTCTTCTCGTCCTCGACGTCTTCGAGCGCGCGCGCGGGAGACGCGGTTGACCGTCTTCCGCGACCACTTCCTGCTCCTCGTCTGGCTTGCGGCGCTCCTGTCGGCGTTTCTCGCGCTCCTGTGGCGGGAGGACGCCCGGACACGGCCGGGGTTCTTCCTGAAGACCTTCGGCGCGCTCGTGGGCGGCTCGGTCCTCGCCGCGTGGGCGCTATCGGCGGTGGCCCGTTGAAGCTCCTCGTCGTCGCCGGGGAGGTTTCGGGCGACCAGCACGCCTCCGCGCTCCTCGCGGCCCTGCGGCCGCGGGTTTCGTCGCTCGACGTTTTCGGCGTCGGCGGCGAGGGCATGCAGGCGGCCGGCGCCCGCCTTCTCGCCCACCAGAAGGACCTCGCGATCATCGGCCTCGTCGAGGCGTTCTCGAAGATCCGGTTCGCGCGGCGGCTCATCCACGCGCTCGTGGCCGAGGCGAGCCGCGAGAAGGCGGATGCCGCCGTTCTCATCGACTCGCCCGACTTCAATCTCCCGCTCGCCAGACGCCTCGCGAAGACGGGCGTCCCCGTCGTCTTCTACGTCTCGCCGCAGGTCTGGGCCTGGCGCAAGCGCCGGGCGAAAACGATCGCCCGGCTCGGCCGTGCCGTGCTCGTCCTTTTCGGCTTCGAGAAGCGCTGGTACGACGCGCGCGGCCTCGGTTCGAACGTCACGTGGGTCGGCCACCCGCTCGTCGACGCCGCGGCGCGGGAGCTCGCGCTTCCCCCGGCGCCGCCTCCGGCCGGAGTCCGCCGCGTCGTCCTGATGCCCGGCTCCCGAAAGGGCGAAGTCGAATCCATCCTCCCGGTGCTTCGGAATGCCGTCGAAATTCTTAGAAGGAAATGGGCGGGCCTCGAGGTGGTGCTCATCCGAGCAGACTCGATACCCGCCGTCCTTCTCGAAGACCTGGCGGGGCCTGCGATCGCAGGCTGGCAGGTGGTTTCCGGCGAACATCTTTCCATTCTCAGAGATTCCGACGTCCTTCTCGTGGCGTCGGGCACGGCGACGGTCGAGGGCCTCCTCGCCCGCGTGCCGATGGTCGTCGTCTACAAGGTCCACCCCGTCACGTTCTGGGTCGCCCGCCGGCTCGTGAAGGTCGCCCACGTCGCGATGGCGAACATCGTCTCGGACGACGGAACGGGCCGCCGAACCGTGCCCGAGCTCCTCCAGCAGGACGCGACGGCCGAGAACGTCGCCGCCGAGGCCGGGAAGTTCCTCGCGGACGAGCGGCTCGCGGCCGAAACGCGCGAGCGCCTCGCCAGTGGCGCGGCCGACCTCGGGCCGCCCGGCGCGGGAGCGCGGACCGCCGAGGCCCTGCTCGCGGCCCTCGGACAGGGGAAGGCCGCGTGAACGACTTCCGCCGCCTCGCGACCCTCTTCACACCGCACCGGCGCGCGGCGCTCGTCGCGGTCTGCGCGATGCTGGGTGTGTCGTTCTTCACGGCGGCCGTCGCCTACCTGATCGGCCCGCTCTTCGACGAGGTCCTGTCCGCCGAGGCGCGCAGCGCCGTGATGGAGCAGGCCGGCCGGACGGGCGTGGGGACGCTCGTGGGCGACAAGGCGGCCGTTCGGCGGACCCCCGTGGCGCGCAACCTCGATCGCGGCCTCGCCTCCCTCGAGAAGGTCGTCGGCGTCACGGAGAAGAGCCGAAAGTTCTTCCTGCCCGGCCTCCTCTTCCTCGCCTTCCTCCTCAAGAACCTCTGCACGTTCTTCGCGGAGTACCGCTTCAACGCCGTCGGCCTCGCGTTCGTGCGCGACCTCAGGCGGCGCGTTTACGAGAAGGTCCTCGGCCAGTCGGGCTCTTTCTTCGCGAAGCATCCGTCCGGCGATCTCATCGCGCGCGTCACGGGCGACGTGGACCGCATCCAGAGTCTCTTCGGAACGGACCTCGCGGACCTCGTGCAGTCCGTCGCGACGCTCCTCGGCCTCATGGTGCTCGTCGTCTCGCTCTCGCCGGAGCTGACGGCGGCGGCGCTTCTGATCGCCCCCGCCATCGTGATCCCGGTCGTCGTGATCGCCCGACGCCTGCGGCATCTCTCGAAGGCGGCCCGCGAACGGATGGGCGACCTCACGGGCGTCCTCTCGGAGACGATCCGCGGGGCGCGCGTCGTACAGGCCTACGGCGCGGAGGGCTGGGAGTCCGGTCGTTTTTCCGAGGTGAACGAGCGCACCTTCCGGCTCGCGAAGAAGGGCGCGCGCGTGATGGCGTTTGCCTCTCCGCTCGTCGAGTCCGCGTCCGTCCTCACGTTCCTCCTCCTCCTCGGTTATGCGTCCACGCGCATCGCGTCCGGGAAGATGACCCTCGGGACGTTCCTCTCGTTCGGCGTCGGCCTCGTCATGATGTACCAGCCGTTCAAGCGCGCGACGCGGACGAACCTCGCGCTCCAGCAGGCGCTCGCCTCCGCCCGGCGCGTCTTCGAGGTCCTCGACGCGCCGAACGACGTGACCGACCGCGCGGGAGCGCCCCCGCTCGCCGGCCTGTCGCGCGAGATCCGCTTCGAGCGCGTCACGTTCGCCTATCCGGGCGGAGCGCCGGTGCTGCACGAAATCGACCTCGTCCTTCCGCGCGGCTCCGTGACCGCTCTCGTCGGGCCGTCCGGCGGCGGCAAGTCGACCCTCGCGTCGCTCCTGCCGCGCTTCATGGACCCGACGGCCGGCCGCGTGACGGTGGACGGGACGGACCTGCGCGACGTGACGCTCGCGTCGCTGAGGGCGCAGATCGGCCTCGTGACGCAAGACGTCGTTCTCTTCGACGAGACGGTCCGACGCAACGTGGCGTACGGGATGCCGGACGTGCCGGCCTCCCGCGTCCGCGAGGCCCTTTCGGCCGCGAACGCGCTCGGCTTCGTGGACGCGCTCCCGGAGGGGCTCGACGCGCGCGTGGGCGAGGGCGGCGCCCGCCTGTCGGGCGGACAGCGGCAGAGGCTCGCGATCGCGCGCGCTCTCCTGAAAGATCCGCCGATCCTCGTCCTCGACGAGGCGACATCGGCCCTCGACGCCGAGAGCGAGCGCGCCGTGCAGGAGGCGCTCGAGCGGCTCATGGCGGGACGGACGACGCTCGTCATTGCGCACCGGCTCTCCACGGTCCGCCGCGCCGACCAGCTCGTCGTGATCGAGGCGGGCCGTATCGTCGAGCGCGGCTCGCACGGCGACCTCCTCGCGACGGGAGGGTTGTATCGTCGGCTCCACGACCTGCAGGTCTTCGAGAACGGAGACGGCGGGGGAGGAGCCTCATGAAATCGATGACCGGGTTCGGCAAGGCGGCCGGCACGCTGCCCGACGGCACCGAGGTGAGCGTCGTCGTGAAGGGCGTGAATCATCGCTTCCTCGATCTCGGCCTCAAGCTTCGCGACGAGTACGCGTCGGCCGAGCCCGCGATCCGGAGAGCGGTCGGCAAGGCGGTGGCACGTGGGCACGTCGACGTCCTGATTCGCACGACGAAGCCGGCGGGCTCCGCGTCCACCGCACGAATCGACATGGACGCCGCGGAAAAGTATGCGAGCGAATGGAGAGAAGATTCTTTGAAAAGGGGATTGCCGGCGGATCTCTCGGCGAGGGACCTTCTCGCGCTGCCCGGTGTCGTGCGGTCGGACGACGCCGGAGCCGCGCCTGATTCCACTTTCGAAGAGTCTCTTCTTCCGATCGTCGACGAGGCCCTCCAGGACTTCGACGCTGCGCGAGCGCGCGAAGGCGCGTCTCTCTTTCTTACCTTCAAAGAAATCCTCCAGAGGATCGACGCTGGTGTGGCCTCTCTCGACGCGGCGCGGGCCGGCATTTCCGAGCGCATCGCCGCAGCCCTTCGCGAGCGCATCGAGAAGCTCGCGGCCGGCATCCCTCTCGACGAGGGGCGGCTCGCGCAGGAAGTCGCGCAGCTCGCCGACCGCGCGGACATCACGGAGGAGATCGACCGGCTGAAGACGCACCTCGCCGAGGCGCGCCGCCTCCTCGCGGCGGACGGCGCGATCGGCCGCCGCCTCGACCACCTCGCGCAGGAGCTGCACCGCGAGGTCAACACGTCCGGCTCGAAGGTGCGGGAGGCGGGCGCGACGAAGCTCGTCCTCGACCTGAAGTCCGAGCTCGAAGCCTTCAAGGAACAGGTCCAGAACGTCGAATGAGAGACGCCCGATGACCCGCGGAGACCTCTTCATCGTCTCGTCCCCGTCCGGGGCCGGCAAGACGACGCTGATCCGGCGCGTCCTCGAGGACCCGCGGATCGGCGGCACGCTGCACTTCTCCGTGTCGCACACCACGCGGCCGCCGCGCGCGGGCGAGACGTCCGGCGTCGAGTACCACTTCTGCGACGAGGCCGCGTTCCGCCGCCTCGAAAGCGAAGGCGGGTTCCTCGAGTGGGCGACGGTGCACGGGAATCTCTACGGAACGTCGCGCGGGGAAGTCGAGCCCCGACTCGAGAAGGGCTTCGACGTCCTTCTCGACATCGACGTCCAGGGCGCCCGGCAGGTCCGGTCCTCGGTTCCCGAGGCCGTCAAGGTCATCGTCTTTCCGCCCTCGCGGGAGGTCCTCGACGCCCGCCTGAAGTCGAGGGCCTCCGACGCCCCCGAGGTCGTGGCCAGGCGCCTCGCCGTGGCGGCCAAGGAGATGGCCGAGTTCGGCGAGTACGACTATGCGATAATCAACGACAGCCTCGAGCCCGCGGTGGACGAGCTTCGCTCGATCATCGTGGCGCGCCGCGCAGGACGCGGGCGGAGGCGCGAGCGCCTCGAAGCGATCCTCAAGACCTTTGCACCCTGATTTCACGGAGGGCTAACCCCAGATGGCTCAGAACCTTCCCCCGAACGTCGAATCCAAGTTCCGCCTCGTCCACATCGCCTCGCGGCGTGCCGAGCAGCTCGTCCAGGGCGCTCGCCCGAAGATCGAAAGCAAGCACGCGAAGGTCACGCGCGTCGCCCTCGAAGAGGTCGAGAACGACCTCGTGCGCTGGCAGCTCGCCTCCGCCGAACCGGTCGTCGAAGAGGCGCCGGCGGTCGACCCGCTCCCGACGGAGTGACGATCCACGTCTGACCCGCTCACGGACCTTCTCGCCTACTACCGCGACCTCGGGGTGGCGGAGCTGTACCTGGAGAGAGAAGAAAGAGAAGAGAAGATTTCTTTGAAGGTGAACACCGCGGCCGGCGGCGCCGCGGCAGGAATGACATCCGTGGACCTGCCGTCTTTAGCAAAAGAAGTTTCTTCCTGCGTGGCGTGCTCGCTGTGCCGCACCCGCAAGCAGACCGTCTTCGCCGACGGCTCGCCGGACGCGAAGATCATGTTCATCGGCGAGGCGCCTGGGGCCGACGAGGACGCGCAGGGCGTGCCGTTCGTCGGGCGCGCGGGGCAGCTGCTCACGCGCATGATCGAAGACGGCATGGGCCTGCCGCGCTCGTCCGTCTACATCGCGAACGTCCTCAAGTGCCGTCCTCCCGACAACCGCAACCCTGAGCCGGAGGAGATCGCCTCCTGCCGCGGCTATCTCGAAGCGCAGATCGACCTCGTCAAGCCCGAGGTCCTCGTCGCGCTCGGCAAGTTCGCGGCGCAGTTCCTGCTCGAGACCGAGGAGGGGATCATGCGGCTGCGCGGCAAGTGGGGGACTTACCGCGGGATCCCCGTGATGCCCACGTTCCATCCGTCGTTCCTGCTCCGCCAGCCCGGCCAGAAGAAGGAAGCCTGGGGGGACCTTCTGAAGGTCCTTGAAAAGGTGGGCCTCCCGGCCCCCTCCCGGAAGGGAGCGAAGGCGTGACGCTGCGCTTACGGCACGTTCTGGGCGTCGCGGCCCTCGCGCTCCTCGCCGCGGCGGCCGCGCTCATCCTCACGCGCCGTTTGCCGGCCCCGCAAGCGTCGAAGCGCCCCGCGGCCGAAGCGGCCGGAACACGTACCGGGCTCCCGACGGCGGCCGAGATGCGCGCGATCGACGCCGCCATCGCCGCCGCAGCCGCGGGAGCGCCGAAGGTGGCGCTGCGTGTCGCGGGCGACGCTGACGCGACGGACACGAACGAACGCCGGGACCTCGGCGCCGTTTACGGCGTTTACCACCCGTACTTCACGCGCGGCGACTTCGACGGCGACGGCCGCCTCGATTTCGTCCAGGCCTTCGTGGAGAAAGGCCGGAGCGGGCTCTGGTTCCACGTCGCGGTCTTCTTCGG
This sequence comes from Acidobacteriota bacterium, assembly GCA_039930645.1. Taxonomy (GTDB): domain Bacteria; phylum Acidobacteriota; class Thermoanaerobaculia; order UBA5066; family UBA5066; genus Fen-183. Next base: position 19,755 of record JBDTTJ010000005.1, read on the forward strand.
AAAGCCGGACGGAACATTCGACAGGGGCGTATGGGTGGAACGGGCGATCTCTCTCTCGGATGGAGACGTCTCGGTCGAGCGCAACCTCGTCGTGATCACGCCCGACCTCGCGGGAGACGCCTCGCGCCGCTGGCGGTGGGAGCCCTCCGAACGCGTGTTCGCGGACCCCGACAAGGAACCGCGCCCCGCGGCCACGGAGGACGACGCGCCCGATGAGACGCCCGAGCAGAAGCCGAGGGCGAGAATCTGACGCGCCGCGTCGGCCTCCTCCTTCCGAACCGCTTTCCGGGCCTCCCGTCCTACCGGCTGCCCGACGACGCGGGCGAGCCCGTCCTCGGCGCGCGTGTCGCCGCGCCCTTCGGGAGCGCGCTCGTCACGGGGCTCGTGGCGGACCTCGACCCGCCTCCGGCTCCCGAGGGGACGGCGGAGCGGGACGTCGTCGCGCTCCTCGAGGACGAGCCGTTTCTTCCAGCGGCTCTCGTCCGGGTGCTCGTCCGGGCCGCTGCGTACTACGTCGTCGCGCCGGGGGAGATGCTGCGCGCGGCCGTTCCTGGCCGCCTGCTCGGCGGGAGCGAAGCCGTCTACGTCGCGGGGACGGCGGCCGTGGGCGCGTCCGTCGCGGGCATCCCCGGCGACGTGCTGGGCCTGCTTCTCGAGCGCGGCGAGGCGCGGCTGCCCGAGCTCGTCGAGGCGCTCGGGCGCAGGGGCCTCGCGTCCGCGCTCAAGGAGCTCGTTGGAAAGGGATACGCGCGCATCCGTTCGGAACATCTGCGGGCGGCCGCGGCCCCGTCCGACCGCGCGTGGGTGGCGCGCCCCGCGCCGGACGATCACCCGGCGTTCGCCCGCGCGCCGAAGCGCAGAGCGCTCCATGCCCACATCCTCGCGCTCGGCAGGCCGGTTTCGCCCGAGGAGCTGCGCGCGGCGGGAGGCACGCCCGCCGTGCTCGCCGCGCTCGCGAAGGCCGGCGTCGTCGTCGCCGTCGAGACGGAGCGACGCGTGGACCTCGCACGGCACGTCGGCGCCGCCGGCGCGGATCGCCGCCCGGTGCCGACGCACGCGCAGCGGGACGCGATCGCGGCGGTGGCCGCGTCCGTGTCGGCGCGTGGCGCGCGGGAGTTTCTCCTCGACGGCGTCACGGGCAGCGGCAAGACCGAGGTCTACCTCAACTCCCTCGAGCAGGCGGTCGCCGCCGGCCGGCGCGGAATCCTGCTGGTTCCGGAGATCGCGCTTGCGCCCGCGCTCGTGCGCCGGCTCGTCGCGCGTTTCGGGGACCGGGTCTCGCTTCTGCACAGCGGTCTCTCGGACGGCGAGCGCGCGTCCGAGTGGGAGCGCGCGCGCCGCGGCGCCGTGGACGCCGTCGTCGGTCCGCGCTCGGCGGTCTTCGCGCCGCTGCCGGACCTCGGCCTCGTCGTGATCGACGAGGCACACGACGCGTCGTACAAGCAGGCCGAGTCCCCGCGCTACGACGCGCGCGACGTGGCCCGCGTGCGGGCGAAGGAAGAGGGCGCGACGGTGGTCTTCGGGTCCGCGACACCGTCGATGGAGCTCGAGCGCGCCGCGCGGGAGGGCCGCCTCCCGCGTCTCGTCCTCCCGGAGCGTCCGGGCGCACGGCCGCGCGCGGCCGTCGAGGTCGTCGATCTGCGGGGGGAAATCGCGCAGGAAGGCGACCACGGGCGCGTCCTCTTCGCGGCGCGCACCGTCGAGATCCTGCGCGCGTGTTTCGACCGCGGCGAGCAGGCGATCGCGCTCCTGAACCGGCGCGGCTTTTCGCCGTCTCTCCTCTGCCGCGCGTGCGGCGAGGACTTCCGCTGCCGCAACTGCTCGGTCGCGCGGACGTACCACCGCCGCAACGAGCGCCTCCTCTGCCATTACTGCGGCGACGACATCCGCCGGCCCCCGAAGTGCCCGGCGTGCGGGTCGGACGCGCTGCAGCCCGTCGGGTTCGGGACGGAGCGTCTCGCCGAGCGCTTCGCCGAGACATTCCCGGGGATCTCGTATGCGGTTCTGGATCGTGACGCCGCCGCTCGGCGAGGCGGCGCCGCGGGCGTCCTCATGGACTTCGAGTCCGGAAAGTCCCAGGCGCTCCTTGGGACGCAGATGGTCGCCAAGGGCCACGATTTCCCGAACGCGACGGCGCTGGCGGTGCTGGACGCGGACGCGCTCCTCTCCTTCCCGGATTTCCGGGCTGCCGAGAAGACGTTCCAGCTCGTGACGCAGGCGGCGGGGCGCGTCGGGCGCGGCGAGAGACCGGGCGTCGTCGCGGTCCAGACCTCGCGTCCCGATCACGAGGCGATCCGCGCTGCGGTGAAGCAGGACCACGTCGCGTTCGCGGACGCCGAGCTGCGCTTCCGCAGGGCGTTCCGCTATCCGCCGTACACGCGCCTCCTCCTCGCGCTCTTCGCGGACACGGACCTCGCGAAGGCGCACCGCGCGGCGGGGGACGCGTTCACGGCGCTCCTGTCCTCGCCGGTCGCGGCAAGGGTGAAGCTCCTCGGCCCCGCGCCCGCACCGCTCGAGAGGCTCAAGGGCCTCTGGCGCTACCAGCTCATCGTGAAGGCCGAGAAGCGTGAGGCGATCGCGGAAGCCGCGCGCCTCCTCGCATCGCTCCCCGACCCGCCGAAGCTGGACGTCGACCCGCAGAATTTGCTCTAGCCCTCTGCTACAGTCTCCCCGTGGCGAACGAGGCCCAGTTCGAAGCGCCTCTCGAGCGCGTCCGTCGTCGGCTGGATGAGCTGCAGGGCTTCGCGGAGAGCCCGGCGAAGGAGCGCGAGGTCACGAAGCTGCGCGAGAAGCTCGGGAAGCTCTCGCGCGAGATCTACGAGAACCTCACCCCCTGGCAGAAGACGCTCGTCGCGCGGCATCCGAACCGGCCGTTCACGCTCGACTACGTGCGCGTCCTCGTCCAGGACTTCGTCGAGTGGAGAGGCGACCGCGCGTTCGCCGACGACCCGGCCATCGTCGCGGGCTTCGGGATGCTCGGGGACCGCTCCGTCGCGATCGTCGGCCACCAGAAGGGCCGCGACACGAAGGAGAAGATCCGCCGCAACTTCGGGATGCCGCGGCCCGAGGGCTACCGCAAGGCGCTCCGCGTCATGAAGCTCGCCGAAAAGTTCAAGAAGCCCGTGCTCACGTTCATCGACACGCCGGGCGCCTATCCCGGCCTCGAGAGCGAGGAGCGCGGCGTCTCCGAGGCCATCGCGCGGAATCTCATCGAGATGGCCGCGCTCCGGACGCCGATCGTCGCGACCGTGATCGGCGAGGGCGGCTCCGGCGGTGCGCTCGGGATCGGGATCGGCGACGCCGTTCTGATGCTCGAGCACTCCGTCTACTCGGTCATCTCGCCCGAGGGCTGCGCCGCGATTCTCTGGAAAGATCAGGGCAAGGCGAAGGAGGCCGCGGAGGCCCTCCGCCTCACGGCCGCCGACTGCATGGCTCTCGGGGTGATCGACGAGGTGATCCCCGAGCCCGTCGGCGGCGCGCACGCGGACCCCGTCGCAGCGATCGACGCCGTCGGCCGCGCCGTCACGCAGCACCTCGACCGCCTTGCGGCGCTTCCCGCCGACGCCCTCGCGGACGCCCGCTACGCGAAGTTCCGCGCGATGGGGGCCTGGGAAGGCGCGTGAGCGCGCGGGTCCGTGCCCCGCGCCTCGTCCGCCGCCGCCTGCGGACCCAGAACCCCGAAGCGGCCGCACGGCTCTCGCGCGAGCTGGGCGTTCCGGCCGCGGCCTCGCGCGTCCTCGCCGCCCGAGGGTTCGACGACGTGGAGGCCGCCCGCGCGCACCTCTCGCCCGCGCCCGACGGGCTCCACGACCCGTTCGGGATGGGCGGTCTGCCCGCGGCCGGCGAGCGCCTCGCGGCGACGGCGGCGCGCGGCGGCCGCGTGGTCGTCTTCGGCGACTACGACTGCGACGGCATCGGCGCGCTCGCGATCCTCACGACGGCGCTCCGTAAGCTCGGCGCCGACGCGAGGCCGTTCATCCCGCACCGGCTGCACGACGGCTACGGCCTGCGGGCGCCGGCGCTCCGCCGCGCGCTCGACGAGCACGAGCCCGAGGGCATCGTCACGGTCGACTGCGGAATCACGGCCGTCGAGACGGTCGCCGAGGCCACGGGCCGCGGCGTCTACGTCGTCGTGACGGACCACCATCTCCCACCGGCCGCGCTGCCGGAAGGCGCGATCCTCGTGGATCCGAAGCTGCCCGGCTGCAAGTACCCGTTCAAGGAGCTCTGCGGCGCCGGCATCGCGTGGAAGCTCTCGGAGGCGCTGTTCATCCATTCGGGCGCGCGCGTCGGAATCGACGCGGCCGCCCGGCGCCGCTGGCTCGCATCGCTCGCGAAGATCGCGGCGCTCTCGACGGTGGCGGACATGGTCCCGCTCACCGGCGAGAACCGCGTCCTCGTGTCGTGGGGCCTCGCGGGCCTCGCCGACCCGCGCTCCCCGGGCCTTGCCGCGCTCCTCAAGCGGTCGGGGGTCCCGGCGGGGCGCGCCCCTTCGACGCGCGAGGTCGCCTTCCGGATCGCGCCGCGCCTGAACGCGACCGGACGGATCGACCACGCGGCGCGGGCCTTCGAGCTGCTCACGACCGCCGACGCGGCGCGCGCCGAGACTCTTGCCGACGAGATCGAGACCGCGAACGACGAGCGGCGCGCCGTGCAGGAAAGGCTCGTCGAGAAGGTGCTCGCGCGTCTCGAGTCGAGCTACGACCCGGCCCGCGACGCCGTGATCGTGGAAGCGGGTCCGGCCTCCGAGGGCTGGCACCGCGGCGTCCTCGGGATCGCGGCGTCCCGCGTGGCGCAGCAGCTCGGCCGCCCCGTGCTCCTCCTCTCGAGCGACGGAGACACGGTGGGCGGCAGCGGACGCTCCTTCGGCCGGACGCCGCTTTACGAGCGCGTCGCGCCCGTCGCCGTGCGGTATACGAAAGAGTTCGGCGGGCACGCGGCCGCCCTCGGCCTGACGCTGCCCGCGGCGTCCTGGGAGGCATTCCGAGAGGAGCTCCGGGCCGCGTTCGCGGCGGCGCGGGACGACGCGGAGTGGGCCTCCGAGCTGGATGTCGACACCGAGGTCGAGGCGCCCGAGGCGGACGAAGCCCTCGCACGGGCGCTCGAGCGCTTCGAGCCGCACGGACAGGAGAACCCCAAGCCGCTGCTTCTCCTGCGCGGCCTGACGTGGGACGGGCGCGGCAAACCCGTCGGCGAAGCCGGACTGCGCGTTTCGTTCGCGTCGTCCGGCCGCCGCCTCGACGCCGTGGGCTGGAACCTCACCGAGATCCCGGCGCCCTCGCGCGCGGGCCGTTGGGACGTCGCGGCGAACCTCGCCGTCGACTCCTTCACGGGCCGGCCCGGCCTCACCGTCGTCGATCTTTCCCCGGAGGCCGCGTGAGCCGTTTCGCGCGCCTCGCGCGCGCGGCGGTCCTGGCGGTGGGGGCGGCGTTCGCCCTTCTCGTCGTGCTCTCCTACCGCAAGCCGGGGGCCCGCACGGAGGGCGCGACGGACCCGGTGGCCGAGACGCTCCTCGCGGAGGCGAACGGCGCCCGCGACCGCATGCGCTTCCGCGACTTTCAGTACGACGAGACGCGCGAGTCCGAGGGGCGCTACCGCGTCACCGCCTCCGAAGCGGTTCGCTTCGACGACCAGGGCAACCGTCTGTTCCGCCTCAAGGACGTCGTCTTCGAATCGCGCGAGTCGCGGGATGGGCGCACCGTCTCGATCCGCGCGCCGCGCGCGGAGCTCGCGGAGGGTTCGAAGGCTTTCCGGATCTTCGACGGCGTCGAGGTGGCGGGGGAGGAGATGCGCGTCACGGGGGAGTCCTTCCGCTACGACCCGGCCCGGCGGCTGCTCGCGTCGGACGGGCCCGTCGACGCGACGCGCGGCGGCCTCGTCGCGAGCGCGAACGCGGGATCCGTGGACACGCGCGACGGCGTCCTCGTCCTCGACGGCGACGCGAGGCTGCGCGGCCGCGGGGACGGGGGCCGGCCCGTCGAGCTGCGCGCCCCTCGCGTCCTCGTGGGCCGCAACGGCCGGCTGGAGGCGAGCGGCGGCGCCGTGCTGAAAACGGACCGCTTTCTTCTCCGTGGTGGGACGTTCGTCCGGGAAGCCACGCCCGAGGGCAGCCACCTTCGGGCGACGACGAACGCGCGTCTGTTCGTCCCGCCGGATGGCGGCCAGCCACCGGCCGCCCTGGCCGTCGCCGGCGACGTCCTCGACCTGGCGCTTGACGCCGAGGGCCGGCCCGCCGCTTTCGAGGCGAGCGCGGCCGGAGTCGCCCGGCTGGACCTCGCTCCCGCCGAGACGTCCGGCGCGCGCCGCGCCGAGGCGCCGCGCTTCACGGGCCGTTTCGAAAACGGCCGCCTCGCCGAGCTGAACGTGCCCGAGGACCTGCGCACCGCCGAGTCGGCCCGCGCGGGCGGCCCTCCGGGCTCGGGCCTCCGTACGTTCGCGGCCGGCTTCGCGCGCCTCACGTTCGGCCCCGGCCTCGCGCTCGAGACCGGCACGTTCGAGCGGAACGTCGTCGCGGCGGACGGCACGCGGGCGTCCGTCAAGGCCCCGCACGCGACGCTGCGCGGGCGCGACGAGATGGCGGTCTTTTCCGGGGAACCCGGCGCCCCGGCCGACTACCGCGACGAGCGCGGGACGATCCGCGCCAAGACGCTCTCGTGGAGCCGCCGGGACGAGCGCGTGGACGCGGCCGGCGACGTGAAGGCCACGTACGCAGGGGGCGGGAATGGGCGCGTCGGGCTCCTCGGCAGCGAGAGCACGGCGCCGTTCTTCACGGAGTCCGAGACACTCCGGCTCTCGGGCCGCACCTCGAAGGTCCTGCTGACGGGATCGGTCCGCGCGTGGCAGAACGAGAACGTTCTGCGCTGCGGGACCCTGGAGTTGGACGACAAGGAGAAGACCCTGCGCGCCGAACAGAATGTCCGCGCGTTCTTCCGCCGGGAAACGACGCCGGCGAAAGGGAGGGTGGGGAAGGCGGCGGCGCCCGCGGGATCCGAGACCGTGAACGCCGCGAGCGACGTCCTGACCCACCGGGAGGCCGACCGGTTCGTCCGGCTCGAAGGTCATGCGACGATCACGTCCGGGCCCTGGACCATGAACGCCGACGTGACCGACATCCGCCTGAGTGAGACGCGCGCCATCGAGTACGCCGAGGCGCGGGGCGCCGTCGTCGTAGAGGATCGCGCCGAGCACCGCCGCGGAGAGGGGACGAAGGCGGTCTGGCGCCCGATGACGGAGGCCGTGACGCTCGAGGGCTCGCCCGCGACCGCCCTGGACGGGCGCGGCAACAAGTCCACCGGCGCAGCGCTCACGTTCCGGCAGGGGCGCTCGCAGGTGGACGTGGAGACGGGCGGCAAGGTCCCGACCGAGACCGTCCTGAGGCCGGAGGGATCGTGAGCGACCAGAAGCCGCTGCTCGAAGGGCGGGGCCTGCGCAAGGTCTACCGCGGCCGTACGGTCGTCAACGACGTCAGCGTCCGCGTGGAGGCCGGCGAGGTCGTCGGCCTTCTCGGGCCGAACGGCGCGGGCAAGACGACGACGTTCTCCATGACGGTCGGGCTCGTGACGCCCGACGCGGGCGCGGTCCTCCTCGACGGCGAAGACGTCACGACGCTCCCAATGTTCCGCCGGGCCCGCCGCGGCCTCGGGTACCTTCCGCAGGAGCCGTCGATCTTCCGCCGCATGACGGCGGTCGAGAACCTTCTGGCCATCCTCGAGACGCTTCCCGGCAGCCGGGCCGGGCGCGAGGAGACGGCACACGGCCTCCTCGACCGCTTCAAACTGTCGCACCTCGCGCACTCCGTCGCGGACACGCTCTCGGGCGGCGAGCGGCGGCGCCTCGAGATCGCGCGCGCCCTCACGCTGTCGCCGCGGTTCATCCTCCTCGACGAGCCGTTCGCCGGCATCGACCCGATCACCGTGCTCGACCTCCAGCAGGTCATCCGGGACCTCGCCACGGCGGGCATCGGGATCCTGATCACGGACCACAACGTCCGCGACACGCTCGCGATCGTCAATCGCGGCTACATCATCCATTCCGGGACCATCTTCCGGACGGGATCGCCCGAGACCCTTTCGGCCGACCCGGAGGTCCGGCGGGTCTACCTGGGCGAGGGTTTCCGACTGGCCTGAGGCCCGGCGGCTCTGATCGAGGGGGTCAGAGCTAGAATCGTGCCAAGGTCGGACCCGAGACGGGGCCGCCGGTTTCAAATGGGACTCGAACAGAAACTCTCGCTGAGGCTCTCGCAGCGCCTGGTCATGACGCCGACGCTGCAGCAGGCGATCAAGCTGCTGCAGATGACGCGTCTGGAACTGCAGGACGTGGTGAACCAGGAGCTCGTCTCGAATCCGGTTCTCGACGAAGAGGACCCGGGGGACGGGTCGATTCCCGACGAGGAGCCGGGCGCCGCCGAGACCCGCGAGATGGATCTCGCATCCTCGGCCGAGGCGCCCGACGCGGCCCTCGAGGCCGCCGTCGCCGACGACCGGGAGTTCGCCGCGGCGGCGACCGATGCCGACGCCCGCGCCGAGTCCGCCGAAGCGTTGCCCGCGCCGACGTCCGACGTCTCCGCCCCGGAGCCGGTGGTCGACTCGTCCACGGGCGCCACGGACGATCCGTTCTCCGACCTCGAGCTCGAAGCGTACTTCGGCGACTACATGGAAGGCACGGCCACGGCGCCGCGCATGAGCGAGGAAGCCGAGGAGTTCTCGCTCGAGAACCGGCCCGAATCGCCCCCCGGCCTCGAGCCTCACCTCACCGAGCAGCTCGGCGTCTCGGACGCCCAGCCCGACGTGCGCGAGGCCTGCGGATTCCTGATCGGCAACGTGGATCCCGACGGTTGCCTGCGCGTGACCCTCGAGGAGGTCTCCCTGGCGGTCCCGTGCCCGCTCGAAACGGCGGAGAAGGCTCTCGCGCTGCTCCAGTCGTTCGACCCCGTCGGCGTCGGCGGACGCAGCCTCGCCGAGATCCTCCTCCTGCAGGCGCGCGCCGCGAACGTCGCGACGCCGCTCCTCGTCGAGCTCGTCACCCAGCGCTTCGCCGAGCTGGGTTCGAAGCCCCCGGCCCTCCTCGCGCGCCAGATGGGCGTGCCCGTGGAGAACATCCAGCAGGCCCTCGAGTGGATTCGCAAGCTCGACCCGAAGCCCGGCCGCCGCTACGACTCGACCCGCACGATCTACGTCGAGCCTGACGTCGCCGTCGTGAAGGTGGAAGACGACTACATCGTCGTGTTCAACGACGACGGGCTGCCGCGCCTGAAAGTGTCCGCGCTCTACCGGAGGATGCTCCTCTCGCGCGACGGGAACCTCGACGGCGAGGGCAAGAGCTACCTGCGCGAGAAGATGCGCGCCGCCCAGTGGCTTCTCAAGAGCCTCGACCAGAGGAAGCGCACGATCGTGCGCGTCGCCGAGTCGATCGTGAAGAAGCAGCGCGACTTCCTCGACTGGGGCGTGGCGCACCTCAAGCCGCTCGTCCTCCGCGACGTGGCCGAGGACATCGGGATGCACGAGAGCACCGTGTCCCGCGTCGTCTCCAACAAGTGGATGGCGACGCCGCGCGGCCTCGTGCCGATGAAGTTCTTCTTCCACTCGGCGATCGCGTCGACGGCGGGAGAGGACGTCTCGTCTCTCGCGGTGAAGAACAAGATCCGCGGCCTCATCGAAGCCGAGGACGCCGCCCATCCGCTCTCGGACGCCCGGCTCGCCGAGCTGCTCGCCCACGAGGGAATCCAGATCGCCCGCCGGACGGTCGCGAAGTACCGCGAGGAGCTCCGCATTCCGCCAAGCTCGATCCGCCGCACGGGCGAAGCATCGCCGGCGCCAGCCTCTCCCGAGATCGCGGACGGGCCCGCGGAGACCTCAGGGGAGCCTTCCGAACAGGAGGAGCCATGAGGACCACCTTCATCGCGCGCAACATCCGAATCCACTCCGGGGTCCGCGAAGAGGTCGAGACGAAGCTCTCCCGGCTCGAGCGGGTCCTCATGCCTCGCGCCCAGGTGCGGGTCGTGGTGACCGCCGGCAAGAAGGACGTCGAGGTCGAGGTCACCGTGGCGGACAAGACCCGCACGATCACGGCGGCCGCGCGCGGCGCCGACCAGCGCACGGCCGCGCAGGCCGCAATGGAGAAGCTCGCGGGCCAGGTCCGCAAGACGAAATCAATCCTGAAGGAGTCCAAGAAGCACCGCCCGTCGGGCGTCCGCGGCGCCGAGCCCTGGATCGCTCCCACGCCGGAGCCCGCGCCGCGGGCCGTTCCCGGTCCCAAGCGTGAGTCCGTGAGTCCAAGGGCGATGTTCGAGGAGGACGCCCTCACGCACTTCGCGGCCTCGAAGCGCGAGTTCATGGTGTTCCGCGACGCGGGATCCGGGCATCAGATCCGATTCCTCTATCGGCGGCGCGACGGAGGCTTCCACCTCGTGGTGCCCGAATAGCCGTGCGCGACCCGTCCGAGCCGCGCGCGCCTCAGGTCCGGTCCATCGACCTCAGATCGCCGGTCCTCGCGTCCCTGAACCTCAAGCTCGTCGCGGGCCACCAGGGCCTTCAGCGCCCCATCGACTGGCCGCGCGTTCAGAAGCCCGGCCTCGCAATCGCGGGATTCCTCGACTACGTGAAGGAAAACCGCGTCCAGATCCTCGGCGCGTCCGAGTTCAACTATCTCAAGACGCTGCCGCCCGCGGTCGTGCGCGAGAGGCTCGACGCCTTCACGAAGCTTCCGCTCTCGGCCGTCGTCGTCACGAAGGGGATCCACCCCGGCTCCGTCCTCACGGGTCTCTGCCGCCGCCGTCACATCCCGCTCTTCACGACCGAGCGGCTCACGAGCGTCGTCATCGAGGGCCTCACGGCGTTTCTCGAGGAGTCTCTCGCGCCGCGCGCGACCCTTCACGGCGTCCTCATGGAGGTCGGCGGACTCGGGACGCTCCTCCTCGGCGACTCCGGCGTCGGCAAGAGCGAGTGCGCGCTCTCTCTGGTCCAGCGCGGCCACCGCCTCGTCGCGGACGACCTCGTCGTCGTCCAGCGCTTCCCGAACGATGTCCTGATCGGCTCGTCGTCCGGCCTCATCCGGCACCACATGGAGCTGCGCGGCCTCGGCATCGTGAACGTGCCGATGCTCTTCGGCGTCGCGGCCGTCCTCGAGCGTCACACCGTCGAGTTCGTCATCCAGCTCCAGGACTGGAACGAGCGGACCGAGGTCGACCGCCTCGGCCTCGACGAAGAGTTCGAGGAGATCCTCGGCGTTCAGGTCCCGCGCGTGAGGATGCCCGTCGCGACGGGCCGCGACGTGGCGCTCCTCGTCGAGATCGCGGCGCGCAACCAGCTCCTGAAACGCCGCGGGTTCAACGCGGCCCGGGAGATCGCCCAGAAGGTCCACGACGAGATCGTCCGCAAGGCGGCCGCCGACCACGTCGGGAGGCGCGCGAGGAGGAAGCTCACGGCCCGGGAGCGCGAACGGTGAGTGAAGGGAATCGCCTCGTCATCGCGACGGGGCTCTCGGGATCCGGGAAGAGCTACGTCGCACACGCGCTCGAGGACATTGGCTACGCGACGGTCGACAACCTTCCGCTGTCGCTCCTGGAGGAGTACGTCGGCGAGGTCGCGGCCGACCGCACGCCGCGCCGGCGCAACGCCGTCGTCCTGGACGTCCGGAACCCGGATTTCGCCACGCGCTTCCCGGAGCTCCTCGAGACGCTCCGCGCGCGCCTTCCGATCACCGTCGTCTTCCTCGACTGCGAGGCGAAGTGCCTCCTGAACCGCTTCTCGGAGACGCGCCGCCCGCACCCGCTCGGCGAGGGCCGGTCCGTG
>JBDTTJ010000006.1:0-30085 GCA_039930645.1 Acidobacteriota bacterium
TGCCCGCGAGGTTGATCGACGTGCGGGCCATGTCCATGAGCTCGTCCACGGCGAGGATCATCGCGACGCCCGCCTCGCCCGGCAGGTTGAAGCTCGCGCAGCCCGCCGCGATGATGACGAGCGAGGCCCGCGGCACGGCGGCGACGCCCTTGGACGTGAGCATGAACACGAGGCACATCGTGATCTGCTCGGCGATCGACAGGTGGCGCCCGGCGGCCTGCGCGATCGTCATCGTCGCGAGGACGATGTAGAGCGTCGAGCCGTCGAGGTTGAAGCTGTATCCCGCGGGCAGGACGAAGCCCGCGACGCCCTTCGGAACGCCGAACTCGACGATTCGCTCGAGCGCGCGGGGAAGCGCGGCCTCCGACGACGCCGTCGAGAACGCGATGAGAAACGGCTCGCGGATCTTCGCGAAGAACCGCCGGATCGACACCCGGCAGAGCTTCAGGGCCGGCACGAGTACGACGAGCGCGAAGACGAGGAGCGCCGCGTAGAGGGACCCGACGAGCTTCGCGTAGCTCCCGAGAACCGTGATTCCGTGGTGAGAGACGGCGCCTGCCATCGCGCCGAAGACGCCGAGGGGGGTGAGCGCCATGACGTAGTCCGTGAGCTTGAAGAGCACGGCGACCGCGGACTCGAAGAAGTCGACGAAGGGCTTCGCCCGCTCGCGGCCTACGTGCGCCGCCGCGACGCCGAGAAGCGTCGCGAAGATGACGATCTGCAGGATGTCCTGCTTCGCCATCGCGTCGACGACGTTCGATGGGAAGAGGTGCAGGAGCGTCTCGACGGCCGTCTTCGGCTTCGCGAGGATTTCCCCCGTGGCCGGGAGTTTGAGGTCGAGTCCGGGCTTCACGAGGTTCGCGAAGACGAGGCCGATCACGAGGGCGATCGTCGTGGCGACCTCGAAGTAGACGAGCGCCTTGACGCCCATTCGCCCGACGGCCTTCACGTCGCCCGTCTTCCCGATCCCGAGGACGATCGTCGAGAAGATGAGCGGGACGACGAGCATCTTGATGAGGTTGATGAAGGCTTTCGAGAGGAACCGGAACGATTCGTAGGCCCAGGGGTACGTTTCCGCCGGAAGGTAGTGGCCGAGGACGACACCCAGGACGAGCGCGTAGAAGATGAGCGCCGTCGGGGAGAGCCAGCGGCTCCGCGCGCGGCCGCCGCTCACGCCGGGGCGCCTCCGCGGGCCTTGCGCGCCTTCCACCACTCCCAGGCGAGCGGCAGAACGGAGATTCCGATGATCGCGAGGACGACGACCGAGAAGTTCTTCTTCACGATCGGGATGTTTCCGAAGAAGTAGCCCGAGAAGACGCAGATCGCGACCCAGGCGACGCCGCCGATCACGTTGTAGGCGATGAACGTCCCGTACGTCATCGAGCCGACGCCCGCGACGAACGGCGCGAACGTCCGCACGATCGGGACAAACCGCGCGAGGATGATCGTCTTCTTCCCGTGCTTTTCGTAGAAAGCCTCGGTCTTCTTCAGGTGCTCCAGCTTGAGGAACTTCACGGTCCCGTCGAACGCGCGCGGGCCGATCTTCTTTCCGATCCAATAGTTGACCGTGTCGCCGAGGACGGCGGCGACGGATAGAAGGAGGAAGAGAGCCCACACGTTGAGCGTGCCGAGCGACGCGAGCGCGCCTGCGGTGAAGAGGAGCGAGTCGCCGGGGAGGAACGGCGTCACGACGAGTCCCGTCTCGCAGAAGACGATCGCGAAGAGGATCGCGTTCGTCCAGGCCCCGTAGTCCCGCGTGACCTCTGCGAGGTGCTTGTCGAGGTGCAGGAAGACGTCGATCAGCTGCTTCAACAGATCCATTTCGGCCCTCGTTGGGTGCGGAGGATAGCCGGAAAGGACGATAATGGGCGGCCGTGCTGCGCTTCGAGGACATCCTCGAGAAGGTCGAGTCCTACCACCCTCACGTGGACGAGGACCTCTTAAGGCGCGCCTACATCGTCTCGGCGCACGAGCACAAGAACCAGCTGCGCTCGTCGGGCGAGCCGTACCTCGTCCACCCGCTGAACGTCGCGATGATCCTCGCGGAGATGAAGCTCGACGAAGCGTCGATCGCGGCGGGCCTGCTCCACGACGTCCTCGAGGACTCGTCCATGACGAAGGAGCGTGTCGCCGAGCTGTTCGGGCCCGACGTCGCCCACCTCGTCGACGGCGTCACGAAGATCGGAAAGTACGCCTTCACGTCCAAGGAGGCGCAGCAGGCCGAGACGTTCCGGAAGATGCTGCTCGCGATGACGGACGACCTGAGGGTCATCCTCGTCAAGCTCGCGGACCGTCTCCACAACATGCGGACGCTCGAGCATCTGCCCGAGGCCAAGCAGCGCACCGTTGCCGCCGAAACGATGGAAATCTACGCCCCGCTCGCGAACCGGCTCGGGATGGGCAAGATGAAGGGCGAGCTCGAGGACCTCTCGTTCCGGTTCCTCTACCCCGAGGAGTTCGCCGCGCTGCAGACGGCGGTCGACGAGCGGATGAAGGCCTCGGCCGCCAGCGTCGAGAAGATCCGCCAGGAGCTGATCGCCAGGACGCAGGCCATGGGCATCGAGGCGGAGATCACGGGCCGCGTGAAGCGGTACTGGTCCGTCCGACAGAAGCTCATCCGGCAGGCCATTCCGCTCGAGCAGCTCTACGACGTCCTCGCGTTCCGGATCCTCGTCTCGAGCATCCCCGACTGCTACACGGTCCTCGGCATCGTGCACCAGTCCTGGCGGCCCGTTCCCGGGCGCATCAAGGACTACATCGCGATGCCGAAGCGGAACTTCTACCAGTCCCTCCACACGACGCTCGTCCCGGAGGGCGCCGTGCCGTTCGAGGTCCAGATCCGCACGCGGGAGATGGACCTCATCGCCGAGAACGGGATCGCGGCTCACTGGAAGTACAAGGAAGGAGAGGCGAGCCGCGCCCATGAGGCGCACGTCGGCCTCCTCCGCCAGATCTTCGAGACGACCCGGGACGTCTCGGACCCGCGCGAGTTCCTCTCGTCTCTGCGCATCGACCTGTACGCGGACGAGGTCTACATCTTCAGCCCGAAGGGCGCCGTCTTCGCGTTCCCGCGCGGGGCGACGCCGGTCGACTTCGCGTACCGCGTTCACACGGACGTCGGCCACCACACGACGGGCGCGCGCGTGAACGGGCGGCTCGTGCCCCTCAAGACCCCGCTCGTGAACGGCGACATCGTCGAGATCCTGACGTCGCCCTCCTCCCAGCCCTCGCGCGACTGGCTTGCCTTCGCCCTGACGGCCCGGGCGAAGAACAAGATCCGGGCCTTCATCCACACGGCCGAGAAGGAAAAGTCCGTCGAGATCGGCCGGCGTCTGCTCGACCGTGAGCTCAAGAAGTGGAAGAAGAGCCTGCCGAAGCTTCTCGAGGCGAAGGCGTTCGACCCGTTCCTCGGGGACTTCGGCGTCTCCAAGGTGGACGACCTCATCGCGGACGTCGGTTTCGGCAAACTGGCGCCGCGGGCCGTCGTCGCGAAGCTCCTGCCCGAAGCGGGGGGGGACGGTCAGGCGCCGGCGCAGTCCCGCGTGGCCGCGATCGGAAGCGCCATGCGCCGCGTCCTGCCGTTCGGGACGGCGCCGGGGATCCGGGTGAAGGGGGAGAACGACCTCCTCGCGACGCTCGCGAAATGCTGCCAGCCCGTCCCGGGCGAGGAGATCGTGGGTTACGTTTCCCGCGGCCGGGGAGTCTCGGTCCACTCCGTGGGCTGCTCGAATGTGCGGAGCCTCCTGTTCGACCCCAGCCGGGAAATCGCCGTCCAGTGGGAGACGGCGAAGGACCAGTCCGTCACGGTGGACCTCGAGATCCACACCGAGGACCGCCAGGGCATGCTCGCCCGCATCACGCAACTCCTCTCGGCCGCGAACTCGAACATCCGTTCGATCGAGGCCCGGACGAGCGGGGACGGCCGCGCGACGATCGACGCCAGCGTCACGACTCAGGATCGGCGGCACCTGGATCGCCTCCTCGTGGGGCTGCGCGCGCTCCCGGGCGTCACCGACGTGCGACGCAAGCTCCATTCCTCGGACGCCGAAGCCGGCTGACCCTAATGGCCCCGAAGGGTGTCCTTTTTCAGCGCGATCGATCGGAGTGGCCGGTGGTTTCCCGGAGGGCGGCGGGCCACGGGCCGGACGAAGCTTCGCCTGTACCCGCGCTTGCCTGAGTTCCGGATGGGGCGGACTTGTACCACGATCGATCCCGGCCCGCAAGGGAAATCGCACATTCGCAACGACTTGACAGCACCCGGGGGGGGACGCCCAGAATAAGGCGAGTCAATCTCTTTCACGGCAGACCGTGTCTCGCGTTCCTGGGTAGGAGGTCAGCAGACCGTGCTGTTCCGCAAGGCGAAAAACCTCGTCGGACTCGACATCGGCTCTTCGGCCGTCAAGATGGTCGAGTTGAAGGAGGGCAAGGAGGGCACGTTCCACCTCGTGAAGGCGGGACTGGAGACTCTTTCGCCCGAAGCCATCGTCGACGGAGCCATCATGGACTCGTCTCTCGTCGTCGAGACCATCACCCGGCTTCTCGCGTCGACGGGCGTCAAGAACCCGAACGTCGCCGTGTCGGTCTCGGGCCACTCCGTCATCGTCAAGAAGATCATGCTGCCGACGATGCCGGAGGAGGAGCTCTCGGAGTCCATCCGCTGGGAGGCCGAGCAGTACGTCCCGTTCGACATCAACGACGTCTACCTCGACTACGTCGTCCTCGACCCCGGCGCCGTCGGCGAGACGATGGGCGTCCTTCTCGTGGCCGCCAAGAAGGAGAAGGTCGACGACTTCAAGAACGTCGTGACCCAGGCGGGGCGCACGCCGTCGCTCGTGGACGTCGACGCGTTCGCGCTCCAGAACTGCTACGAGGTCAACTACGGGGCCGATCCGGGCCGCGTCGTGGCCCTCGTGAACATCGGCGCCTCGGTCATGAACGTGAACATCCTGTCGCAGGGCCAGACAGTCTTCTGGCGCGACATCACGTTCGGCGGCAACCAGTTCACGGACGCGCTCCAGAAGGCTTATTCGCTCAACTTCGAGCAGGCCGAGTCCCTCAAGAAGGGCGAGCCCGTCGCGGGGCAGACGGCGCAGTCCATCCAGCCCGTCCTGACCGGCGTCTCGGAGGACGCGGCGGCCGAGCTCCAGAAGACGCTCGACTTCTTCCAGGCCACGTCGGGCGCCGACCGCGTGGATTCCATCGTCGTCTCGGGCGGCGGCTCGAAGGCCGCGCACTTCGAGGACGTCCTGAAGGACAAATTCGGCCTCCCGGTCGAGGTCATGAACCCGTTCCGTTCGATCTTCACCGACGACCGCGCGGTGGACGCCGCGTGGCTCTCGGAGGCCTCGCCGTCGCTCGCGATCGCCGTCGGACTCGGCGTCCGAAAGATCGGGGAGTAGCCGCATGATTCGGATCAACCTCCTCGCCGAAGCCCGGCCCCAGCGCAAAAAGAAGGGCGTCTCCGCGCTCGGCGCCGGCGGGCGCCTGAACACCCTTCTCCTCGGCGGGGCGATCGGCCTCGCGGTCCTCGTCGGCGTCATCCAGTTCTGGGTCCTCCGCAGCCAGATCAAGGCGCAGGAGGAGAAGATCCGGACCGCGCAGGTCGAGGTCACGCGCCTCGAGTCCGTCCTCAAGGAAGTGAAGGACTACGAGGCGAAGAAGGCCCGCGTCCAGCGCAAGGTCGACCTCATCAACCAGCTCAAGCAGAACCAGCGCGGGCCCGTGCGCCTCATGGACGAGGTCTCTCGCGCGCTGCCCGACCTCGTGTGGATCGAGAGGATGGAGTACCACGGGAACGCGATCTCGCTCGAGGGCAAGGCCTTCAACCCGCCGGCCGTCGCGAACTTCATCGCGAACCTGAGGCTCGTGGCCGCGTTCCAGGAGCCCAAGCTCGCGGACCTGTCCGCCTGCTCGGGCGCCTCCGGTTCCGCGCTCTACTGCTACAAGATGTCCTTCACGTTCTCCAACCTCGACCGCACGCAGCCCGAGGCCGCGGCTCCGGCGCCGGCGAAGCCGGCCGAGCCTCCGAAGACGGCCGAGCGCGCCGCGGGCGGCGCCGCCGGCGCCCAGGGAATGTAGGAGGGCGCGCGAATGGCCTCGCTCGACCTCAAGCAGCTGGAAGGGAAGCCCTGGTACTACGGGCTCGGCATCGGCGTTGCGATCGCGCTCGCGCTGTACGCCGTCGCGTACTACCAGATTCCGAACTTCTCCGAGATGAAGCAGACTCTCGAGAACAAGAAGAACGAGCTCGACGTTCTGCAGCAGAAGATCACGCAGGGCCGCGCCGCCGAGCGCCGGCTGCCGCAGCTCCGCGAGGAGGTCCGGCGGACCGAGCTCGACCTCCAGCGGCTCCTGGCGATCCTTCCGACGGCCCGCAACGCCGAAGAGCTCATCAAGAAGGTCCAGGCCCTCGCGGGCCAGGGCGAGCTCTTCACGAAGAAGTGGTCGCCGAAGGAGTACATCAACCGCGACTTCTATGCGGAGTGGCCGATCGATCTGCAGGTCGACGGCTCGTACCACAACCTCGCGCTTTTCTTCGAGAAGGTCGCGCGATTCTCGCGGATCATCAACATCGAGGACCTCGTGATGACCGGCTATCCTGACGCGCGGGGCGGCCGCACGCTCGGGGCCAACTTCACCGCCAAGACGTTCATCTATCTCGGCGACACGGAGCCGGCGACGCCGGCCGCCCCGAAGGCCGCGCCGAAGCCTGCCGGCGGCGCGACGAAGAAGGACATGGAAGGATGAGCGCCCGCAACGCCATCCTCCGTCCGCTCGCGTTGGCCGCCGCGTTCGCCTTCGCGGCCTCACCCGCCGTGGCCCAGTCCCCGGCCGCCCCGGCGCCGCCGCCCGCCGAGACGCCCAAGATCACGGACCAGGACTTCACCCCCTCCGTCTACACCTACGAGGTCGGCGGCCGGCGCGACCCGTTCCGGTCCCTTCTCGTGCGCAACCCCTCGGAGAGGGAGCGCGTGCGTCCGCCTGGCCTCGCCGGCGTGATGGTCGACGAGCTCGAGCTCCAGGGCACGATCAAGGTCAAGCAGGGCTGGGTCGCGATGATGCGCGGCCCGGACAACAAGTCGCATCTCATCCGCAAAGGCACGACCCTCTTCGACGGCGAGGTCACCGACGTGTCCGCGACGGAAGTCACGTTCCGCCAGAACGTGAACGACCCGACGAACCCGAAGCCGTTCCGCGAAGTGGTCAAGGCGCTCGCACTCCAGAAGAAGCCGTGAGCGAAGGGACGTCCATGACGACGATGCTCAGTGGGTCCGGAAAAAGAAGGGGCTCTCCCGATCAGGTGGGGTCTGGTGGAGGAAGCATGCGCAACCCGTGTGTCCTCGCCGCCCGAGTCGCGGCGCTCGCGCTGCTCGTCCCCGTGCTCTCCGGCTGCGCGTCCTCGGGCGACAACGTCGCCGCGGGGAGCTCCGGAACCACGGCGCCGGCGCCGGTCGTCCTGACCGGAGCGACGCTACTCGCGGACGGGGATTCTCCCCGCCTTCTTCTCACGGGGAACGGACCGCTCGCCCCGACGCTCTACAACCGCGAAGGTTCCACGAAGGTCGTCATCGACGTCGCGAACGCGGTGGCCGCGCCGGGCCTTGAGCCGCCGCGGGCCGACGGCACGCTGCTCTCGCGCCTGGAAATGAAGTCCTTCGTGGAGATGGGCAAGCCCCACATCCAGTTCGAGCTCACGGCACGCGTGCCTCTCGAACCCGCGATCTCCTCGGAATCCGGGTCGCCCGCGATGGCCGTCAGCCTCGTGAAGGCCGCGCCCGTCCTCATGGCGTCGGCCGCTCCCGCGGCCCCGCCCGCCGAGCCGCCCGTCGTCAGGGTCGAGGCCGAGCCCGTCGTCAAGGTCGAGGAGGTTCCCGCGACCGCGACGACGTCGACGACCGCGATCGCCGTCGCATCCGACGCGGCTCCCGTTCCCGTACCCCACGCGGCAACGGGCGCACGCGCGACGCGCCTCTCCCGAGTCGCCGTCGCGCAGACCGGGGGCAGGCTCGTCGTGACGCTCTCGGGCAACGGCTCGTTCGCCTACGAGACGTTCACTCTCCCGAACCCGCCGCGCTACGTCGTCGACCTTCCCGGCGTTCTTCTCGCGACGCCGAAAAAGTCGCAGGACGTCCACGATCCGGCCGTGACGCGCGTCCGCGCGTCCCAGTTCAAGGGCGGTCCCGAGCCCGTCACGCGCGTCGTGTTCGACCTCGCGAGCCCGGTCGAGCCGGCCGCGAAGTCCGCTTCGGCGGGCCTCGCGTTCACGTTCGGAACGGGCGTCATGAGCGCCTCCGTGAACGCTCCGGCGGCCCCGGCCGCCCCGGCGCCCGCCATTGCCGCGGCTCCGCAGAAAGAAGCCGCTCCCGTGGACAGAGTCACGGCTGCGCCCGAGAAGGTCGCCGCGGTCGCGGCCCCGGCCGCCTCGTCCTACGAAAAGCACGAAGTCGAGGACTCGGTCGAGCCGGTCGTGAAGGCCGCGCCCGCCGTGTCCGACACGCCGCACATCGTGACGGCGACGCCCGAGATCCGGCTGATCCCGGCGGAGAAGCCCGCGCCCGTGGCGGCAGCCGCCTCCCGCCCCGTTCCCCCCGCGGCCGAGGCGGCGCCGAAGCGGCGGAAGACGTCCGAGGACAAGGCGCTCATCGAGGCGGCCGAGGCGCTGTTGAACCAGCAGGACGCGGCCGGGAAGCCGCGCGAGATCGCGAATCCATTCGAGGCGCGTACGCTCGGCGCCGGC
The DNA here is from genome assembly GCA_039930645.1 of Acidobacteriota bacterium. Lineage (GTDB taxonomy): Bacteria > Acidobacteriota > Thermoanaerobaculia > UBA5066 > UBA5066 > Fen-183. The sequence goes on from JBDTTJ010000006.1 coordinate 8,738, forward strand.
GACAAGCAGTACACGGGCGAGCCGATCACGCTCAACCTCAAGGACGCGGACATCAAGGACACGCTCCAGAGGTTCAGCGAGCTCACCCAGCTCAACATCGTCCTCGACCCCGACGTGCGCGGCACGGTCACGGTGAGCCTGCAGGAGATCCCATGGGACCAGGCGCTCGAGCTGATCCTCAAGATCAACCAGCTCGGCTACGTGCTCGAAGGCAACGTCATGCGGATCGCGTCGTCGAACAAGCTCCTGCAGGAGGAGCAGGCGCGGCTCGCGTTCTCGGCGGCGCAGGACAAGAATCGCCCGCTCCGCACGGTCCTTCAGAAAATCTCGTACTCCAACGTGGCCGAGATGGCGGCAACGGCTCGCAAGGTCATGTCGTCGCGCGGTGACATCTTCGTCGACGCCCGGTCGAACACGCTCGTGATCAAGGAGCTGCCGGACTATCTTCCGACGGTCCTCGACCTGATCAAGAACCTCGACGTCGCGAGCCCCCAGGTCATGATCGAGGCCCGCATCATCGAGGCGAACCGCACGTTCTCGAACGAGATCGGCGTCGTGTGGGGCTTCCAGGGAGTCGCGGACGCCGCTCACGGCAACACGACGGGCCTCGTCTTCCCGAACACGGGAAACGTCGGGGGCAACGTCTCGCTCCCGAGCGGCGCGCCCCAGGTCCTCAGCCTCTCGCTCGCGAACGTCCTCGATACGTTCCGGCTGGACGCCTCGATCCACGCGGCCGAGTCGCGCGGCCTCGTGAAGGTCGTCTCGACGCCGAAAATCCAGACGCAGACGGGGGAGTCCGCGAGCATCCAGTCGGGCTTCCAGATCCCGGTTCAGACGACGGTCAACAACACGACGTCCGTCCTCTACATCAACGCGACGCTCCGCCTCGACGTGACCCCGCAGATCACGAACGAGGGCACGGTCATCATGGACGTGACCGTCCAGAAGCGCGAACCCGCGGTCGGCATCAACATCGCCGGCGGCCAGAACATCCCGCTCACGACGCGCGACGCCAAGACGCGCCTCATGGTGCGCGACGGTGGGACGGCGGTCATCGGCGGCATCTTCAAGATCACGAGCAACGACGGCCAATCGATGATCCCCGGGCTCTGGAAAATCCCGATCATCGGGAATCTCTTCCGGAGTCGCACCCAGAGCGAGAACACCGACGAACTCATGATCTTCATCACTCCGCGGATCATCCGCTGACAGGAGCGCGTGCGATGAAGAAGACGACTTCCTCCGTTCTGGCCCTCGGAGCCCTGCTCCTGGCGCTCCTCCCGGGCTGCTCGACGAACACGCAGGGCGACGACGCCGCACCGGTCTTTCTGGTCGGCGAGTTCACCGAGCTTCTCCTCGAGAAGCTGCTCGTCGAAGGCACCCCCGTACAGTTCAAGACGACGACGCTGCGCTGCCGCCTCAAGGTGCCCGGCTCCGGGGCCGTGCAATTCCTCGACGTGCAAATCGACAGCTACGTCGTGAAGTGGAGCCGCCTCGACGGCGGGACGAAGGCCTCCGCTTCGGAGACGTTCGGCGGGAACATCATCGTGCCGGCGGGAGGCGTGTCGACGCTGAACAATTACCAGTACATGACCGCCGACGCGCTGCTGCGGTCTCCTCTCGACCAGCTCTACCCGTTCAACGGCGGCATCGACCGTGAGACGGGGAGGACCTCGATCCGTCAGGCGGGCCACGTCACCTGGTACGGCCACACGCTCTCGGGTCAGGCCGTCGTGTCGAACGAGGCCACGTTCGACCTCACGTTCCGTTACAGCGCTGCGTCCGGCCGAATCGAGGGACAGCTTGTTCGGTGACGAGGTGAAACCCATGCGAAGAATCCCGTTTCCGGCCGCCGCGGTGGCCGCCGGCCTCGTGGCCCTCCTCACCGGTTGCGCCGGGGAGACGCCGACGTCGCCCACGGGCAGCCAGCCCCCTGGCGGGCCTCCAGGCGGAACCTGCACGGTTTCGATCGCGATGCTGTCTACGTCCCTCTCGCCCGTGGCGGGAAGCGAGGTCGTCGTCCGCGCGGCGGTGACGAAGGGCGGCGCCGTGGTTCCCGACGGATCGTCCGTGCAGTTCACGACCGATCTCGGAGTCTTCGCCGAGAACGGCCTGCCGACCGTCTCGAAGACGACGAGCTCCGGGAATGCCGACGTCACGCTCTTCTCCCAGAACGCGGGCGCCGCTCACGTGAAGGCGGTCTACGACTGCGGGTCTGCCAGCCTCACGATCAACTACTCGGGCGCTTCGACGCTGGGCCCCTACGTGTCCTCCTATTCGCCCACGAGCGGAAGCTGCCTGGGCGGCGACACGGTCACCATCCTTGGAGGCCTCTTCGGAAACACGGCGGGTATCGTCTATTTCGGCGGCGCTCCGGCCTCTCTCGTGAGCTGGGCGAACAACACGATCACGGTCAGGACTCCGATCCGGAATCTCAAGAACGCGGCCGTGCCCGAGCTCGTCGACGTCGTGGTCTCGGCGGCCGGGGCGACGGTCACGGCGCCCATCAAGTTCACGTATTTCTGCATCGCGCCCGACCAGAAGATGTCGATCTCGTCCATCAACCCGATCGCCGGCTCGCCCGGCGGCGGCGACATCGTGGTGATTCTCGGGAGCCACTTCGGCGTGAACATCTCGACGACCCAGGTCACGTTCTGCGGCCTTCCCGCGCAGATCACGGGCCAGTCGGACACGCAGATCTCGGTCACGACGCCGGCCCACACGCTGGCCAACCCGGCCTTCTCCGAGGCCTGCCCGGTCGTCGTCACACGCGACCTGGGGCTCGTCTCCATGCAGTCGGCGCCGTCGCCCGTGCCGTTCACGTACCGCGGCAGCGGCTCGACGGGAGCCTGTAACGCCGACCCGAACTTCTACGTGACGAGCCTCAAGCCGACCTCGGGCAGCCCGGACGGCGGCGACGTCGTGACGATCACGGGCTCGGGCTTCCCGACGAATCCGTCCCTTCTTCGTGTCGACTTCGGCGGCAGCCCCGGCACGCTCGTCGGGAGTCCGACGGCGACCACGTTCCAGGTCTCGACGCCTCGCCGGGTCCTCGCGACGTCGGACGTGCCCGAGACCGTCGACGTCGTCGTGACGGACCTCGGCAGCGCCTCGCAGCGCTGCGCCCGCGTGGGCGGCGCCTTCGTCTACACGGCAAAGGCGCTCGATCCGGCGATCTACGGCAACTCGCCGGTCACCGGCCCTAACGACCAGTCGACGCGCGTCACCCTCTTCGGCACGAACTTCCAGTTCCCGATGCAGGTCTTCTTGACGGGCGGCCTCGCCTGCGGCGCGCAGCGCGTGGAAGCGGCCCAACCCATTCAGGTGTCCCCGACGCAGATCATCTTCAACACTCCGGTTGCGAACGGCGGGAACGCCTGTCTCGCGGGGCAGCTCGTCGACATCGTGATCGTGAATCCATCGACCGGCAAGACGGCCAAGTGCACGTCGTGCTTCAAGTACTACTCGTGCCCGGTCGCCAGCGTCGCATCGCCGTCCGTCGGAAGCACGACGCAGCCGACGACGGTCGTGATCTCGGGCAACAACTTTCCCGAGCCGACGTTCGCGAACTTCCGCCTCGCATCCTCGAGCACGCCGCTCACGTCCCTCCAGGTCACCAGCGTGTCGAACACCTCGATCATCGTGACGATGCCGTCGCTCCAGACGCTGCTCGGCGGCTCGCTGAGCTGCCTGAACACGGACGGCTTCATCGACCTCTCGTTCCCGGGCGTCACGTGCGTCCCGAACACGATCTCGGTGCCGTTCGCCTACCACAGCGACCCGCCGACGGCCTCCACCGCTTCGCCGTCGAACCTGAGTCAGGACGGCACGCTGTACCCGGGCGCCGGGTCGCCCGCGACGATCACGCTCGTCGGGACGAACTTCCAGGCCCCCATGACGGTCACGCTCATCAAGGACGGCGTTCCGGTGCCGAACACGCCGGTCAACAACGCGTCCGTCTCGAACCCGACGGTCCTGACGTTCGCGGCGCCCGCGGTTCCGAACAACGCTCTCAACCAGCAGAACTGCTCGGCGGGCGGTCCGATCACCGGCCTCATGTACGTCTCGACGTCGTTCGGCATCCGGGTCACGAACACGCTCACGAAGTGCTCGGTCGACCTCCCGAACGTCCTCGTCTACCACCCGCTCGACACGACGTGCCGCGCGGCCCTTCAGATCGTCACGCCCTCGCTTCCGAACGGGCAGGTCGCGGTCGTCTACGGCCCGATCGGCGTCGTGGCGTCTGGCGGAGCGGGGCCGCCGTTTACGTGGTCCGCGACCGGCCTTCCCACGGGTTTGACGATGAACGCCGCCACCGGCGCGATCTCGGGGACGCCGACGACCGCCGGAACGGCCACCGTGCTCGTCAGCGTCATCGATGCGGCCGCCAACACGGCGAGCCGCCTCTACACGCTCCAGATCGTCCCCTGAAGTAGATTTTCACGTATCTCCCGGGTTCGGGCCGCCTCCGGGCGGCCCGAACTGTCTCGGAACCGGATGCCGTAGACTCGGAGACGGATCGAAACACATGGCTCTCTTCGGCGGCCCGTCCCAGCCCGTGACCCGTCTCGAGGAGCTGAAACGGCTCCTCCAGCGGGATCCCACGTCGCGCCAGTTCCTGGCGCTGGCGGAGGAGTTCCGGCGGCACGGGAAGTACCGAGACGCGGTCATCACGCTCGAACGCGGCCTCGCCCTCCATGCGAACTCCGTCGCGGGGCACGTCGCCCTCGGGAAGACGTACCAGCAGCTCGACCGTCTCGAGGACGCGATCCGGGCGTTCAACAACGCGCTCCGGATCGACCGCGAGAACCTCGTCGCGATCCGGCAGCTCGCCGAGGTCTACCTCGCCAAGGGCGACAAGATCGAGGCGATCAAGAAGCTGAAGCTCTACCGTGGCCTCAAGGCCGGGGACCGCGACGTGAACGAAATCATCGCGCGCCTCGAACTGGAGATGTCGGCGGCCGTGAGCGAGCGCGCCGGGTTCCGCAGCGGAGCCCGCCCCGCGGCCGAAGCGCCGCCGGGGTTCCTGCCCGGCGCTGCCTCCTCGAGCACGCTCCGCCGCGCCGCGCTCCTCAGAAAGCTCGAGACGCGCGCGCCCGAGGCGACGGCACCCCCCTTCCCGGTGGGGGCGCGGACCGCCGACCCGATGGCCCTCACCTACGACGGCGCTTCGGTCGCGCGCGCTCTGGAGAGGTCCCGGCCCATCCCGGTCGTGCCGCCGCCCCCGGCGCCGCCGCCTCCGCCCGACGACCTCTTCCTTCAGACGACGCCCGAGCCGGCCGCGCCCGCCCTCGAGGTCTCTCCGTTCACGGCGCCGATTGCCCAGGTCCGCGAGACGGCTCCGGCGCTGGACGTCCCGGCCCCGCCGGCCCCGTTCGAGGTCTCTCCGCCGGAAGTGGACCTCGACGATGTTCCGACCGCGCCGTTCCAGTTTCCGGTGGACCTCTACCGCGTCGGCTCGGCGCCCGAGCCCGCCGCAGCCCTGCCCGAGGCGCCGGCTCCGGCCGCCGCGGAGACTCCCGACCCCGTCCCGCCGCCGCCCGCCTTTGCCGAGCCGCCGCTCGTAACGCCGACGCTCGCGGCGCTCTACGAGAAGCAGGGCTTCGCGGCCGACGCACGCGAGACGTACCGGACGCTCGCCGAGACCGAGGCGGACGAAGCGCGCGCCCGCGCCCTGCGCGACAAGGCCGCGGCCATCCCCGCAGAGCGTCGCGACCGCCCGCACCTTCGCCGGCTCGCCCGGCGCTTCCCGAAGCGCACGGAAGCGACCGCGAACGATCTCCACGCGATGATCCGCGCGCTCGTCGAATCGACGGAGGGGATCCGGGCCGCCACCCTGGCCGACCTCGAAGGCCTGCCCGTCGTGACGGCCGGTCCGGGCGCTCGCGAGAGCTCACAGGAGGTCCTCGTCGCCGAGCTGACCTCCTTCCTCAACAACGTCGGCCGCTCGGCGGGAGAGGTCGGCGCGGGACGCCTGCGCAGCCTCGCCCTTGCCGGCGCCAACGGCACCGCCATCGTGTCCCGCGTGAGCGACGACTATTCGCTCATCCTGCACGTGGACCCCGACGCGATCCTGGGCGAGGTGCGATGGGAAGCCGAACGCACCGCCCGCGCCCTGGGCCCCGCGGTTCGCTGAGCGTCGAGAGAGAATTCGGGAAACGAACCGAGAGGACACATGAACGTCAAGGAAATCAAGGAACTGGTGGACCTCGTGTCGCGCCGCGGGCTCGCGGGTCTCGAGATCGAGCGTGCGGGCTTCCGTCTGCGGATCGAGGGCGCCCCACGGGTCCCGGCCGCGGGCCCGCGCGGCTGGGAGCCGGCGGTGTTCGCGGAGCCTGTCTCCCTGCCCGCGCCCGCCGCGCCGGCCGCAGGGCCGCCCGCCGTCGCCCGCGTCGCGCCCGGCCCGCCGGGCTCGGGCGAGACCGAAGGCTTCCACGTCCTCACGTCGCCCATCGTGGGGACGTTCTACCGCGCGGCCAATCCCGACGCGGAGCCGTTCGTCAAGGTCGGCGACGTCGTCGAGAAAGGCAAGACGCTCTGCATCGTCGAGGCGATGAAACTCATGAACGAAATCGAGGCGGACGTGGCGGGGACGATCGTGGCGATCTACCCGCAGAACACGCAGCCGGTCGAGTTCGGCGAAAAACTCTTCGCGATCCAGCCCCGCTGAGGCGACGTGTTCCAGAAGGTACTCGTCGCCAACCGTGGAGAGATCGCGCTCCGCATCATCGCCGCCTGCAAGGAGCTGGGGGTCGCGACGGTGGCCGTCCATTCGGAGGCCGACCGTGACGCCCTCCACGTCCGTGCCGCGGACGAGTCGGTGTGCATCGGGCCGCCCGCGCCGTCCGGCTCCTATCTGAACATCACGTCGCTCGTCGCGGCGGCCGAGATCACCGGGGCCGATGCCGTGCACCCCGGGTACGGCTTTCTCGCGGAAAACGCGCACTTCGCCGAGATCCTCGAGGAAGTCGGCCTGAAGTGGATCGGCGCGTCGCCCGACTCGATCCGGCGCATGGGAGACAAGGCGGTCGCGAAATCGACCGTCAAGGACTCCGGCGTGCCGACGGTCCCCGGAAGTGCGGGCCCGCTCGATTCGATCGAGGACTCGATGCGCCTCGCGGAACGGATCGGGTACCCCGTGCTCCTGAAGGCGGTCGCCGGAGGCGGCGGGCGCGGGATGCGCGTGGCGCGTAACGACAAAGAGCTCGCCGCGGCCTTCGAGCTCGCGACGCGGGAGGCCGAGCGTGCGTTCGGCAACGGCAGCCTCTACCTCGAGAAGTACCTCGCCGAGCCGCGCCACGTCGAGATCCAGATCTTCGGAGACAGCCACGGACGCGTCGTCCACCTCGGCGAGCGCGAGTGCTCGCTCCAGCGCCGGCACCAGAAGATCATGGAGGAGTCGCCTTCGCCGGCGCTTTCCGACGCCCTGAGGGCGAAGATGGGAGCGGCGGCCGTCGCGTGCGCGCGGGCCGTGAACTACGTCGGCGCCGGCACCGTTGAGTTTCTTCTCGACGAGGACGGGTCGTTCTTCTTCATGGAGATGAACACCCGCATCCAGGTCGAGCACCCGGTGACCGAGATGGTCACGGGCTTCGACCTCGTGAAGGAGCAGATTCGCGTCGCGGCGGGGGAGCCCCTGTCCTTCGGCCCGACGCCCGGCGACGGGGACGGGGCCGGCTGGAAGCCGCGCGGGCACGCGATCGAGTTCCGCATTAACGCGGAGGACCCCGTCACGTTCGCACCGTCGCCCGGAACGATCACGACGTTTCACCTCCCGGGCGGACCCGGCGTCCGCGTCGACACGGCCGCATACTCGGGCTGGAAGATCCCGCCGTACTACGACTCACTGATCGCGAAACTCATCGTCCACGGCCGGGACCGCGAGGAGGCGCTCGCCCGCGGCAGGCGCGCGCTGGAGCTTTTCATCGTCGAGGGCGTGAAGACGACGATCCCGCTCCACCTGCGGCTCCTCGACGACCCGGACGTGCGGCGGGGGCGCTTCTCCACGAAGTGGCTCGAGCGCTGGCTCCTCAAGCACGGACCGGGCTGACCGGAGGCCCGCGCGTGGCGGCCGCGCCGGGGCGCATCTACCTCGTCGGCTTCATGGGCAGCGGCAAGACGACCGCCGGGCGGCTCCTCGCCGGGCTGTTAGGCCTTCCGTTCGTCGATCTCGACCTCGCGTTCGAGGCGATGGCGGGGCAGACGATCCGCGAGACGTTCGAGACGCGGGGCGAACCGTGGTTTCGCGAGCGCGAGGCCGAGCTTCTGCGCGGAACGGCGTCGATCGGGGCGGCCGTGGTCGCGCTCGGCGGCGGGACGTTCACGTTTCCCGAAAATCGCGAGTTCGTGCGGGCGCACGGGCTCTCCATCTTCCTGGACGTCCCCTTTCCGTTGATCGCCGAGCGGTTGGCCGGGAAGACCGCGGACCGGCCCCTGTTTTCCTCCGGGGAGCGTGCGCGGGAGCTCTGGGAGGCGCGTCTCCCATCCTATAGAATGGCAAGCTGGACGCTCGACGTGACACGCGACATGACTGCGGCCGATGTGGCCGGCCGGCTGGCGGATCTCGCGGCACCGCCGCTGACGGCCCCGGACGGAGCGGCCTGACGTGCGCTACCTGATCATCTCCGATCTGCATTCGAACGACGAGGCGCTGACGGCCGTCCTCCGGCGCGTCAAGCGCAAGAAATTCGAGCGCGTCATCTGCCTCGGGGACTTCGTCGGGTACGCCGCCGACCCGAACAAGGTCCTCGACCGCTACCGCAAGTTCCGGCGCCCGACGTACGCAATCCGGGGAAACCACGACAAGGTCGTCTCGGGCGTCGAGGAGGGCGCGCTCTTCAATCCGCCCGCTCTCGAGGCCGCCCGCTGGACGACGGACCGACTCTCGCGCGAGAACGCCGACTTCCTGAGGAAGCTCGCCCCGGGTCCCGAGGTCGTCGACGGGAAGTTCGTCGTGTGCCACGGCTCGCCGCTGGACGAGGACGCGTACATCTTCTCGGACTTCGACGCGTCGCTGAACTTCGTGCAGATGCACCGGCTCGCCGAGGGCGTCAACCTGTGCTTCTTCGGCCACAGCCACATTCCGTCGATCTTCACGTTGGAGCCCGGCGGCATCCGCGTCGAGGCCGTGCGCGACCCCCGCTACAAGCTGCGCCTCGACCCGGAGAAGCGTTACCTCGTGAACCCCGGCTCCGTGGGCCAGCCGCGCGACCGTAACCCGCGCGCCGCGTACGCGATCTACGACTCGGACGCGGGCGTCGTCCACTTCGACCGTGTCCCGTACGACGTCGCGACTACCCGCCGGAAGATCGAGCGCGCCGGGCTGCCGGCGGTGCTCGGGGACCGGCTCCTCGTCGGCCTTTGACCCACGGCGGGCGCCGCGCCGCAGCCACGGCTGGCGTTCTCCTCGCCGTTGCCGGCTGCGTGTCTTTCGGCGGCGCGCCAGGCCCGCCGAGGGGCACGTACCGCGAGCGCCTCCATGGCTACGCGCGCCTTCTCGCGATGGAGGACCGGCGCTCCTACGACCCGCTTCTCGCAGGCCGCATGGCCGCGTCGCCGGACCCGTGGCTGCGCGCGAAAACGGCGCTTGCCGCGGGCCGCCTTCGGGATCCCGACGCGTCGATCCTGATCCCGCCCTTGCTGGCCGATCCCGAGGCTTCCGTCCGCCGCGCGGCGGCGTTCGCGGGGGGCCTCTCGGGCGATGCGCGCCTCGTGCCCCTCCTCGTGAAAGCGCTCCGGGACGAGGACGCCGCGGCCGCCGCGAACGCCGCCGAGGCGCTCGGGAAGCTCGGCGGCAGGGAAGCGACGGACGCGCTGCTGGCCTTTCTCGCGGCGCGCGACGGCGTCACGTCGACACGCGCCGCGAGCGCGCTCGCGATGTTCCGCAGGCCCGAAGCGAGGACGGTCGCGGCGTTGGCGGCGACGTTCGGAGAAGAATCTCTTGCTCCCGAGCTCAGGCGAGCGGTGGTCTATTCCTTGTCGCGCAAGCCGCAACGGGAATCGGCGCCCGCGCTTCGCGCGGTTCTTCGAATGAAGGGAGAGGGGGCGGCCGCACCCTCGAGTGACGAGGTCGCGTGGGCGGCGCGGGGGTTGGGGATTATCGGAGACGAAGAGAGTGCATCGGATCTCCTCACCCTCGCCCGCAGCCCGGACGTTTCGATTGCTGTGCAGGTGCTGGGTGCGCTGCATTCACTTTCTAAGAAGAATCTCTTCTCCGAATCCTCGGACCTGACTCGAACCGCGCGCGCGGCCGCGGTCGCCCGGGCGAACGACGGACTCCCGGGCGTCGCAATCGCCGCGCTGCGTCTCCTCGGCGCGCTGCCGGACTCGCCGGAGTCGCGTGCGGCGCTCGAGGAGAACCTGCTTCGAAAGGGGTGGAGGGGGCAGGCGGCTCTCGTCGCCGTCACGCGCCTCGACGCGGCGACGGCGCCCGAGAGGGCCGCCGCGCGCCTCGAGAAGGAGATCGTCGGCGGGACGCTCGAGCAGCGTCTCGGCGCCGCCGAGGCGCTGGAATTCCTCAGAGAAGGAGAAAGAGACAAAGAGGGGATTTCTTCAAATGATCCCCTCGTGGTCACGCTTCTCTCGGACCGCGCGCCGCGCGTTCGGGCGGCAGTCCTTTCTTCACTTTCAAAGAAATCTCCTCCCCGGGCTCTCTTCTGGCTCCTTGCGGGCCTCTCTGACCGCGACCCTGCGGTGCGCGAAGTAGCGCTCGAGGAAGCTGCGCCCCTCCTCGAGATGGGCGGCGAGGAGCCCCGGCGCGCCTGGAAGTCCGCCTTCGATGCCGCGTTCGACTCGAACGAGCCGGACTTCACGGTCGGCGCGCTCGACGCCGCCGCCGCGCGGGGCGAAGCGGGTCGAGCTCTCGTGGCCGCCCACGCGGACGACGCCGACGCCGTGACGCGGGACAAGGCCCGGCGCCTTCTCGTCGAGAAATACGGCGCCGCGGCCGCCTCGTTCCGCCCGATTTCTGTGAAAACGCGGCTCACCGAAGCGGATTACGGCCGGTTGGCTCGGGCGGCCAATGAGTCGCTCTTCTCGGCCACGGTCGAGACCGCGCGGGGCGCCGCCGTCCTCGACCTCGACGCCGAGGAGGCGCCGATGACGGTCGAGAGCTTCCGCGCCCTCGCCGCGAAGCGCTTCTTCGACGGCCGCGTGATCCATCGCGTCGTCCCGGACTTCGTCGTCCAGACCGGCGATCCGCGCGGAGACGGGAGCGGCGGCCCGGGTTACGCGATCCGCGACGAGATCAACCCCCTCCGTTACGCGCGTAGCGCCGTGGGCATGGCCCTGTCCGGACCCGACACGGGCGGCTCGCAGTGGTTCGCGACGCTCGCGCCGCAGCTGCACCTCGACGGCGGTTACACGGTGTTCGGACGGGTCCGCGAGGGGATGGACCTCTTCGACCGAACGGAGCAGGACGACACCCTCGCCTCCGTGCGCGTGACGGAGCGCCCGCGCCCCGCGCGGCCGGCGGGAGCGGTGGATTGAGGTTCTCGATCGGCCGCGCGCTGCAGCTCGTCGGGATCGTGCTCGTGGGCGTCGGGCTCGCCATCGGCCTCTTTCGCGACGACCTGAGATACGAGGAGCGGATGTTCTTCGCGGGTGGAGGCGTCTTCCTCGCGGGCTGGCTCCTCGTGCGGCCGTACAAGGCGCCGTGAAGGTCTTCGTCGGCCAGCCGCTCGTCGAGCCTTCGACGAAGGACCTTCTCGCCGGACACGCCGTCGTCACGGGCGCCGGCAGTCTCCCGCGCGCCGAGTGGCCGCTTCTCGCGGATGCGGACGCGCTCCTCCCGACTCCGCGCGAGCGGATCACGGCGGAGGTGCTCGCGGCGGCTCCGCGGGTGCGTATCGTCGCGAGCCACTCGGTGGGCGTCGACCACGTCGACCTCGCGGCCTGCCGCGCGCGGGGAGTTCTCGTCACGAACACGCCGGACGTCCTCACGGACGCCACGGCCGATCTCGCCTTCGCGCTGATCCTCGCCGTCGCGCGGCGCCTGCACGAGGGCGAGGCGCTCGCCCGCTCGGGCACGTGGGACGGCTGGAAGCCGCAGGAACTGCTCGGCGTCTTGCTCGCGGGGAAGACCCTGGGCATCTACGGCATGGGCCGCATCGGCCGCGCCGTCGCACGGCGGGGCGAGGCGTTCGGGATGAAGGTGGTTTCGTTCGAGAAAGACCAGGGAGAGAGAGAGCTAAGAGAATTTCTTTTGAAAGTGGACGTGTTGTCCATTCACGCTCCGTTGACGGATGCCACAAGGGGCCGCTTCGGTGCCGTGGAGCTCTCGTGGCTTCCGGAGGGGGCGATTCTCGTCAACACCGCGCGCGGCCCGATCGTGGACGAGGAGGCGCTCGCCGCTGCCCTTCACTCGAAGCATCTCTTCGGCGCAGGCCTCGACGTGTTCCAGCGCGAGCCGCAGATCGAGGCGGCCCTTCTCGGACTCCCGAACGTCGTGCTTCTTCCGCACCTCGGCTCGGCCACGACGGAAACGCGCCTCGCGATGGCGCGACTCGCCTGCACGGAGATCGCGCGGTTCTTCGCGGGCGAACCGCCGCTCAACCCGGTGCGGTGAGTCTGTTCGACGAGCGCGTCGCTCGTTCACCTTTCTAAGAAAATCTTCTGAGAAGGTCAGCCGATGCTGAGGTCCTGTCGCTCGAGCGAGCGGCCTGCGAGGGCCATCGGAACCGCGGCCGCTATCGCGGCCGCGCAGAGAAATCCAACCAGCAGCGGCCACGGCCCGATCCGCAAGTGGACGAGCGCGCCCAGCAGCGTCCGCAGTTCCGCCGACACCGCGACCGTCGCGAACAGGGAGAGGCCCGTGGACAGGACCAGCGCGAAGAGGCCGCCGGGCCCGAGCGCGACGGCCACGGGGTTCGGAGCGTCGTAGCGCGGAAAGAGGCCGCCGAGGCCGGTGTGGAGCGCCGGGATCGCGAGGCCGCCGGCGAGCGCGACCGCGAGGGCGGCGCCCGTCGTCGCGGCCCCGGGCTTGAGGACCGCGAGGCTCGCGCCCGTCAGAACGAGCGCGGCGAGGACGGCAGGAATCGCGCGGGCCGCCCAGCGGGCGAGGAGATGAAGGCGGGGGGCGAGAGGCAGCGACCGCAGCACCGCGGCCGCGCGGGCGTCCGTGGAGACGGCGGGATAGGCGAATCGCAGCGACAGGGCGGACACGAGAAACAGCGACAGCCCGGTCTGCAGGCCGGCGACGAGGTCGCGGGCCGCGGGATCGGACGTCGGGAGAAGGCGCACGTTCAGGAGGTCGAGGAGGAACACGGCGGCCAGCGACCCGAGCTGCGCGGGGGTCGACGCGTCGCGCAGGACCGTGGCGACCTCGGCACGCAGGAGGACGCCGCGGAGCGAGCGGGCGGGGCGCCGCCGCTTGGGACGGGTCGCGCCGGACGAAGCCTCGCGCACGTCGCGCCATACGGTCCGGTGAACGCCGGCGAGCACCGCCGGCACGAGGGCGGCCGCGGCAAGTCCGAGCACGAGCAACACCGCTCCCGGCACGAGACCGGCCGGATCGCCGGCGAGCCCGAGCGCCGCGCCGCGCGCGGCCCAGGCCACCGGGCTCGCCCCGGGAGCGGGAGGCGCCGACGCGCCGAACGACTGCAGGAGGCCGAGCGCCTCCACGGGATCGAGCAAGCGCTCCGGGCGCGCCGCGCGGAAGCCGACGAGAGCGGCCGAGAGGCCCAGCGCCGAGAGAAGCGCGGAGAAGAGCCGTGCCCGGCGCGCCGGGACGATCCGCACGAGGACGAGCGCGCCCGCGATCCCGAGCGATCCGGCGAGCAGGAACAGGCCGGTGGCGGAGAGGAGACCGGCCCAGGCGGCAAGGAGCGGGGCGCGCGACGCGGCCGCAGCGACGCCCAGCGCGGGAAGCGCGAGGAGGAGCGACGGCGCCGACGCGAGCGCGAGCGTGAGGGCGGCCTGGCGCGCGAGGAGGCGGCGGTGCGGGATCGGGAACACCGCGAGGGCGAGGAGCTCCTCGGAGAGGAACAGCGTCGACACGGCCGTCGTGAGGGACCCGAGGAGGACGAGCGCCGCGGCGGCGCCGAACGCACCCGCGAGGAGCCGTTCGACGAGGTAGAGAGGCCGGAGCTCGGGGAGGTACGCGAGAGCGGCCGCGGAGGCCCGGACCGCCGCCTCCAGCCCGACGACCTCGAGCGCCACGAAGAGGGCGAGCGAGAAGAGGCCCGCGAGGGCGGGAATCCGGGCGCGGCCCCGGGCGCCGAGAATCGACCGCGCCGCGGCGCGCGCGGCGTTGGCCCGATAGACGCCGTTCACGCCGGCGGAACCCCGGCGAGCGCGAAGAAGACGTCCGAAAGTGCCCCCGTGACACCCGACGCGGTGCGGAGCGCCCCGGGCGCTCCGCGCGCGAGGAGACGCCCGTCGAACAGGAGGCCCGCGTCCGTCGCGAGCTCCTCGGCCTGCGCGAGCTGGTGCGTCGTGAGGAGCACGGCCGAGCCGCGGGCCGCGAGGGCGCGCAGGCGCACGCCGAGGCTCCGCTGGGCGATGGGGTCGAGGCCCACCATCGGCTCGTCGAGGACGAGCACCTCGGGGTCGTGCAGGAGCGCCTGTGCGAGCGCCACGCGCTGCCGCGTGCCGTGCGAGAGCGTCTCGCTCTGCGCGTCCGCGACGGCCGCGAGGTCGAAGGCCGCGAGCTCGGCATCGATCCGCGCCTCGAGCGTGGCGCCGCGCGCGCCGAAGACGGCGCCCACGAAGCGGAGCGTCTCGCGCGGCGTCCACTTCGGCCAGAGGTAGGGCCGGTCGGGGACGAAACCGAGCTTCGCCTTCGCGGCGACGGGTTCCTTCGCGACGTCGATGCCGGCGAGAAACATGCGGCCCGAGGTGGGGGAGAGGAGGCCGGTGAGGAGGCCGATCGCGGTCGTCTTGCCCGCGCCGTTCGGGCCGACGAGAGCGAAGAGCGCGCCGGCGGGAATCTCGAGGGTGAGGTCCGCGAGGGCCGTCTTGTCGCCGTAGCGCTTGACAGCCCTCTCGAACCGGATCACGACCGGATCTTAAGCGTAGCGCCTTTCGGCGCCTGATTCACCCGCCTCATGGCCGGGTCCGCGGGGCTCTCCCTACACTTGATATGAATGCGTCCCACGTCTGCGACGTCTCTTCGGGGACGCCCGCCGATCCCTCAGGATACGCAGAAACAGGAAGGAAGACAGGGGAGAACCAGATGACAGGCTCGTTTAACGCTTTCGAAATGGCCCAGACCCAGTTCGACAAGAGCGCCGACATCCTCGCGCTCGACGCTCCGACCCGCGACCTCCTCCGGTGGCCGCTGCGCGAATACTGGTTCGCGATCCCGGTCCGCATGGACGACGGGAAGGTCAAGGTGTTCCGCGGCTTCCGCGTTCAGCACAACGACGCGCGCGGCCCCAGCAAGGGCGGCATCCGCTTCCACCCGCAGGAGACGATCGACACGGTCCGCGCCCTCTCCATGTGGATGACGTGGAAGTGCGCGGTCGTCGACATCCCGCTCGGCGGCGCCAAGGGCGGCGTGATCTGCGACCCGCACAACCTCTCCGCGCGCGAGCAGGAAGGCATCTGCCGCGGCTGGGTCCGCCAGGTCGCCAAGAACGTGGGGCCCGCCATCGACGTGCCGGCCCCGGACGTCATGACGACGCCCCAGCACATGGTCTGGATGATGGACGAGTGGGAGACGATCCACGGCCACCGCGGCCCCGGCTTCATCACGGGCAAGCCGGTCGGGCTGGGCGGCTCGCTCGGCCGCACCGAGGCGACGGGCTACGGGGCCATCTACACGCTGCGCGAGGCCCTCAAGAAGCTCGGGATCGACATCGCGAAGACGAAGGCCTCCGTGCAGGGGTTCGGCAACGTCTCGCAGTACGCGATCCAGCTCTACACGAGGATGGGCGGCACGGTCGTCGCGGTCTCCTCGTGGGACCAGGGCGACCAGACGTCCTACACGTTCCGCAAGGAGTCGGGCGTCGACGGCGCCCAGCTCATGGGAATCACGGACCACTTCGGCGGGATCGACAAGGCCAAGGCGAAGGCGCTGGGCTACGAGGTCAAGCCCGGCGGCGACTGGATCGCCGAGGACGTCGACATCCTGATCCCGGCCGCGATCGAGAACCAGGTCACGGGCGAGACCGTGAGGAAGATCGGCAAGCGCGTGAAGGTCGTCGTCGAGGGCGCGAACGGCCCGACGACGCCCGAGGCCGACGCGGTGCTCAAGGAGCGCGGCATCTTCGTGATCCCGGACTTCCTGGCGAACGCCGGCGGCGTCACCTGCAGCTACTTCGAGCAGGTGCAGAGCAACATGAACTACTACTGGACGCAGGAAGAGGTCCTCACGAAGCTCGACGGCAAGATGACGAAGGCGTTCCACGACGTCGCGGACCTCGCGGCGTCCAAAAAGCTCTACATGCGCGACGCGGCCTACGTGATCGCGGTCAGCAGGGTCGCAAAGGCCTCCCGGGACCGCGGCTGGGTCTAGGGTCCTTCCGCCCGGCGGCGTCCCGGTAAACTGGGGCCTCACGTGACGACGCCGGGCGATCACCTCCTCGAGGCGCTCCAGGAGCGGGCCAAAGAGCTCAGCACGATTTATCGCGTCAACGAGGCGTGCAAGAAGCCCCAGGCCTCGCTGGACGAGGTGTTCCGCAAGGTCGTCCAGATCCTCCCGGCCGGCTGGCGGTTCCCCGCGACCTGCTTCGCGCGCCTCACGGTGGACGGAACCGTGTACGGGCCGCCGGGCGCCGTCGCCTCCCCGTGGAGGCAGGCCGCGCTGATCCGCGTCCAGGGCGACGCCGCGGGCACCCTCGAGGTCTTCTACGGGGAGGAGCGCCCCGCCTCGGACGAGGGGCCGTTTCTCAATGAGGAGCGCCGCCTCCTCGACGCGGTCGCCGAGCGGCTCGGACAGCTCCTCCTCGAGCGGCGTCTCCTCGACGCGCTCCACGGCCGCCGCGAGGACGGACCCGCGGACGCTCCGGGCGGCGAATGGCGGATCATCGTCGACTTCCTCCGCCAGACGGATCCGCGCCACCTGGTCCGGCTCTCGCGGCGGATGATCAACTACCTCTGCTGGGACGGCGTAGCCGGCGCCCAGGACCTCCTCCCGCACTTTGCGGGCGGGCAGGGGCCGCTCGAGTCCGACGAGAACCGGCCCTCGCCCCGCCGGAGCGCCGAGCACCTCCTCGGCGTCGCGGACGCGGCGTTCCGCCTCGCCTCCGAGCACCTCTCGCCCGCCGAGATCCGCTCGTGCATCCAGAAGTGGATCCGCGACGACAAGGCGGACTTCCTTCTCCGCGCCGCGGAGAACCCGGGCACGTCCACCGCCGAGCTCGCGCAGGCGCTCGCGCGCTTCCACGACTCCCACCTCGACGACCGGCAGCTCTCGCGCACCGTCCAGGTCGAGCTTCGCGTGTCCCTCGCGCGGCGGTTTCTGACCGACGACCTCGGGTTCGTGGACGTCGCGAAGGACTTCATCGACACGGCGGACTTCTTCGAGCTCGTGCGCCACGTGATCTCGCCGCCGAGAAGCTACGGCCGCGTGGGCGGGAAGGCCTCCGGCCTGTTCCTCGCGGCCCAGATCGTGAAGAAGTCGACGGAGTTCGCGGACGCGCTCGGCGAGATCCGGATTCCGAAGACGTGGTACGTCTCGTCGGACGCGATCCTCGACTTCATCGAGTTCAACCAGCTCGACGACCTCTACGACCGCAAGTACCTCGAGATCGACCAGGTTCGGCGCGAATACCCGCACGTCATCCAGGTCTTCAAGAACTCCCATTTCTCGCCCGAGATCGTCAAGGGCCTCTCGGTCGCCCTCGACGACTTCGGCGACCGGCCGCTCATCGTGCGCAGCTCGAGCCTTCTCGAGGACCGCGTCGGGGCCGCCTTCTCGGGCAAGTACAAGAGCCTCTTCCTCGCGAACCAGGGCCCGAAGCCCGAACGCCTCGCGGCCCTGCTGGACGCGATCGCGGAGGTCTACGCCTCGGTGTTCGGCCCCGACCCGCTGGAGTACCGCGCCGAACGCGGGCTCCTCGACGTCCACGAGGAGATGGGCATCCTCCTGCAGGAAGTCGTCGGGAGCCGCGTCGGGAGGTACTTCCTTCCGACGTTCGCGGGTGTTGCGTTCTCGAATAACGAGTTCCGCTGGTCGCCCCGGATCGCGCGCGAGGACGGGCTCGTGCGGCTCGTGGCGGGACTCGGAACGCGTGCGGTGGATCGAGTCGGAGACGACTACCCGATCCTCGTTGCGCCGGGGAAGCCCGGCCTGCGCGTGAACGTCACTCCCGAAGAGGTCGTCCGCTACGCGCCCCGGAAGGTGGACGTCATCGACCTTCAGTCCGGGACGTTCGAGACGATGGAGCTCGACCGTCTCCTCGACGAGTGCGGAGCGGACATCCCGGGCGTCGAGCAGATCCTCTCCGTGTCCGACGAGACCGGCGTCCACCGGCCGTATTTCCTGGACTGGGCGTCGAAGAAGGGCCGGTTCATTGCGACGTTCGAAACGCTCCTCGAGTCGACGCCGTTCCTCTCCCGCATGCGCACCCTGCTCCGCGTCCTGAGCGAGAAGACGCACGGCCCCGTTGACATCGAGTTCGCGTCCGACGGGAAGGACCTCTACCTCCTCCAGTGCCGGCCGCAGAGCTTCGCGGAGGAGTCCGCGGCCGCCGCGATCCCCTCCGACCTCTCGGGCGACCGCGTGATCTTCGAGGCGAGGCGCTTCGTCTCGAACGGCCGCGTGCCGGACCTCACACACATCGTCTACGTCGACCCGGATGGCTACGCGGCCCTGCCCGACGCGGCCTCGCTCCGGCGCGTGGGCCAGGCCGTCGGGCGCATGAACAAGCTGCTCCCGAAACGCCAGTTCATCCTCATGGGACCCGGGCGATGGGGGAGCCGCGGCGACCTCCGGCTCGGAGTCCCCGTCGGGTACTCGGACATCCACAACGCGGCGGCCCTGATCGAGATCGCGCGCCGGCGCGGGGCGTACGTCCCGGACCTTTCGTTCGGGACCCATTTCTTCCAGGACCTCGTCGAAGCGTCGATCCGCTACCTGCCGCTCTTTCCGGACGATCCCGACATCCGCTTTCGCGAGGCGTTCCTCAGGGACTCGCCGAGCGTGCTCGTCGAGCTCGCGCCGGAGTTCCGCGACCTCGAGGCGGTCGTCCGCGTGATCGACGTGCCGAAGGTCACGGGCGGGTCGGTCCTGAGGCTGCTCCTGAACGCGGACGAGGACCATGCCGTCGCGATCCTCTCGCCACCCGGGCAGGGCGCCCGGGCGCGGGTCTCCCGTTCGTGAAGGCCGCGCCGGAACGCGACGACGCCGAGCTCGTCCGTGCCGCGCTCGGGCAGGACGCGGACGCGTTCGAGATTCTCGTCGAGAGATATCGGGTCCGGCTCTATCGCTTCGTCGGGCGCTACACGAACGACGCCGAGGACGCCCGGGACGTCACGCAGGAAGTGTTCCTGAAAGTCCACGCGGCTCTCGACTCGTACGACCCGAAATACAAGTTCTCGACCTGGCTGTTCCGGATCGCGGGCAACGCCGCGATCGACCACCTGAGGCGGCGCAAGGCGCGGCCGCTCCCGCTCGAGCTCCCGGTGGGGGAGGACGGGGAGTCGCGCATCGCCGAGCCGCGCGAGAACCGCCCCGATCCGCTCGAGGACCTCACGCGGCGGCGCCTGCGCGAGGCGCTCGCCGCCGCCATCGACCGGCTGCCGGACGACTACCGCGAGCTCATCAGCCTGCGGCACTACGGCGAGATGCCGTACGAGGAGATCGCCGAGCTCAAAGGAATGCCCCTCGGGACGGTGAAGAACAAGCTCTTTCGCGCGCGACAGGCTCTGCGAGATCTTTTGCCGAAGGACATCGTATAGAGAGGCGGGATGATGGAGATTCGGGACGACCAGCGGGCCCTCGAGGCCCCCACCCCCGAGGAGATGGAGCGGGATCGCCGCCTCGAACTCCTTCTGGATGAGTGTGTTGCATCGTCTCAGGCCCCTGGACCCGAGCTCACGGCCGCCATTCTGGCGGCTCGTCCGTTCGCCCCCTGGGAAGTTCGGAAGGCCCGGGCCTGGCGCGTGCCCGCCCTTGCGGCGTCCGGCCTCCTGGCGGCCAGCCTGGCCGTTTTCCTGGCCCCTCTCTGGTCGCTGGGCCCCCTCGCCGCGATGGATCTGTGGGTCCGTGTGATCGCGGCCTCGGCCTCGGGGGCGCTCGGCGCCGCGCTGGCAGCCGCTCCTGCCCTGGCGGACGCCACGGGCCGCGCGCTCGCCGGCGCCGATGGCCTCGAGCCCGCGCTCGGCGGCCTGCTGCTCGTGTCGGGCGGATCGCTCGCGCTGATCGCCCGCCGGCTCGCGAAGCGGCCCGTCCGCGCCGCTCGCGGCTGACGCGGCGCCATGCGCCGCCGGCAGACGCGCGCCCTTCTCCTTCTCGCCGCAGCTCTGCTCGTCGCGTCGCCGAGGGCGCGTTCGGAGGAGATTTCTGCTTCGGAAATTCGCGTGCCGGGAGGGACGACCCGCTCCGGCGATCTCGTGGCTCTCGGAAGGAAGATGTTCCTGGAAGGTGAATTGGACGGAAGCGCGGTGCTCGTCGGAGGCGGCGAGGCGGTGGTGACGGGGCGCATTCGCAGGGACCTCGTGCTCCTCGGTGCGAACGCAACGATTCGCCGCGGCGCCCGCATCGACGGCGACGTCCTCTCACTCGGCGGCTCTCTCACTTTCGAAGAAAATCCCCCGGTCTCTTCGGACGCTTCTTCTGCAGGTCGCCACCCGCAGGTGGGTGGGCGCGTTCGCAGCGTTTCCGCCCTCGAGGCCGCCGCCCTGACGGAGCTGCAGACGTCCCCGGCGGCGTCGCTCGCGCAGTGGCCGTTCCTTCTCTCGTTCCGCCTCGCGCTTCTCTTCTGCTGGCTCGTCGCGGCACTCGTTGTCCTCGCCCTCGCGCCGCGGGCCCTCGGCGCCGCGGCGGACGGCGTGCCGGGGCGCGGCGCGTTTCTCGGCGCGCTCGGCGCGACAGCCGTCCTCACGGCCGCCTTCGCCGGCGCGCTTGCGCTGTCGCTTCTGCCGGCGCGCGTTTCGCTCGCAGCCGGCACGGTCGTGCTCGCCGCGCTCGGCGCCGCGAAGATGTGGGGACTCACGGCGCTCTTCCTCGCGCTCGGCCGCCGTCTGAACGCGAACGCTGCGCGCGGCAGCGCGCTCTTCGGCGACCCGGCCGCCGCCGCGCTCGGCCTCCTCGCCCTCGGAGCGGCGTCGCTCGTTCCGGTCGCGGGCTCCCTCGTCTGGGGCGCCGCGTCTCTCGTCGGGATCGGCGTTTCCCTCGCGGCGGCGGCCTCCCGCGCACCGCGCGTCGCGCTCGCGCCGTCCTGATATACGCTCCCGCCGCGGGCC
>JBDTTJ010000007.1:0-29468 GCA_039930645.1 Acidobacteriota bacterium
CTACGGCAAGCAGATGCGGCTGTCGACACTCACTGTTCTCTTCGCGATTCTCGCGGGCGGCACGCTCGGGGGCATCCCCGGCGCGATTCTCGCGCTCCCGCTCGTCGCGGCGTACCCCGTCGTGGAGAAGCACTGGCTGGACGAGTGGATGCATTCGGACGCCGTCGCGGACCACGCCGCGCTGCGCGAAACGGAAGGCGCCCGGCGGCAAGGCAAGCTCGTCACCGCGGTGCTCGAGGGCCGGGCGGCCGACGCGTCGCGATGAGGCTGCGCCGGCCCGCCCGGGTTCTGGCCGCTGTCGCAGGCTTCGCGGCGGCGGCGGTGCTGGTCCTGGCCGGCGCCACGGCGCTGCTCCTCCGCGGGGACTGGCTCCTCGGGCAGGTGGACGGCGACCCGGATTCCCTCTTCGTGACGTACGCGGAGCCGCGCGCCTCGCTGATCCCGGGCCGGATCCGGTTCGAGACGCTCACGATCCGGAGCCGCGATTCGAACGTGGAATGGGATGCCCGACTCGAGGACGTCACTCTCGAGGTTTCGCTCCCCGCTCTCGCGCGCCGGCGCTTTCACGCGAAGACGGTTCGAGCGGGGGCGCTGTCGTTCCGCCTGCGGGAAAGGCTCGGCGCCAGGGAGGCAACGCCGGCTCGCGTGGGCCGCTATCCGCGCATCGCGGGTTACCCCGACCCGCCCCGGCGTGATCCTCCCGCGCCCCGAGCGGCGCCGGGGAACCCGTGGAGCGTCGTCGTGGACGATCTGCGGGTCCGGCTGGTCCGTGGAATCTGGATCGACGCCTGGCGCTGGGAGGGGAAGGGCCGTCTGGCGGGAGGCCTCTTCCTGCGCCCGGGCATCGAGGCGGAGGTCTTCCCAGGCGAGCTCGACGTCGAGGAGGGAACGCTGCACTGGGGAGCGCACGCCGTGTCGAAGAGCACGGCCGGCCGCGTGCGCGCTTCGCTCCCGCGCTTCGACACGCAGGCGTATCCGGGCAACGAGGTATGGAAGATCATGTCCGGCGGCGCGTCGCTGGACGGGACGCTCGACGCGCTCCCGTTCCTGGCCCGGGACGGTGGCAGGGCGCCCGTCGAGGGAGGCGGCAGCGTCCGCGTGCGGGTCTCCATGAAGAACGGGCGCGGCGGCGGCCCGGTCGCGGCGACGCTGCACGACGCCCGGCCGCTTCTCGCCCTGCTCCCGCCCGGGCCGCCCTCCTGGATCGCCGGGCTGCTCGAACTCCATCACTTCGAGGTGTCGGCCGTCTCCCGCATCGCTCCCGGCTTTCTCGCCGTCTCGCCGGTGCACGCGGAGGCCGGAACGTTTTCCCTCGACGCGGACTGGCGTTCGGCGCGCGGCCGGGAGTGGGGCGCACTGCTCGTGAGGAAAGGGATCCTCTCGCTCGGGCTTACCCTCGGAGACGCCGAGCCGGCGACTCACGTCGTCGGCGCAGCGGACTGGTTCGAGGCCGAGACCCGGCCCGGCGGACTCCGGACGGATCAGCCGCGAGGTTCGGGCGGGGCCGTGCGCCCCATCAGGTAAGCCGTTGCGGCGCCGAGAGCGAGGATCCCGAGAAGCACCGGCACGGTCCGGCTGCGCCGGGGCCTCTCGAGCGAACTCCAGTTACGCACGAGCGTTTTTCTGATCTTTGCGCCTTCGGATCCCGCTTCGTCGAGAACCCGGCTCACGGAGTCGGAGACCTGAGCGGCGGTCTCGCTCGTCCGTCCGCCGAGGTCCGAGGCGCCGGTCCGCAGAACGTCGAGGATCTGTTCGAATACTTTGCTGGGCATCGTGCAACTCCTTCCGGAATGTTCCGGCGGAAGTCTCCCCTGCAAGATTCCCGCCGCCCGGCGCACGCGGTTCACTGGCACACGTGTTGCTCATCAGGGGGCGGAGGATTCGTCATGGAAAACTTGTACAGCCCCGCAACCGCCGACCAGGCCCAGAAAACCGCGAAGGAAGCCCAGAAGCTCGGTTCTGAAGTCAGGAAGGACTTCAACGACACCGTCGCGCGCGGAAAGGACATGGCGAAGAACCTCGCGGACGAGATGAAGGAAACCGGTTGGCCCGTCACCGAGCGCGCTCGCGAGGTCGCCGAGGCGGCCCGGCGCAACCTGGGGAAGGCGACGGAAAAGGTGAGCGCCTACGCCGATGACAACACGGCACTCGTCGCGGTCGCCGCGTTCGGCGTCGGACTGCTCGTCGGGCACCTCGTCTCCCGGGAGTCGTGAGGACGTGACCTCGAAAGGGAAGGCCACCGTCAAGCCGGCGGCCGCGCCGCGGGGTTCGTTCCTGAGCGACGTCACGGAACTCCGCAAGCGGGCGCGCCGCGAGATCGAGGACGGAGCCGTGACCCCCGGATACAAGGGCAACCTCGACTCCGTGCTCAGGATTCTGAACGTCGCGCTCGCGACGGAGATCGTCTGCGTGCTGCGCTACAAGCGGCACTACTTCATGGCGGACGGCATCCACGCCAGCGCGGTCAAGGAGGAGTTCCTCGAGCACGCCAATGAAGAGCAGGCCCACGCGGACGGTCTCGCCGAGCGGATTCGCCAGCTCGGGGGCGAGCCGGACCTCGATCCCTCCCGTCTCCTCGGAAAGAGCCACACCGAATACCAGGAGGGGAATGGCCTTGCCGAGATGATCCGGGAGGACCTCGTGGCCGAACGGATCGCGATCGAGTCGTACAAGGAGATGATCGCGTTCGTCGGGGAAAACGACCCGACGACGCGGCGCCTCTTCGAATGGATCCTGGGGCAGGAAGAAGAGCACGCCGACGATCTCGCCGACCTCTTGAAGTCGTTCGACGGCGAGAAGGTCCGGAGGTCCTGATCGGGAGGGCGGACGGAACCCCGTCCGCCCTCGTTCGGTCATTCGCCGCGGACCCGCTCCCACGCTTCGCGCACGGCCGCCCTCAGCTGACTTTCCATCCTTTCGTAAGGAGGAGAACCATGAAGAAGACTCTGCTCATTGGCGCCGCCGTCCTCGCCTTCGTCGCCGTGGAAGCCTCCGCGCAGGACACGGTCCCGACGCCTGGTGCGACGCCGCCCCCTTCGGCGACGCCCGCGCCGTCGCCGGGCTGGACTCCAGGACCCACGCGCACGCCGGGCGCGCCGCCGCTGGGAAAGCGGGGGATGCGCCGCACGCCAGGCGCCCTGGATCCGGTGCGGACGCCGGGCGCCGTACCAGACCGCACGCCCGGGCCGGGGACGTCGCCGACGGGAGTGGTGACGATCACGCCGACGCCGGCGCCCTGAAGAGAGAGGCCCGCTCGAGATGAAGGGAGGCGCGCAGGTCTGCGCGCCTCCCTTTCCCCGAGGTCCGCGTCAGAACCGGTAGCTGATCCCCGCCGTGACGTGCAGGAAGTCGGACTTCGGGTTGTTGTCGTACCGGTCGCGAATCGCGTTGATGGAGTCGACGTCGAGCCAGACCCACCGCACGTCTCCGTAGAAAGCCACGTGTCCGCCCGCGAGGATCTCGATCCCGCCGCCGGCGTGTCCGCCGAATCGGTTCGTCGTGCTCGTGCCGACCGCGCTCTCGGGTCCGAGAGCGGTCGATCGCGTGTAGTACCAGCCGCCTCCGCCGAGGGCGTAGATCTGGAACGACCATTCCTTCGGGAAGAGCCAGAGCATGAGCGACGCCTGGACGGGGTACTGCTCGACGCGCAGCGTATCGACACCCGCGAAGCTGTAGGTCGTGCGCTTGTAGTCTATGAGCCCCTCGGCCCCGAGCGGGCCGAGGAAACGGATACGCATCTGAGCGCCTCCCGCCCACGAGCCGTCCGCGCCGGACGCCTCGGTATAGGAGGCGTGGCCTCCCAGCTCGATGAACTGGGCGGCTGCGGGGGTGGAGAGAAGCGGAGCGAGCGCGGCGAGAAAAGCAAACCCGTAATTTTTCATAGGTGGAAATTCCTCCCGCCGCCGAATAGCAACGCGCGCGCCACTATTCGGCGGTGGGAGGAAGCCCGCGACTACTTCTTCTCGACCTGCAGCTCGTTGTTGACCCGGACGACTCCCTTGACGGAGCGTGCGAGCTGGCCCGCGGCCTCGCGGTCGGCCTCGCTGCCCACTTGCCCGGCAAGCGTGACGACGCCGTTCGTGGAGTTGACTGCCACGTTCGTGAGCGTCGAGAAGCGGACGTCGGAGGCCAGCTTCGCCTTGACGGCGACCTTGATGCCGGCGTCGTCGGTCTGGGTTCCGGGAGACGAGGTGGTCTTGCATCCCGCGCCTCCGATGGCGGCGGCCGTGGAGAGCGCGAGGGCGGTTGCGAACAGGAGCGGCATAGTCTTTTTCATGTGGATTCCTTTCAGTACGCCCCGGCATGCGGATCGCCGGCGACGCCGCCGTGCGTATCGCAACGGCCGTGCCGCGAGGAACTTGAAAGCCTTGCGCGGCGACTGCTCGCGGCTCTTGACGGTGTGCCGCCGGGGCCTTCCCGGCGCGTTGGGCACGCGCCTTGCTTCGCGTTTCGTTGTTTGAATTCCCCACGGGGGAGAGGGGCGGAAGGCATGGAACGCGGGTCCAGAGAGTCGAGCGCATTCGTCGGTCTTGGAGTGATCTCTTTCAGCCTCGATCGCGCCGCTCTGTGCTGCGAGGCGAGCTGCGAGGCGGTCTTCGACATGGTCCCGACCCGGGGCTCCATGTCGGTCGTATGCCCCGGCTGCGGCGGCGCTTCCTGGGTTCCACTTTCGACGATCGTTCCGTCTCTGCGTCGCCCGCCGCCGAGACTGAGGGCCGTCGCTGCCGCCGAAGATGCCCGGGCCTGACCGGGCCTAGACCGAGGAGGACGTCTTGGCACCGCAGGCGCGGAAGAAGAGCAGGCAGGGAGCGGAACGCGCGGGGGCGGCGGAGGCGGCCGTCGTCGAGGGTGTGACGATCACGCATCCCGAGCGCGTCCTCGACCTGGAGCAAGGGCTGACGAAGCTCGAGCTCGCGCGGTACTACGAGCGCGTCGCCCGGCGGATGCTCCCGCACCTCGCGGACCGGCCGCTATCCCTCGTAAGGTGCCCCATGGGCACGGCGAAGCCCTGCTTCTACCAGAAGCACGCCGGCTTCACGGTGCCGAAGAGCGTGCGGCGCGTGTGGATCCGGGAGAGGACGAAGACGGCTGAGTACCTCGTGGTGGACGACGCGCCCGCGCTCGTCGCGCTGGTCCAGGCCGGGGTCCTCGAGTTCCACACCTGGAACTCGAGGGCTTCCGCGATCGAGCGGCCGGACCGCGTCGTGTTCGACCTCGACCCGGGGCCGGACGTGACGTGGGAGCGCGTTGCGAGGGCCGCGCGCCTCGTGAAGGAGATCCTCGAGCGTTCGCGGTTGCGGAGCTTCGTCAAGACGACGGGCGGCAAGGGGCTTCACGTCGTCGTGCCGCTGGCTCCCGTGGAGGGGTGGGAGGCCGCCCTGGCCTTCGCCCGTGCCGTCGCCGGCGAGATCGAGGCACAAGAGCCCGCGGCGTTCACGACGGAGATGTCGAAGGCGAAGCGGCGCGGGAAGATTCTGCTCGACGTCATGCGCAACGCACGGGGCGCGACGTCCGTGGCCGCGTTCTCGACGCGCGCGCGGCCGGGCGCGCCCGTCTCGCTGCCTCTCGACTGGGACGCCCTCGACGCCCCTTCGACGCTCACCGCGCCCGGCGTCCTCGAGCGTCTCCCGGCGCGCAGGAGCGACCCGTGGGCGGGCTATGCCCTCGAGCGCCAGCCGCTGCCTGCCGCGGTCGGACCGCCGCGGCGGGGGGCGGTGCCTGCTTCCTTCCCGTCCTCCCCCGGCTCGGGCGACGGCTCCGGCGCGGCGAGATCCAGCGGCGAGTGTGTAAAGACTGCCGCGTGAAAGGCGCTGAAGATCACGCTGCGGCCTCCGTCTGCCTGGCACGTTCTCTGCACCTGACGGCGCGGACGGCGCGGTGCGCAGTTAATTCCAAGAAGCCGAGAGGCGGCGAGGAGCACCCGATGGCGGCGGTGAACGACGTACGGCAGGCGCTCGAGTCCGAGCCCCTCCACGACGTCCCCTTGAAGGATCTACTCGCGAAACTCACGGGCAGCGTGAGGAGCCTCGCGACCAAGGAAGTCGAGCTCGCGAAGGCGGAACTGCGTTCAGACGTGAGGTCGTCCCTTGCGATGGCCAAGGGCCTGGGCGTCGCCGCCGTTTGCGGGCTGCTGGGCGTGAACATGCTCCTCGTCGCCCTCGTCCTCGCGCTGGCCCAGATCCTGCCCGGGTGGGCGGCGGCGCTGATCGTGGCCGCGCCTTTCATCCTGGCGGCGGCCGTGGCGGGCGCGATCGGATGGGCGCGGCGGGTCCGCCAGCCGCTCGCGAACACGCGGGCCAGCCTGATGGAGAACCTCGAGTGGGTCAGGGACCGGCTGGCATGAGCGCCGCGCGGGAGGCAGAAGCCGGGTCGTCAAAGGGCGAAGACAAAGCGGCCGAAGATGTCGGGCGCATCCGCGGGGAGATCGACGCGACCCGCAGGCAGGTGGAGCGATACATCGAGGAAGTCGAGCGGCGGCGGCGCGAGATGACGGACGTCAGGCTCCAGGCCCGCCGACACCCGGCTCTTGTCGTGGGCGTCGGCATCATCGTGGCCGCCGCCGTGGGCGGTGCCGTTCTGAAGTCCCGCCGGGCGCGAGATCGGAGGGCGGTGTCGCGCCTTCGTAGCGCGCTCGGGATCCTCGCGGGAAAGACGAAGCGGCCCGAAACTCCCCGGAAGCGAAACGGCGGCCGCCTCGTCGGTCTCATCGTCAAGGCGGCCGTGCCGCTCGGGATGGCGCTCGCGAAGAGTCTGCTCGCGCGTGGCGCGGCCGCCATGTCGCCTCCCCGGATCCCGCCCGACCGCCGGTAACGCACCGATGCCGGCGGCCGGCGGGATCTCAAGGAGTGCGAAGATTCACTTCAGTCCGGCTCGCACGCGCTCCCAGGAATCCTGGGCCGCCTTGCGCGCGTCGCTCCAGTCCACACGGCTCGAGCCCCGGTACGAAGGCCAGGTGCGCTCGAGATCGCTCTCGACGTCCTCGAACTTGCGGCCGGGTTCCGCCGTTGCGGCGCTTTCCCAGCCCTGCCGGTACGCAGGCTCGTAGTCCTCGAACTTCCGGTCGGCCCGGTAGTACGGCTTCTTGGCGTACGCCGAGCGCCAGTACGCGGCTTCGACGGTCGGGTCGATCGCCTCGCCCATCGCGTGGCCAGCCGCTCCGCCCGCGAGGGCGCCGACGACGCCGCCCACGACCGCTCCGACCGGCCCGGCGACCACGGCGCCGATCGCGGCGCCCCCGGCCGCGCCGCCCGCGGAACCGAGGCCGGTGCCGACCGGGTGCGAACCGGGCTCGCCGGTGATGGGATCGCGGTTGGCGTCGGCGGTTTCCAGATGCGTCGCGCTCGTTTCGTTCTTGGTCAGCATATTGCTTCTCCTTCTGGAAATATTTCTGCGCTCGGGGCGCATCCGTGCCGTTGCAGAAACCGTGCCGAAGCGATCACGCCAGCTTTCTTGTTCTCCACGCCGGCCGCTGGCACGTGTCGTGCGATCGCGTCGGGTCGAGCACTTTCCGCACTCGCGCCGGGAACGCCCGGGGCGTCGCGAGGCGGAGGCGCAGAAGGAGGCCGCCGTCATGCGAAGCCGCGCCGCGATCGGAAGACACCCCGTCCACCCGGCCCTGGTCGCGCTCCCGATCGGAGCGTTCGTCCTCACGTTCGTCGGAGACGTCGCCCACGCCCGGACGCAGGCGGAATTCTGGTACAGGTTTTCGTTCGTGTGCCTGGGCTTCGGAATCGTGACGGCGCTTCTGGCCGCGGCCCCGGGGTTCGTCGACTACTTCGGCGTCAAGATGAGCGCCGAGGGGTTCCGCGTCGCCCGCATTCACATGGTGCTCAACCTCACGTGTGTCGCGCTCTACTCGCTCAACTGGCTGTTGCGCCGGGACGGCCGCGCGCTTCATTCGTCGCTGTGGAGTCTCGTGTTCGGCCTCGAAGTCGTCACGTTTCTCGCGCTCGGCGTTTCCGGCTGGCTGGGCGGACGCATCGCGTTCGAGCACAAGGTGGGAGTCGTGGAGAACGCTGATCCCGAAGCGACGGAGATCGGACGGCACGAACAGGCCAGCTAGGAGCCCGGAGCGCGCGACGCAAAGAGCGCGTCGAGAATGCGGAGCAGCTCGTCGATGGTGACGGGCTTGACCAGGTGGCGGTCGAAGCCGGCATCGCGAGAACGGGCGATGTCCTCGGGCGACCCGTGGCCCGTCATCGCGACCAGGCGAACGCCGGTTTGCCTCGCGCTCTCCTTCAGCCGACGCGCGACCTCGAGGCCGCTCATTCCCGGCAGGCCGAGGTCCAGGAGGACGACGCCCGGGCGGAACGAGCGCGCCGCCTCGAGCGCGCCCGGCCCGTCGAACGCGACGCGCGTTTCGAAACCCTCGGACGAGAGGATCGCCTCCAGCGCGCCGGCCGAGTCCGCATCGTCCTCCACGACGAGCACGCGCCGCGATCCGGCATCCAGCGTGACGTCAGATCGCGCCGCGAGGTTCGCGACGACCGCGACGAGCTCTGCGGGCTGGACCGGCTTGGCGACGTGAAGCTGGAATCCGGCGAGCAGTGTCTTCGTGCGGTGCTCGGCGCCGGCGTAGGCCGTGAGCGCCGCCGCGGGCGTGAGACCGCCGTTCTCGGCCCCGAGCGACCGGATGCGGCGGATCAGGGAGTAGCCGTCCTCTCCGGGCATCTCGAGGTCGGAGAGGAGAACGTCCGGCTTCTCGCGGACGAGGATCGCCAGCCCCTCGGCGGCGGTGCCGGCCACCAGCGCCTCGGCTCCCACGATCTCGAGCACCGTGGCGACCATGTCGCGCGAATCCGGCTCGTCGTCGACGACGAGGACCCGCAATCCGTCGAGCGCGGGAACCTCCTCGAGCCGGAGACTCCGGTCCGCCCCGGACGCGGAGACCTCCGACGGGGCAAGCGCGGCCACGGACGCAACGGCCGCGCGGCGCGGAAGACGGACGGTGAAGAGCGCTCCGCGGCGGCCGTCGGAGCGGTTACTGGCCTCGACGGTGCCTCCGTGCAGCTCGACGAGATGGCGCACGATCGCGAGGCCCAGTCCGAGACCCCCGTGCGGCCGTGTCGAGGAGGAATCCGCCTGGCGGAAGCGCTCGAAGACGAACGGAAGAAATTCGGGCCGGATCCCCGGCCCCTCGTCTTCGACGACGATCTCCGACTGCATCTCGCCGCGCCGGAGCCTCACGACCACCCGGCTGCCGCGCGGGCCGAACTTGATCGCGTTCGACAGGAGGTTCCAGACGACCTGCTGGAGGCGGTCGGCGTCCCCGACGATCGCCGACGCCTCGAGGTCGAGCTCCTGCTCCATCCGGACCTCGCGGGCCTGGGCGGCGGGGCCCACGGTGTCGAGGGCCGCGCTCACGACGTCGACGAGGCTGATGGACGCGACGTTGAGCCGCAGCTTGCCCGCCATGATCCGCGACACGTCGAGAATGTCGGAGATGAGCTGGTTCTGAACGTGCGCGTTCCGGTCGATCGTCTCGATCGCCCGCTGCGCCGTGGAGGCGTCGAGCCGTCCCGAGCGGAGCATCTGGGCCCAGCCCACGATCGCATGGAGCGGGGTGCGCAGCTCGTGGGAAAGGGTCGCGAGGAATTCGTCCTTGAGCCGATTCGCCTGCTGCGCCTCGGAGTAGAGTCGGGCGTGCTCCACGGCGACGCCCGTGCGGTGGGCGATCTCCTCGGCGAGCGCGATCTCGGCGGGCTCCCAGGGGCGCCCCGCGCGGCACCACATGAGGGAGCCCTTCCGCTCGCCGAGAATGGAGATCGAGACGGCGAGGAGGTGGCCGGTCCCGAACATGTCGTGGAGCCTCGAATGCTCGGGATCGGCCCCCGGGCGCCGGGCGCCTTCGGCCGGGACCACGATCGTCTTCCCCGTGCGGATCGCCTCGACGCCGGCCGTGGACGCGTCCGCCCGCAGGGGCCGGTTCCGGAGCTGGACGGCGTCTTCGGCTCGCGCCGGATCCCGGTGCGCGGCGACGGCACGCCGAAAGCCTCCGTCGGCGTCGACGACGTCGAGCACGCACCAGTCGGCGAAAGTCGGCAGGGTCGCGGTCGCCGGTGCGGCAAGCGTCCGTTCGTAGTCCAGGGAGGATGCGAGAGAGGCCGTGACGCGGGCGAGCACGGCGGACCGCCACTCGGCGGCTTCGGCCTCCGCGCGCACGGCCTGCTCGTGGACGAGGCGCCGCCGGTCGGACTCGGCGGCACGCCGTTCCGTTACGTCCTGCACCAGGCCTACCATCCGGTCGGCTCCAGCGGGGCCGCTCCCGGTGACGTTTCCGTCGGCGACGAGGACCCGCACGGCGCCGTTCGGCCGCCGGATCCGGAACTCGGTGGAGAACGCGGTCCCCGTCGTCCGGCTGCGTGCGAGCTCCCGGCTCACGGCTTCGCGGTCCTCCGGGACCGTCATCGCCGCGACGGCGTCGGGCGTCGGGTCTCCGGCGGCCGGGTCCAGCCCATACAGACGATAGAGTTCCTCGGACCACGCGAGCGTCCTGTTTCTCAGGTCGTACTCCCACGTCCCGATCTGAGCGATGCGCTGGGCGTCGGCGAGCAACGCCTGGCTTCGCGCGAGGTCCCGCGTGCGCGTCTCAACCAC
Source organism: Acidobacteriota bacterium (assembly GCA_039930645.1). Classification (GTDB taxonomy): domain Bacteria; phylum Acidobacteriota; class Thermoanaerobaculia; order UBA5066; family UBA5066; genus Fen-183. Next base: position 10,597 of record JBDTTJ010000007.1, read on the forward strand.
GCTTTCGAGGTCCTCGTCCCGCCGCTGGATCTGGTCGAGCATCTGATTGAACGTCTCGACGAGAAGTCCGATCTCGTCGCCGGAGGAGCCGACCGCGCGGACCGAGTAGTCCTTTTGCCTGGAGACGACCTGCGCCACCTCGGCGAGGCGGCGGACGGGCTCGGAGATCGCGCGGGTGAAGCGAGCCGAGGCGACGAGAGCGAGGCCGAAGGACACGAGAGAGACGAGGAGCACGATCGCGCCGTACCTGAGCAGACGATTGCGGAGCTCCCGGAGGTCCGCCTCGATGACGACGGCCCCCGCGGCCCCTCCGTCGAATGGGATCGTCCGCACGACGACGATGCCCTTGCCCCGGACCTCGTACTCCTGCGGGGGCGCCGGACGCGCCGGCATGGGCGGCGGGACGAAGGAACCGGGGAGATCGTCGCGGCGGTAGGACGCGAAAAGCCGGCCCTGGGAGTCGTAGATCCCCGCCCACACGACGTTGGGCTCGGACCGCAGCGCCGAGAGCGTTTTCGCGGCCGCGCCCTCGTCCGCGAACAGGAGCGCGGAGGCGCTGTTGAGACCCACGATCTGTGCGGCCGACGTCAGGCGCCTCACGAGCGCCGATCGAAACGTGACGACGTCGTAGGCGGCGAAAAGGAGGCTCGCGCTGGCGAGGGCGGTGCCCGCGACGAGCGCGGTGACCCGAAGCAGCTTCCCGCGGATGGAGAGCTCCCTGAAGGGACGCATCACGGACCCTCCACCGCGAGGGCGAGCTTCAGGAGCTGGGAGCTGATCTTCAGACCCGCGGCCCGCGCCGGCCCGAGGTTCACCTCGAAGCGCACGCGGCTGTCCTGAATGCGGAACGCGAGAATGAGGAAGCGCGGGGCGGCGCCGTTCGCATCGCCGACGGTGAGCACCGGCTTTCCGTAGGTGGCGCGGAGGCCCTGGAGGGAGTCGCGATCGAGCGGTCCCGCCAGGAAGAGGATCTGCACTTTCGACGCCTGTTCGGGCCGTTCGAGACGCCGGACGACGACAGGGTGGGTCCCCACGGTCCTCCCGGCGAACGTGGCGTCGAGGACGCGTCCGAAAGGATCGGGCCCCAGGATGCCGACGACGAACGGCGCGTCGGGCGGAATTGCGGGATCCTCCGGCCACTCCACGAATCGCGTGAAGTTGAAAAGGAACGCTGCCTTCACTTCCCACTCCGTTGGCTCTTCCGGCGCGGCCGTGCCGGCCGCGGACGCCAGGAGGGCCGCCGCAGCCGCCGCCACGAACCGCTTCCGGAAGCGCTTCACCACCGTAGTTTGACCTCGCCGAAGACGGAGCGTGGCACCTCGGCGGAGGCCGGGCCTCCCGCGAACTCGAGGTGATGGTCCTGCAGGAGGCTCTTGCCGACGAGGGCGACCTCGAGGGGATGGCCGGGGGACCAGGCCAGACGCGCGTCGAGGGTGACGTAGCCCGGGGTCTGCTGAGCGGGGAGAGGGCCCGCGCCGCGCAGGAACGCGTCGAACGTGACGCGCCCGGGCAGGTCCAGCGAGCCGCGCAGCGTCACGTTCTCGCGCGGGCTGGAGCCTTCGGTGTACGCAGCGGTGCCCACGTCCGTGCTCCCGGGCCTGGCGCGCAGGTCGAGCTGAAGGCGCGAATACGAGGCCTGAATACGGAGAGTCCGCGCCACCTGGACGCCCACGACGAGCTCGCCGCCGAATCCGGATCCCTCGAGCATGTTCTCGTACCGCACGGGGAAGACGAGGCCCGGCGTCGGGGGGGCCGGGCCGATCGTTCCCCGTTCGAAGCTCTCCAGGTTGTCGTAGCGATTGTAGAAGAGGGAGAGATCGAACGAGAGCGCCTCGGCCGGCCGGAGGCGGTACCCGACCTGGTACGCGAGGGTCTCCTCGGCCTTGAAGCTCTCGTCGCCCGTCAGGCGGTAGTAGACGGGGCCGGCAGCGAGGACCTGCGTGATCGAGAGGTCCGTGTCGACGCGGGACGGGGCGCGCACCGCCCGGGACACGGACGCCCAGACGTTCTGCCGTTCGTCGAAGGCGGCGAACAGGCTCAACTGGGGCTGGATTTCCGTGCCCGAATAGTCGTTGTGCTCGATCTTGATCCCTGCCGTGACCTTCACGTGGTCAGCGAACAGAGAGACCGTGTCCTGCGCGAAGACTCCGAGGATCCGATCGGTCTTGCGCTCGGGGGTGAACACGACGCTCGGGACGCCCGTCGTGGCTCCGGTCGAGACGCGGCCCTGGAGCCCCGAGACGATCTCGTGTCCGCCTGTCCGGAACCGATACTGCACGTCGAGGTCGCCGGTATTGCGCGTGTCGGCGAAGACCGCCTCGGTGCGCAGGGTGCGGTCGAAGTAGGCCTGGACCGCGAGCGCGGTGTCGGGGCCGTCGGAGCGCTCCCAGCGGGCGAGCACGTTGCCTCCGGAAACCGGCGCGTCGAAATGCACGGTCTGTCCGTAGGGGGGCTCGTACGACGTGACGAGCGTCCGCTCCCCGATGCGGCCCTGATAGACGTCGCCTTGCACCGTGAGGCGGTCGCGGGAAGACGCCTCGACGTCGGCACGGAAGCCGCCCTGCGTCACGCGCCACGCGTCGTAATCGTCCCCGTCGGGGTGAAAGGAGGGTCCGCGGTCGGCGTACTTTCCATAGACGCGAAAGCTCGTCGCGCCGTCGCGGCCGCCCCAGCGTCCGCCGAGGATGCCGTGGAGGCCGGTCCCCACGGCCTCGGCGTAGCCGCCCTGCGTTTCCGACGCGCTCTTCGTGATGATGTTGACGACGCCGTTCACGGCATTCGCGCCCCAGAGCGTTCCGCCCGGCCCGCGGATGATCTCGATCCGGTCCACGTCCTCGAGGAGCGTGTCGAGCACGTCCCAGTAGGTCCCCGCGAAGAGCGTCGTGTACGTGCTCCGCCCGTCGAGGAGAATGAGGACGGCCCTCGAGAGCCCGCTCGCGAAGCCCCGAATCCCGACGGACCACTGGTTCGAGTTGATGCGGGAGACCTGCACGCCGGGCGCGAGACGCAGCGCCTCGGCCAGAGTGGCGATCCCGAGCCTCCGGAGGTCCTCGTTCGTGATCACGAAGACGGCGGCCCCCGCCGAGCCGATCTTCTCGGGGCGGCGCGACACCGTCGTCACCTCCACGTTCGCGAGCTCCGCGAGAGTCAGCCGCGTCAGGTCGCGGGGGGGCTCGACCGAATCCGCCCTGAGACCGGGGGCCCAGAGCGCCAGGAGGAAGGCACACCCGAGACGCAAACCGATTCCTCGCGGCACGCTGCCTCCTCGTCTGCTCGGCGCGCGCCTCCCTGGCTCAGGAAGACCAGGTCGGCGCGAAGCGCGTTGAAATTCTTGCCACTGAGGAAGGAAAGAGCAAACGGCGTTCCCCCCCGGCCCCGGAATGCGGCAAACCGGCGGCGCCACTTCTGATTCGCTGGCACGCGTCGTGCGATTCACAGGGGCGACGGGAACGTTCTACCCGTCGCAAGGAGACGACCATGAAAGCCACCACACTTTTGAAGAAGGACCACGCGGCCGTCAAGAAACTCTTCCGCGCCTTCGAGAAGGCGGACAAGGCCGTCGAAGAGCACGCAGTCGTCAAGTCGCTCCTCGCGCAGCTCGAAAAGATGACGCCGGAGCAGGAGAACTATGCCGCGAAGATGACCGTCCTCATCGAATCGGTCGAGCACCATGCGGGCGAGGAAGAGGACGAGATGTTTCCCCAAGCCGAGAAGACGCTGGGCGAACTGAAGCTCCGGGAGCTGGGCGAGCGCATCGAGAAGCGCAAGGGTGAACTCACTGCCGAACCGCCCCTCGCCCGGCGCGCGGCGGCGCGCTGAGACCGGCCGGAAGGACAGGAGCGTGAGGAGGGTGCATCGCGTTCCAGGTTTCCTCGCGGTGCTGGCGGTCTCGGTCCTTTCAGGGGCAGGCTGTTCGACGTCAACCCCCGCCGCAGCCGCGCGGGCGGACCACGCCGACATCGAGGCCTTGAAGGCGGAGCTGACCCGGGAGGCGCGGTTCTCCAGGCTCACGAACGTCTCGGTCGATCCCTCGAGCGGGGTCGTCAAGCTGGCGGGTGAGGTCTCGAGCAAGGAGGATCGCGCCGATGCCGGACGGCTCGCGAGCTCCGTCCCGGGCGTCGCGGTCGTCTACAACGAGATCCAGGTCCGCGGCCCGGCCCGTTGATGTCGCGGAGGTCCGCCGCGATTCGGGTCAGCGGCTGGCGGGAAGCACAGGAGCCCGGCCCCCCCGCGCGAGAGTCGCGGCCGCCCCGTCGACGTCCGCGACGACCCGCGCGCGATCCACGCCCGGGGGCAGCGCGTCGACGAGGCGGGGGAGGATCCACAGCGCGCGCCGGAAAAGCGCGTCGGATTCGGCCTCGCGGCCAAGAGCGCGCTCGACCCGGCCGAGGTTGAGGTCGCTCTCGGCCCGCTCTTCGAGAGCGATCGAGCGGGCATAGAGCTCCCGCGCCTGCGGCAGGTCCTTCGCGATCCACGAGACCGAGCCGAGGGCCAGGAGGGCCGTGGCTTCGCGGGGGCGGATCGCGACCGCTCGCTGCAGACGTACGCGGGCCGCGCCGAGGAGCTCTTCCCGGACGGGGCCCGCCTCGTCCGGAGCCTCGGCCGCCTCGCGCAGGTACGACTCGCCTTCGGCCTGAGACGAGACCGCCACGCCGCGCGCGAACGCGACCGCGAGAAGGGCCGCTCCCGCGGCCGCAAAAAGTCCCCGCGCGCGGGACGGAAGCGGCGCGGCGGGCGTCTGGCCCGGAGCCGTCCGCCGCCACGCGAGACCGAGCAGGAACGCGATCGGCCCGGACGCGACGGGGAGGCGAAGGGGAAAACCCCCGAGGGAGAGGACGAGCGCCGCAGCCACGGACGCGAGGAGGGCGTCGGTGGCCGGATTCGACTCGGCACCGGGACCGCGGCGCATCTTCAGGAGGCCTGTTATCAGCGCGAGGAGCGCGGCGAAGGCGGCTCCCGCGGCCGGGACGCCGCACTCGGCGGCGAGCGTCAGCGGTTCGCTGTGGGCGTTGTCGAAGTGCGCGGACTCGGATCGGTGGACGAGGCGGCGGCCGGACCTCTCCTCGGCGGCGACGCGGGCGGGGACGAAGGCGTTCGAGAAGGCGCCGGGCCCGACGCCGAGCAGGGGCCTTGCGCGGATCATCTCGGCCGCGGCGAGAGCTCCGATGTCGCGCTGCGTGGTCGCGGCCGCGACGTCGCCCTGCCGGAGCTGGGCGGCCTTCTCGAGCGCGCGCCTGGCGGCGCCAGAGGCCACGAGAAGCGCCGCGAGGACAAGGAGCCCGGCGAGCGCGAGCGCCCGCTTGCGCGGCGAGAGGAGCGCGTGAACGGTGGCGCCGGCCGCGAACGCGAGGGCCGGAGCGACTGCCTCCGTCGCGAGAATACCGAGCAACGACGCCGCGAGCCCGGCGGCCGCGATCGCGCGCAGGCGGGGCGGTCGCAGGTGGTCGGCGGCTGTCGCGAAGAGGAGCACGGCCGGCACGACGAGCGCCATCGCGAGGTCGCCCGGGTTCCCGACGAGGCCCGCGGCGAAAAACCGCGGCTGGGGGGCCTGCAGAGGCATCCGGAGAACGCCGAGCCATCGCTGCGCGGCCGCGAGAAGGCCGGAGAGCGCTCCCGCGACGCACAAAGCGGTTGCGGCGCGGGCGGCGACGCGGCCGCCGGCGTGCGACGCGCCCGCCGCGACGAGCGCGAGCGGCGAGAGAATCGCGCCGAGGACGAGCGGGTCGACGACGCGGGCGTTGGCGGCCGCCGACGCGAGTGTGAGGGCCAGAACGGCGGCGAGCGCGAGGGGCGCGACGCGGGCCGCCCGGCCGCTCGCCTCGCCCCGCGAGAAGCCCCACGCTCCGGCGGCGGCGAGACCGAAGAGGGCGAGGCTCGATCCGAGCGCCTGCGCGAGGAGCTTGCTTTCGCGGAGCGCCCCGCTCGAGGCCGTCGAGTAGACGAGGAAAGGCAGAACGAGCGCGAGGAGGACGCCGGCCGCTACGAGCCGGCTCTCCGGTGCGTTCTCCGGACCGGACACCGCGGGCTGCCGGGAGGCGGAACGGGCCATTCGAACGCGAGGATAGCCGAGCCGTCAGTCGCGCAGGCGCGCGCGGTGCGCACGGTGCGCACGCCACGCGGCGAGCACCTTCAGGAGCAGTCCGCCGTGGGCGACCCGGGAGATCTGGCTCGGAGAGAGAGCGCGGATCCCGCGCGCTTCGAGCTGGCGATGGAGCGGGGGAGAAGAGGGAGGAAGATTTTCTTTGAAGGTGAATAGGGAAACCCGGTAGCGCCTCTCGAGTACTGAATGGCGAAGCACCGCCACCCTCTCGAGAGCGGAAACGTCGCGGCCGGCGAGCCGCTTCCACCACCTTCTAAGAAAATCCTCCGGTCGTTGCCCGGTGCGCAGGCGCAGCATGGGAGGCACGAGGTGCCCCGGAACGAACTCTTTATCTTCAACCAGCAGAATCTTCTTCCCTCTCTCCACGATCGCCGCGACGAGATGAATCGTCCTTTTTGGAGGGACGCGGGCGGCCGCGCGCGGGAATGCCTCCGGCGTCCCGCTCGCTGCGGCGCGGCAGGAGGAGCGGAGCGGGCAGGCGCCGCAGCGCGGCGCGCGCGGAGTGCAGACGAGCGCGCCGAGCTCCATGAGGGCCTGGTTGAAGTCCCCCGGATTCCGCGCCGGCACGAGCGGCCGGGCGAGCGCACGAATCCTTGCGAGCGTCGCGGGCGCCTTCGGATCGAGGCGAAGGCCGCCGAGGCGGCAGAGAACGCGCACGACGTTGCCGTCCACGACGGGCTCGGGGATGCCGAACGCGATCGAGGCGACCGCGGCGGCCGTGTACGCGCCCACGCCGGGCAGCGCCCGCCAGCCCTCGAGCGTGCGCGGAAACGCGCCCGCCGCGGCGACGGCCCTTGCGGCGCGGTGGAGGTTGCGGGCCCGCGCGTAGTACCCGAGGCCGCTCCACTCGGCGAGGACCTCGCGCTCCTTCGCGCGGGCAAGCGACTCGACGGTGGGAAAGCGCGCGCGGAAGCGTTTCCAGCGGGGCACGACGACTTCGAGCGTCGTCTGCTGCGCCATGACCTCGGAGAGCCAGATCGCGTACGGGTCGCGCGTCGCGCGCCACGGCAGGTCGCGCTGCGCGCGCCGGTACCAGCGCGCGAGGCGGCGCGCCACGTCGCGCGGGTCGAGAGACGGCACACGCGGAGGTTAGCGCTTGGAAGCCGCGATGTAGCTCCCATCGTTCGTCCCCCCGCTCGTCGGCGTGGCGCCGTCGTTCACGACTCCGTAGGCGAAGAACGAGCCCCTGCCGTCGTCGTAGACGATCCGGGCATAGCCGTTCGTAACGCCGAACGAACTAAGAATGCCGTCGAACTGCTTCCAGCCGCCGGGCGCGAGCGTGAAGGACGACGTTCTTCCGGCCAGGGCACCCGTCGGGCCGTCGAGGACCTCCACGTGGAGAGTGAGAGGAGCGTGCCCGTCCCCGACATTGATCACGGCGAGGTTCGAACGCGAGGATGAATCCTGCTTGAGGCCGAAGACCCACGTGTCCCAGATGAATCCGCCGGAGAGACCAATGGCCGGGGTGAAGAGGCCGTACGCGCCGCCGTCGCCTGGAGCCGACGTCCGGGCTCCTGCGAGCCCCGCACCCGCGGCGCCGGCCGACGAAAACGCTGCGGTCACGGTTCCGACGTACGAGGCCGCACCCTTCGGACCGATCGTCGCTCCATGAGTGCGCAGCCAGTCCACGGCGGCGGGCAGGATCTTCTGCTCCCCGGGGCCCAGCGAAATCGCTGCGTTTCCGCCCGCGCCGGCGGCCGGACTCGCAGATTCGACATAGGAGAGGGTGACACTCGAGGCGGAGTTGGAGGGATTTGTCAGGACGAGCTCGCTCGAGAACGTGGCCGTCTCCACGACGACCGGAACGAGCTGCGGTTCCGCGGTCAGAGGATCCGCGACGGCGGGCACGAACGAGCCGTCGTTCGTCGCGTTGTCGTTGAAGACTCCATAGGCCGCGTAGGGCCCGCTTCCCGCGACGAGATCGATCGTCGCCCAGCCCGAGACGAAGCCGGGCCCCCCGAGCACACGCGAGAGCTGTGTCCACTGGCCCGCGTCGAGCGAAACGTCGGGAAGAGTGAACGCCGCGCCGCCGCTCCCCGGCCGGAGCGTCACGCGGAGAGTGACGGGCGAGGCGCCCATGTTCAGGAGCGCGAGGTTCGAGCGGTCGGCCGCGCTCTCGCGCAGGCCGAAGACGTAGCCGCGGCCCTTGAGGCCGTCGAATTCGCGGATGGCGGGATAGGCGAGGCCCGCGCGGCCGCCACCGGCCGGCGAGGTCGTGCGCGCGCCGGTGTAGAAGGAATCGGGCGTCGCATCGCCCCGGAAGGTGACCTTCAACGTCCCGCCCTGGTTCCCCGACGCCGGCACGGCGACGCCGTGGTCGCGGAGCCATTGAAGAGCGTCGGGGATCAGGAGCTGGCTGAGGGCAGGCAGCGTGATCGTGGCGGCGCCGGCGCCAGAGGCGCCGAGAAACGCCGCGGACGTATACGAAAGCTCGGCATCGGCGGGGGCCATCGAGCGGTTCGTGATGGTCAGCTCGGTCGAGAACCGCACGCCGCCGACGCCGGCTGCGTCGAGAACAATCGGGATCGTCCGAACCGACGGTTCGACGGGGGCCGGGCCCGCGATCTTCCAGCCGATCGCGTCGAGGACCGCGAGGTCGCGGGACGTCACGACGCCACGGGCGCCGGACAGTTCGAGAGGTTCCATGATGCCGATCGTCCGGCCCGTGAATATCGCCGACTTCCAGTGGGGCGCGCCGAAGTCGGCTGGGTCGGAATTCGAGAGCGCGATCTGCGAATCCGCGGAAAAGAAGGTCTGCTCGCCTCCGACGGTGAGAACGCGCGGGGCCGTCGCGAGGCTCGGGGGACCGGCCGCCGGGCGAAATCGGAAGAGGTCCATCAGGGAAAGGATCCGCTGGTTGCCTCCGACGTAGGATTCGAAGCCGAGAGCGTGGCCGATCTCGTGCATCGCGAGAAAGTCGAAGTCCGTCTTGTCGATCGCGATTCCGTCTGACGGATCGAAGTCGATGTCCGTGAATTCCCGGAACGCGATGCGGGTTGGATTTCCGAAAGTCGCTTGCTCGGCGTTCGGGTCTTCGACGGCGGGAGAAAGGCCGATGGCCCGGAACGTCGCCATCGAGGCATAGAGTTGTGTGACGGCTCCCAGGTCCGTCGGAACGGGGCCGACCGGCATGGATGCGTAGAGAGCGGCCTTTCCCGACGCCGGGCTGAGGAGTTTCGCGCGCGTCGTGTTCCAGGTCCAGCCGACGAATTTGTTGGTCGTGAAGCCCGCAATGGTGTCGTTCGTAAACGGCGTTCCGAAGTACGTCTTGCCGTAGTCGACGTCGATCACGATCGTGACGGGCGAGGCGAGGAGGGATTCCCAGCGGGCGGCTGCCCGCAAGAAGGCGGCCTTCGCCTCGGAGTGAGCCTCGAGCTGGTCGGTTCCGCGCAGAACGATGTGGAGGCCGGCGGACGCCGGCAGGCTCTCGCGCGAACGCGCCAGAACGTGCACGGGCGAAGCGTTTTGCCGCGATGTGAGCGCCGCGCGTTCCGGCGCGGAAGCAGACCTGCAGGACAACCCGCCACCCCCACGCTCGAGGATCTCCACGCGAGGCTCGAGGGCGGGTGCGGACGTGGCTACGGACGCGAAGAGCGCGACGAGCGCGACGAGCGCCGGCGGGACTCTCATTGAGACCGATTATCAGTCACCCGGGCCTATGATTCCAAGCCGATGGACATCGACTGGGAAGGCCTGACCGTCGCGTTCGCGGCGCGGTCGACGCTCATGAACCACTTCCTCGACCGTGCGTCCGGCGACGTCCACGCTCACCTCAATGGCTCGGCGGAGCTCCGCGAGGCGCTCCTTCACGAGCGCTCCGGGCGCTATCTCAGGATTCCGAAGTCCACGCCGGACGTGGACACGGCGCGCTGCCGCGCGTTCGCGCCGTCGATGAAGAGCGCCGCCGTGCGCGAGAAGGCGCTCGAGGCGCTCGACACGGGCGGCCCGAGCGCGTTCCGGGACGCGCTGATCGCGTCGCCCGAGGACGAAGGGGCCTGGTTCGTGTTTCGCGACCGCCGCGTGCGCGAGGAGCTGCGTGCGTGGCTCCTCGCGCAGGGCGTGCGCGCCGAGCCGCCGCGCTGAGCCGTCAGGACCGCGGCCCGAACGTCAGCCGCGCGAACCGGCTCGGCACGTGAAAGTCGGGCGGGCGATCGCGCAGCGTCGGCGAGAGAGCGAGGAACCGCGTGGTTCGGCCGCGTGCGATCCGATACGCGTTGCCCCGCCGCTCCTCGCGGTCCCTGGGGGCGCGTCCTCCGGGCAGAGAGGTCCACGGAATCCGGATCAGGCAGCGCCACCGCAACCACTCCCGGGGAGGCCGGCCGGTGGGGTCTCCCGAGGCGGTCGCGCTGATGCCGGCGAGGCCTTCGCCCGGGGCGAGCTGCCAGGTCGCACGGCTGTCGTCCGGGTTCCTGACGCGGGCGCCGTAGAGCGCGCCCGACGGGTTCACGACGATTTCCTGGTAGAGCGACGGCGTGCCGGGCGAAGCGAGGAAAAGCTCCACGCATTCGTCGCGGAAGACCTCTCCGCCGGCGGGCTGCGTCACGAGGAGCGGCGGCTCGGCCGGCGCCTCGAAGAGCGCGAGGAACGCGTCGGCCGTGAATCCGAATCGCACCGTCGTCGCGGCCGCGGGCCCGGGGCCGCCTCCGACGTCGACCAGGGCGTGCGCCGGAGCGTTCGCGAGCGCGTTCTCGCCCACGAGGCGCGGTACGTGGACGGCGGGCGGCGGCGTCACCAGCGCCCCACGGCGGTCTTCAGGGCGGCCAGGAGGGGTCGACAAGCCGTCTGCGCCCGGGCGAGGGCGCGCTCGGTGTCGGCCAGGAGCGGCGGCAGGAGGCGCAGCGCCTCGCGGCGCCGCGGCGCCGCGAGCGCGCCCGCCGTGACGCGCACGAGGGAGATCAGCTCGGCGCGGTCGTGGGCGCGGCCCGCCGCCTCCTGGAACTTCTCGAGGAGCGGCAGGAGCCGAATGGACCCGGACAGCCTGGCGAACTCGAGGCCGTAGCGCAGGTCGCGCGCGTCGATCCGGGCCTCGTGCAGGTTCCCTTCCTCGGGGACTCCGCGGGTGAGGAGACTCTTTGCGCGTCGAATGAGACGCCGCCGGATTCCCTTCTCGAGGCGGCGCTCGAGGCCCCCGCCGTCCAGGTCCGCGAGCGGCGACGCGAGCGCCGCGAGGGTGGCGTCGCGCGTCGCGAACTCCCGCCGCACGTCCGCGAGGAGGGCGTCGAGGCGTCCGGCGGGAGCGGCGGCGCGGGCGTCCCGCTCCAACCGCTCGAGGAGCCGCTCGGCCGAAGGGCGTCGGCGCGCGTCGCGCCGGAACCGGGCCCGAAGCAGGGTCGCGGCGACGTCGTGCGTGCGCCGCGTTCCGAGCGCCCTCCGGAGATCCCGCGCGGCCGTCTTGAGTTCGGCCCCCGAGCCCTTCGAGGGCACGTCCTCGGTGAGGCGGGCCAGCGAGACCGTGCGCCGGAGGACGACGCGCACGGCGTGGAGCCGCTCGCCGGTGGGAGCGCCGGCGCCCCCCGCGAGGAGCGTCTCGAGCGCGGCGCGCCTCTTCGAGAGGGCCGCCGTCAGGGCGGGGACGCGGCGGCGGGCCCCCTCCACGTCATCCCTCGGCGGCGTCGCGGCCCGAGAAGAGCGCGAGCTCGTCCGTATTCGCGTCGTACTCGAAGATCTGGATCGCGCGGCCCCAGTTCACCATCGTCTCGAAGAGCTCGGAGGCGCTGACCGTGGGGAGGCTCGCCGCGAGGACGTCGCGGAGGGCCTCGCCGGGCATCGGCGTGTCCGGGTCGCGCGCGAGCTCCCGCACGAGAAGACAGAAAGTGCCGAGCGACAATATCTGCGGCCTGAGGAGCAGGATCTTCGCGTCGAACGGCGCGGCGACGACCCTCTTGCCGAGCTCCGTGAGGAGGACCTCGTTCTTGGGTGTATCGACGAGGTCGAGCAGTTCGGCGGCCTTCACGACGGTGAGCGTCCGGCCGAAGTCGTATTCCGTCAGCGCGTCCACGGCGAAGAGGTTCATCGCTCCGCCGTTGTCCGCGAGGATCTCGAGCAGGCCGAGGATCTCGCCCATGCGGGCGGGCGGAAGCGGGATGAGCGGGGTCTCGATCCGGCGGCCCGGGACCGGAGCCGCGGCCTCCTCCTCCTCGGGAAGATGGACGCCCGTGACGACGTCGTGGATGTGCTCGACCATCCGCAGAAACTCCGGATGGCGGTACTCGCGCGGATGCGGGAGCGTGTTGACGATCTCGCGGCGCACGGTGCCGGGGTTCGCGCCGAGGACGATGATGCGATCGCCGAGGAACACGGCCTCCTCGATGAGGTGCGTGATGAGGAGGACCGACGACAGGCCCGTGAGGCGCTCCGTGAAGAGCCGGTAGACCTCGGTGCGGAGGAGCTCGGCCGTGAGCACGTCGAGCGCCGAGAACGGCTCGTCCATGCAGAGGAGCTCGGGACGGCCCACGAGGGCGCGCGCGATCCCGACGCGCTGCTTCATGCCGCCCGAAAGCTCCTTCGGAAACGCCCGGGCGTGGCCGGCGAGGCCGACGGCGGCGAGGACCGTCCTGACGCGCTCGGCCGCGTCGGCCGCGTCCGAGGCGCGGCCCGTGAGGCCGACGCGAACGTTTTCCTCGACCGTGAGCCACGGGAACAGCGCGAAGTTCTGGAACACGACGGCGGCGCCCGGGTGAATGCCGACGAGCGGCTTGCCGTGCTGTTCGACGGTTCCGGCCGACGGCGGGATCAGGCCGATGAGAATGCGCAGGAGCGTGGACTTCCCGCAGCCCGACGGCCCGAGGACCGCGACGACCTCGTTCGGCCTGATCTCGAAGTCGATGCCCTCGAGGATGACGCGCGAGCGGCCGCCCTCGTCCGCGAAGATCTTGTCGACGCCTCGAGCCGATGCGATCGGGGCGGCGGCGGCGGGGGCCGGATTCGCGCTCATCGGTTGAGAGCGTACTTCGTCTCGGCCAGGCGCGAGAGCCGGCGCCAGACCGTGCGGTTGATGAGGACGAGGGCGAAGGACATCGTGAGCACCCCGGCCGCGAGGAGCGGGAAGTTCGCCTCGCGCGTCGCTTTCGTGATGAGGGACCCCAGGCCGAACGTCTCGAGCGTCCGGCCGCCTGAAACCAGCGTCTCGGCGACGATCGAGGCGTTCCAGGCGCCTCCGGCGGCGGTCACGAGGCCCGTCACGAGGTACGGGAACACGGCCGGAAGGAACAGTTTCCGCCACCGGGCTCTTCCGGCCACGCCGTAGACGTCGGCCGCCTCGACCAGGTCCGGAGGCACCGCGCTCGCGCCCGCGAGGACGTTGAAGAGAAGGTACCACTGCGCCCCGAGGAGCATGAGGACGCCGGCGATCACCGAGAACGGCACGTGGAACGCGAGGAGGGCGCCCGTCACGAGCGGAAACAGCATCGGCGCGGGGAACGATGCGACGATCTGGACGATCGGCTGGAGGCGCCGCGACCAGGCCGGCGAGCGGCCGACGAGAATCCCGACCGGGACCGTCCACGCGACGGCGAGGGTGAGCGCCCCGAGCGTGCGGAGGAACGTCGCCCCGAGGGCGGCCACGAGGAGGAGCCAGTCGTGCGGCGTCACCGCGGCAAGGAGCCGCACGAGCTTCCACGCGCCGAGAAGAGCCGCGGCGGTCGCGCCGACCCCGAGGACGAAGAGGAGCGCGGCGCGTACGCGCGCCCCCGCGTCGGCGCTCCCGGGGGCGACCTCCGGCGGCGGGGGAAGCGGCGCGGCGGGCGCCTTCGGCCGCCGCCGGCGCTTGAGACGCATGCGGCGGAGGACGGCGGAGCGGCGGAGGAGGTCGAGCACCCACGAGCGCGCCTCCGGCTCGCTCGAGACGTCTGCGGCGCGGAAACGCTGCGACCACGCGACGAGCGGGCGCCAGAGGAGCTGGTCGACCGCGACGATCATGACGGTCATCGCGAGGACGGCCCATGCCATCGCGGCCTTGTCGCCCTTCTCGATCGCCACCGCCATGTACGAGCCGACGCCCGGCAGCCGGAAATCGCGGTCCCCGAGCGTGAACGCCTCGTTGACCGTCAGGAAGAACCAGCCCCCCGCCATCGACATCATCGAGTTCCACACCAGGCCGATGACGGACGACGAGACCTCGACCGTCCGGAAGCGCTTCCAGAAGGAGAACCGGTGGATCCGCGCGACCTCGTTGAGCTCGTTCGGGATCGAGCGCAGCGACGCGATGTAGGAGAAGGTCATGTTCCAGACCTGCCCCGTGAAGATCATGACGATGCACGCGAGCTCGAGCCCGACGTTCGTCCGCGGGAAGAGGGCGACCATCCCGAGGACGAGCCCCGGCAGGAAGCCGAGAACGGGGATGCCCTGTCCGATGTCGAGGATCGGGATGAGGACCTTCTCGGCGCGTTTTCCGTGGGCCGCGATCGTCCCGTAGACGAGCGTGAAGACGAGCGAAAGCAGGTACGCCGCGAAACCGCGCGAGAGCGAGAGCAGCGTATAGCCGGGCAGCGCCGACGGCGAGAGGTCGATCTCGACCGTGGGCCGGATCGGGGCGTCCCAGCGTTGCGCGAGCGCGACGACGCCCGCGACGGCCGCTCCGATGGCGATGAAGATCAGGACGTCCACGGCAGCGCCCGGGGCGCGGGCGACGGGGTTTCGGACCCTGAAGGTCAGGTGCGCGGTCTCCGCGGGAGGATGAGGCTGCGGCCCCCCATCTCACCCAGCGGGTCCGCCATCGGGAGCTCCGGCTCCGGGAAGCCGATGTGCCAGCCCTGCGCCCGGTCCACCCCGAGCTCCGGCAGGATCTCCATGACGTCCTCGGACTCGACGCCTTCGGCGACGGTCTTGACGCCCAGGCCTCGGCAGATGCCCGCCATCCCGCGCACGAACACGCGGTTCGCCTTCTCCCGCGGCAGGTCGCGGACGTAGCTGATGTCGAGCTTGAGCGACGAGACGGGCAGCTCGCGGAGGTAGCGGAACGAGGAGAAGCCCATTCCGAAGTCGTCCAGCGCGAAGTGGAAGCCCTCGGAGGTGAGCGCGTGCGTGAAGTCGCGCACGCGGTCGAAGTCGCGCAGCGCCGCCGTTTCCGTGATCTCGAACGTGACCCGCTCGGGCCGGATGCCCTTGGCGCGCGCCAGACGCGAGATGTCGGCGACGAGCGTGTCGTCGTCGAAGTCGAGGCCCGAAAGGTTGATTCCGATCTCGAGCTCGGGGCTGATCCGCTTGCGCGCGGACGCGAGAGCGTCGAAGGCGGCCGTGATGACGGCGCGGTCGATCGCCGTCACGATCCCGAACCGCTCGGCGGCGCCGAGGAACTCGCCGGGCAGCGCGATGCGGCCGTCCGGCTCGCGCATGCGTACGAGCGTCTCGACGGCGACGATGCGGCCCGTCCCCACTTCGGCGACGGGCTGGAAGTAGGGGACGAAACGGGACTCGGCGAGCGCGGCGCGGATGCGGTTCGACTGTTCGCGCAAGCGGCCCGTGCGGTCGCGCTCGCGGTCCGAGGGGTCGTGCAGGCGCACGCGCGCGCCGCCGCGGCGCTTGGCCTGATGCATCGCGAGGTCGGCCGCGAGGAAGAGGTCGGCCGCGCCCCCGGCGTGGTCCGGGAACACGGCGACGCCCGCGCTCGCCGTGAGCGAGAGCGCGTTGCCCTCCCAGTCCGGTGTGAGCTTCCGGATGATGGAGACGACCGCTTCGGCGCGCACGGTCGCCTCCGACGCGCCCGTTCCGGGCATCAGCATGGCGACCTCGTCGCCTCCCACGCGCCCGCACATCTCGCCCGTCAGCAGCGACGGTCGGAGCGTGTTCGCCATCGCGCGCAGGTACTCGTCGCCCGCGAGGAGCCCGTGCGTGTCGTTCAGCGTCTTGAAGTTGTCGAGGCCCAGAATGATCAGCGCGAGCGGGCGGGCGAACAGATCCGCGCGCGCGATCTCGCGCTCGAGCTCGAAGTGGAACTGCTCGCGGTTCGCGAAGCCCGTGAGGGCGTCGGCGGGCTCGGCGACGGTGTCGGCGGCCTCGCCCCGGATCCCGGCCGTCGCGCCGGAGACGTCCCGCGCCGAGGCGATGAAGCCGCCCTCGCCGGCTTGCGGGGCGAAACACGTGGAGATCCAGTACACGCGCTCGCCGACGTCGACACCGGCCGGGAGACGCACCTCGAAGTTCTTCACGCCGCCCGGGGCCCCGGCCCCGAGGAAGCGGGCGCGGCCCTCCGGGTTCGTCCAGAACGGGCCCGCGGCCTCGGGCGGCCCGACGACGCTGCCGGGGCTCGGCACGCCCTCGGCGAGCGCCACGAGGTTCGCGAGCAGGATCTGCCCGTCCCGGTCGAAGAGGACCGTCGCGTCGGGCGAGTCGACGAGGAGAGTCGCCGGACGCCGGATCACGCCGGAGGCCTTTCGTCCCTCGCGCAACTTGATCGGCTGCGTGTCGGTTTGCGACTTCGGTTTCTGCAACGGGTTCCCTCTCGGGCGCTGGAGGCCCGATTATCCCCCCAGAGCGGCCAGCGCGTCACCCGTGAGGCGGTAAGTTCTCCAGCCGTCCATCGGCACCGCCCCGAGAGCCTTGTAGAAGCCGATCGCGGGCTCGTTCCAGGTGAGCACGCTCCATTCCATGCGGCCGCATCCCCGCGACACCGCGATCCGTGCCAGGCGCGCGAGAAGCGCTTTGCCGGCGCCAAGCGCCCGGCGCTCGGGCTTCACGTAGAGGTCCTCGAGGTAGAGGCCGGGGCGGGTGAGCCACGTCGAGTAGTTGTGGAAGAAGAGCGCGAAGCCGATGACCTCGCCTTCGGCCTCGGCGACGATCGCCTCGGCGTAGGGCCGCGGGCCGAATAGGTGCTTCTCGAGAAGAGCCGGGTCCGCGTGGCAGTCCTCCGGCTGGCGCTCGTACAGGGCGAGGTCCTGGATGAGTCCGACGATCGCGGGCACGTCCTCGCGGAGCGCCTCGCGCAGGATGAAGGCCGGTTCGTTCATGCGATCCCCCGTGTGCGGTCCGGGGCGCATGTTACGGGGGAGGTGCTAAAACCGCGCTGTGGCGGCGCACGGGTCCTTCTACGGCCTTCTGACGCGGCGGGTGGGCCAGGCCCGCCTCGCGGCCGCGCTCCCGCACCTGCCGCCCGGCGGCAGGGTCCTCGACGTCGGGTGCGGCCTCACGGACCTGCCGGGCCGGTTCGAGGATTACGTCGGGTGCGATCGAAATCCGGACGTGCTCGCGCAGCAAAGAGAGAAATTTCCGAAGAGAGATTTCTATGAATGGGATATCGGGCGAGGCGCGGCTCCGGCAGCGCTCCTGGCACGGGCACCTTTCGAAGGAATTCTCCTTCTTGCGGTTCTGGAGCACGTTTCAGAGCCCGCGGAAGTGCTCGGGCGCCTCGCGTCGCTCCTCTCTCCCGGTGGCCGGCTCGTCGCCACGACGCCGCATCCTTCCGGGAGGTGGCCTCTCGAGGCCGGCGCGGCGCTCGGCCTTCTCTCCTCCCACGCCCACGACGAGCACGAGACGCTGCTGGGGAGGGAAGCCCTCGAGGCGGCGGGCCGTTCTTCGGGCCTCTCCCTCGTTCTCTACCGGCGGTTCCTCCTCGGCATGAACCAGCTCGCGGTCTACTCCCGGTGACGGTGCGTCCTCGCTCCGTCCGCCGCGGCGCGGACGCGATCCGGGTCGTGAACGCCCGCACGCACAACCTGAGGGACGTCACGTGCACGATCCCGGTCGGGGCGCTCACGGTCGTGACGGGCCCCTCGGGCTCGGGCAAGTCGTCTCTCGCGTTCGACACGCTCTACGCCGAGGGCCAGCGGCGCTTCGTCGAGTCCATGTCGACGTACGCGCGGCAGTATCTCGAGCGCCTCGAACGGCCGGACGTGGACGAGATCACTCACGTCCTGCCCGCGATCGCGATCGAGCAGAAAGCAGCCGCCCGCTCGGCGAGATCCACGATCGGCTCGGCCACGGAGATCCACGACGTCCTGCGCCTCCTCTTCTCGGCCGCGGGGACGCTGCGCTGCCCACGCGACGGCAGCCCCGTGCGCCGCGAGACGCCCGAGACCGTCCGCGCGGCGCTTCTCGAAGAGTTCGGCGAGGGAGCGCGCCTCCTCGTCGTCGCGCCGCGGAGGGTGACGTCGTTCGCGGCGGAAAGCGCGGAGTGGAAGCGGCTCGGCTTCTTCCGGTATGTCGGAGCGGCGGGCGACGTTCTCGAAATAGAAGAGAAGATTTCTTTGAATGAAAAAGAGGCAAGGGGAGGGTCGCGGCCGCGCGGCAAGGCCGCCGCGCGTTCGAGCGCGTCGAGCCGCCCCTCTTCACCCTTCAAAGAAATCCCCTCTTCCTCTTCCTCCCTCTTCCCCCTCCTGGTCGGGCGCCACGTGCTCGAGGCCTCCGATCCGGAAATCCTCTCTTCACTTTCAATGGCATTCGATTCTTCGGACGGCGAGGTGCGCGTGCTGCGTGCGGGCGAGCCGCTCGCATCCGCCCGCACGTTCCGCCGCGGCCTCTCGTGCAACGCCTGCGGACGCACGTTCGCCGACCCGGTGCCCTCGCTCTTCTCGTTCAACTCGCCGCGCGGGGCGTGCGAGACGTGCCAGGGCTTCGGGCGCATCGTCGGGATCGACGCGGCGCGCGTGATTCCCGACGCGCGCCGAACGCTTCGCGAGCGGCCGATCGCGCCATTCAACTCGCCATCCTACGAAGGCGCCTACGACGAGCTGAAGGCGGTCTCGCGGCGCATCAAGCTGCGGTGGGACGTGCCGTGGAGCGAGTTGACGCAGCGGGAGCGGGACGCCGTCTGGAAGGGCTCCGGCGACTGGTACGGCGT
>JBDTTJ010000008.1:0-28379 GCA_039930645.1 Acidobacteriota bacterium
CCACCTTCACCCAGAGCTGGTCGTACGACGTCGCGATCACCGACGCGACCGCGAAAGCCTGAGTGGAGTGACCCGAGGGGAAAGCACGTCCCTCGAACGGATGGAACGAATACGCGCCCTGTTCCACCGTCGGCCGCTCGCGCCCGACGAGCGTGGAAAGAACCGGCGTGAGGATGCCGCTCGCGAGGAGGCTCGCCGAGAGCCCGTCGAAGAAGACGTTCTTCGCCTTCGAGTCGTGCCCGATCGCGCCGGCCAGATAGAAACCGCCGAGGAGCAGAAACGAGCGGCCGTCCCCCATCCCTTCGAGCGTGTCTCCCGCGAAGCCGAACGTCGGACCGTGCTCGCGCGCCGCATCGCTCGTCGACTCGTCCGCAAGGGAGAGCGCGGCGAGCGCCCCCACCGACGCGGAAAACGCAGCCCACTCTCGTCCCCGCCAACGGATCGGCGACGTCAGGACGTGTCCCGTGTCCAGGAGGACCATCTTCGGGAAGCCCGGCGGACGGTACGGCGCCTGTTCAGGGGGAGCAGGCGAATCCACCTCCCACCTTCCTTCGACGGTGGCGACCTCTTCGACGTCGAGAGTCCGGGCCGTCGGTATGGGAGAACCGGGCGGGTCAGCCGGTTCGGCGCGTGCGGAGGGTGCCCCGATCCAGAACACGCCGGCCAGCAGTGTCGCGAACGTGACCACTCGACTCGAAGTTGCGATTCTCAATTCCTGTCGAGCCGCAAGTTGTGTGCCGAGCGGTTTCTCGATCTGAAACGAGCGCTGCGTCCTCGGGGCCGGCATTTGTTTCCGAATTCGTCCGGCAAAGCGTGCCATCCGGTGCACGAAGGGCCGGAGGGGCCTTCAGAAACTCCGGCGTCCGGACGACGCCGGACGCCGGGACGTTCCTCCAGGGGGGCCGTTCGACTACGGCGTCGCCTTGATCGAGCAGGTGCCGACCTGCCCGCTGTGCAGGCCGACGTTCGACAGGGTTACCTCCTGTCCCGCGGCCAGCGCCGGGACGGGGCCCGACTTGTCGGGCTGACCCGACGTCACGACCGTCCATGTGAACTTGCCCGCTGCCGCGGCGAACGGGGTGCCGTTCTTCACGATGACCTTCGACGGCACGTCGGGAGTGGACGCGACCAGGCACGACACCTTGCCGACGTTCACAGTCTGGGCGACGACCTTCGGGGTAGTCGAGAGGCGCGCTGGGCCCTTCAGAGAGACCTTGCAGGTGCCCACCTGGCCGCTGCCCAGCACGTGGGACAGGACCACTTGCTGGCCAGCGGCCAGCGCGGGAACGTCCCCGCTCTTGTTCGGCAGGCCCGTGCTGACCACGGTCCAGATGTAGGCACCCGCCGCGACCGCCGTGGTGCCGCCGTTCCTCAGCGCCACGTTCGAGGGCACGTCGGGAGTGGACTGAACGGAACACGTCACGTTGCCGCTCTGGGCGAACGCGAGCCCGGAAAAGAGGACCATCGCAAATGCGACGGCGAAGGCCAACCCGCGAACAAGACGAGGCATGGTTACTCCTTTGGTCACAGACAGGCTCGTCACTCAGCCGAAGGGCTGCGATCCGCCTGTGATTCCTAGGAACGTAGGGCCCCGGATCCGGCCCGTCAACACTGGGCAGGCTGCATCAGAGCCTCTGTCCGTCAGCCGAGCCTAGACTGGCGTCAGGAATCCTGTTTCAGGAGGCTGCCGACGTGGACCTCCAACCCGGGGCGATCCTCGGCTCCTACGAGATCGTCGGGCCGCTCGGCGCCGGCGCGATGGGCGCCGTCTGTCGCGCTCGCGACCCGCGCCTCGGCCGGAACGTCGCGATCAAAATCGTCTCCGAGCGCGCACTCCTGGCGCCTCGCGCTCTCGAGCGGTTCGAACAGGAAGCCCGCGCCGCGTCCGCGATCGCACATCCGAACATCGTCACGATCCACGAGATCGGGAAGGTCGACGGTACTCCCTTCATCGTCATGGAGCTCGTCGAGGGGAAGAGCCTGCGCGCACTGGTGTCGGACGGTCCGCTGCCGCTGAAGACGCTCCTCGCCCTCGCGGTGCAGATCGTGGACGGCCTCGCGGCGGCCCACGCGTGCGGCATCGTCCACCGCGACGTGAAGCCCGAGAACATCATGGTGACTCCGGGCGGCGTCGTGAAGATTCTCGACTTCGGCATCGCACGCACCGCGATGCCGTCGGGCGGCCCGGCGGACTCGACGATGACATCGCCGCTCCGCATGACCGAGCCCGGCACGATCGTGGGCACGGCGAGCTACATGTCTCCGGAACAGGCGCGCGGGTCGGACGTCGACTTCCGGACGGACCAGTTCTCCCTCGGCAGCGTCCTCTACGAGATGGCGACGGGGCGCGTGGCCTTCAAGCGCGACTCGGTGGCCGAGACGCTGACGGCGATTCTCCGCGAGGAGCCCCTTCCCGTCCGCGACCTCTCACCGGCCTCGCCCGCGCCCCTTCGCTGGATCATCGAACGACACCGGATGCCGGGACTTTCCTTTACACCGTTCACCGCTATTCGGGCGATCTCTACCTCGTCCAAGGCCTGCAATAGGTAGAGGCCAGCGGCGCGCGTCGCTCAAGAATCGCGGATCGCGGCGATCCGCCTTCACTTCGGGAGGAGCGTCCTCGGGTCGTTCGTGACGTTGTCGATGACGGACGCGTAGGCCGCGAAGCTGCCCCCTGCCGTCGGCGTCGAGAGCACGACCCGCGCACCGGAGACATCCGTCCCGACGCCCACGTCCCGGACGACCCTCGAGACCTGCGTCATCCCGAGGGGCTGCAGCGCGTACGTCTTCGTCCCCAGCGTGGCCCCGTCCCCACCCACGAGCCTGACGTCCACGGCCAGCGCGCCCTCGGTCGCGTTCGTCAGGATCAGGTTCGTCCGGAAGGCGCCGTCCTCGCGCACCGCGAGAATCGAGCGCTCCGTCCCGTTCCGGATCAGGTCCGCCGCCGTCGCCGCCGGCACGCTCTGCCCGAACGTGCCGCCGAAGCCGGGCGTGGACGTCTGGCCGAGGACGGCCACGAGCGCGCTGTCGGACGCGGGGAACTGCGATGCGACGCGAATGGCGCCGTAGTCCGAGGCGAGTCCGAACACCGAGCCCAGGATATCGGCGTAGGCCACGGACCTCCGGGCCGCGAGGTCGAACGTCTGCTCGGCCCCCGCCCGCCCGTCCTTGTTGTTGCCGAGGAACTTCACCGTGTAACGCGCGGAGACGTCGCCGGTGTAAGCCACGGCGAGGTCCGTCGTGTAGAACGCGCCGCCCGCCCCGGCGGCGCGAGCGCTGGAGGGCAGGATCCAGAAGTCCGCCCCCGGCCGCGCACTCGCGATCGGACCGATCGGCAGGAGCGTGCGCGGGTCGTTCGTGACGTTGTCGATCGTGCTCGCGTATGCGGCGAAGCTCTTTCCCGCGGCCGGCGTCGAGAGGACGAGTCGCGCGCCGGAGACGTCCCCCGAGACGCCGAGGGCGCGGACGACCCGCGAGACCTGCGTCATGCCGAGCGGCGGCAGTGTGTAACGCCCCGAGGCGAGCGCCGTCGACTGTGCGGCCGGCGCCCGCTGAAAAACGAGCGACGTTCCGTTCGCGGCCACGAGCATCACGTCGACGTCGAGGGCGTCCTCCCCCGCGTTCGCGAGAATGAGGTTCGTGCGGAAGGCGGCGTCCTCGCGGACCCCCAGAACAGACCGGGGCACGCCGCCGACGACGAGGTCCTCGGCCATCGCCGCCGGAACGCTCTGCCCGAAAGTGCCGCCGAAGCCCGGCGTCGAGGTCTGTGCGAGCGCCCGGACCGCGGCGGAGGAGGACGTCACGCGGATCGCGCCGAAGTCGGCGGTCTTTCCGAACACCGAGCCGAGGACGTCCGAAAACGTCGTCGACCGGCCCGCGGAGAGCGGGAACGAAAGCTCGGGCCCGCCCCGCCCGTCCGCATCGTGTCCGAGGAACTTCAGCTGGACGGTGGCGTCGGACGGTCCCGTGTTCGCCACCGTGACGTCGGTCGTGTAGAACGCGCCGCCTGCGCCCGCGGCCCGCGCGCTCGAGGGGAAGATGGCCGACATGCCCGCGGGCGCGGAGTCGACGACGGCCCAGTAGGCCGGTTTCGCCTGGAGGTCGGCGTCGAAGAGGAGCGGAAGATCCAGCCGGGCGATCGGGAAGGTCGTCAGCCACGTGTTGTCGTCGGCGACACCCCAGAGAGTGACGGAGCTGATGGAGGCCTTCAGGCGCCGGTACTCGCGGAAGAAGTCCCGGTACCGCGTCGCCTGCTGGTAGAGGAGCTCGGCCGGGATCTCCGGGTAGCGCGACGTCGAGTCCGTGTAGACGCTGACGTCCATCTCGGTGATCTGGTTGTCGAGGCCAAGGGCCGCGAAGGCCTGGATCGCCGCCGAAGCGTCGGACGCGGGCGGCCCGGCTAGGTTCACGTGCATCTGGTGTCCGACGCAGCTCACCGGCACGCCGCGCGACTTCATGCCCTGCACGACAGCGACGAGCGCCTGGCGCCTCCGCGCGTCCGTCGTGCTGTACTCGTTGATGCAGAGCTTTGCGCCGGGCGCCTCCTCGGAGGCGACCTGAAACGCTTTGTCGATGAAGTCGGTCGGGCCCGCGAGTCGGTACCAGTCGCTCCGCCGAAGGCCGTCGGACTGATCGGGGTCGGTCACCTCGTTCACGACGTCCCACGTCGACACGACATCCCGGTAGCGGCGCACGACCTTCCGGATGTGGTCGCCGAGACGCTGCAGCATGAGCGCGCGGCTGGCGGGCGTCGCGGCGAGGTCGGCGCCGGATGCGTCTTTGAAGAGCCACGACGGGTTCTGGTCGTGCCACAGCAGCGTGTGGCCGCGCAGCGTCAGCCCGTTCGACCGCGCGAAATTCGCGATCGCGTCCGCGTCCGCGAAGGCGTAGTTCCCGTCCGCCTCCCCCAGGGTCGGGTGAATGGGGCCCGTCTTCATGGCGTTCCCGGCCGTGAGGCTGCCGAGGTGCTTGCGGATCAGCGCCGCGTGAATCGGGTCCGCGATCTCCGCGGGCGAGACGGCGCCGCCGAAACGGAACTCGCCGGCCAGGACGTCCTTCAGGGAGGGGATCGCGGTCTGGATCGGGAGCGCCGGAGAGTACGCGAGCGAGACGTCGTCGACGTAGAAGGAGGCCTTCAAAGGATACGTCGTGCTGCCCGAGGGCGGGGCGGGGTCGGCCTCGCTGGTCTCGACGTAGAGCGCGAGCGCGTCCGCGTCGTCGGCGGGCGTGTAGAGCGCCGACAGCTTCGACCACTCGGCGGCGGTGACCGTGGCCTGAGGCACGACGTTCACGTACGTCGTCGTTCCCTGATACGTGCGCTGGAGAGTCACGCTCATCGGCACGCTGGAGAAGGCCGGATCCGCCACGAGCCGCGCCCACACCGTGACGCGGTACCGGAAACCCTTCGTCATCTTTCCGAGGACGTTGAGGCTCGGTCCCTGGTACGGCCGGCGCCGGCCTGTGGTCTTCAGGGCGTGCGTGCCGCCGTGGGCCTGCTCCGTGGAGTTCGCGACGGCCGCGTCGCCGCCGCGAGGGCCCCAGTTCCGAACCGTCGTGCCGTCCGGCAGCACGTAGCCCTTGAGAGTGCCGTCCTCGAAGTCCGACGTGAATCCGGTCTGGTCGGGGCCCGTCTGGGCGGCTACCCCGAGCGACAGCGAGAGAGCGGCGACGAGCCCCAGGCGGACCACCCGAAACGAGGGGCTCGGGCGGAAGGAGAGTCGTGTACGCATGCACATTTCCTCGAGACAAGTGTATGCCCCGTCGCCAAGAAGAAAGCACCCCGGGGGACCTGGTCCCTTCCTTGCGTACTCCGGCAGCGTTGAACGGGCGGCATAAGATCCGCCCGTCAGGAGTCGCACATGCGTTGGAACGATAGCGGCGGCGGACTTGGGCCCGATATCGAGGATCGTCGGGGCGAAGGGGGCGGGGGCGGCTTCAACTTCGGAGGCGGCGGGATGCGCCTCGGCTGCGGCGGCATCATCCTCCTCGGCGTCCTTTCTCTGATCTTCAAGCAGAACTTCTTCGCCCTGCTCGGCGGGGGCGGCGGCGCGCCGCAGGCCAGCGTCGACTCGCGTCCCGTCGCGCCGCCCTCGGCGAAGGAAGACGAACGCGCGCGCTTCGTGAACTTCGTCGTGAACGACGTCCAGAAGACCTGGGACCAGGTATTCCCGTCTCTCGGGCGCAACTACACGCACGCCACGCTCGTCCTCTACCGCGACGGTACGCGCTCGGGCTGCGGCTTCGCGCAGGCCCAGATGGGCCCCTTCTACTGCCCCACCGACCGCAAGGTCTACCTCGACATGGGCTTCTTCGACGAGCTTTCCCAGCGGTTCGGCGCCCCCGGCGACTTCGCGCAGGCGTACGTCATCGCGCACGAGTTCGGCCACCACGTGCAGACGCTGCTCGGCATCGAAGGAAAGGTGCGGCGCGCGATGGAGCAGAACCCGTCGGAGGAGAAGGCCCTCTCCGTGCGCCTCGAACTCCAGGCCGACTGCCTCGCGGGCGTCTGGGGCCACGGGACCGCCGAGCGGAACATCCTCGAGAACGGCGACGTCGAAAAGGGGCTCGCCGCTGCGGCGGCGGTTGGCGACGACCGCCTCCAGCGCGCCTCCGGCAAGCGCGTGAATCCGGAGAGCTGGACGCACGGCTCGGCCGCCCAGCGCACGGAGTGGTTCACGAGGGGTCTCCGGGAAGGGACCGTAGGGGCCTGCGACACGTTCAAGTCCGGCCGCTGAGGGCGTTTGCGTCCGTTCAGAACCTGAAGAGGCCCGAGATCGCCGCCGGGGCTCCGGGATCGCGCCGGATGTTCGTCACCGCGACCGTCTCTTTGAGCGCGGTTACGGAGTCCGCGTCGAGGCGGCCATGGGCGACCTCTTCGTCGATCTGATCCCACGCCTGCTCGAACGTCATCGCCGGGCGATAGGCTCGAGTCGTCGTCAGCGCGTCGAACACGTCGGAGACCGAGACGGCGCGGACGGCTTGCGATATGTCCTTGCCGGAGATTCCGTCGGGGTAGCCGCTCCCGTCCAGCCGTTCGTGGTGGTGGTAGACGATCGGCAGAATGGCCCGCATCGTCTTCATGCCCGATAGAAGCTCGCAGCCGACGACCGGATGCTGGTTGATCGTGAGACGTTCCTCGGCCGTCAGCGGTCCGATCTTCTTGAGCACCGAGTCGGAAACGACGATCTTGCCGATGTCGTGGAAAAGGGCGCCGCGGCGGATGTCCTCGATCTCCGCGGATTTCAGGCCCAGCTTCCCGGCCACGTCGCAGGCGTATTGCGCGACGCGGCCGCTGTGGCCGGCCGTGTAGCTGTCGCGCGCGTCGATCGTCTTCGCGAGCATCAGGATGACGCGCTCGGCGTGCTCGTGCTCGTCGGCGAAGTGCTTGAGGAGGACGAGCGACTTGACGCGCGGAAGGAGCTCGTCCGCGGCGACGGGCTTCGTGAGGAAGTCCGTGACGCCGGTGCGCTGCGCGCGCAGCCGATCGTCGCGCGTGCCGTGGCCCGTCATCATGACGACCGGCAGGAGCCGCGTGGAGGGATTCTCGCGGATCTCGGCGAGGATGTCGTTTCCGCTCGCATCCGGGAGCTGGAGGTCGAGGAGCACGAGATCCGGCGGCCGCTCCCGGATCGCGAGGAGCGCGGTCGCGCCGACTCCAAACTCCTCGACGGTGTAGCCCGAGCGGGTGAGCAGCCGGCGCATGAGGCCGCGCACCTGTTCGTCGTCGTCCACGACGAAGACCCGGCCCTCGGAATCGTCGGGCGGCGGGATCCTGGCGACGAGGGATGACGACGCTCTCATGTCCGCGGAACTATACGCTCGCTTGACACGGCCCCCGCGCGCTCTCCGCACGTGTTCCTGACACCGTGCCGGACACAGCCCTGACACACCGCGCCGATTTGGGGCCCCGCTAAACGCTTTGTAATCAATGGTCTTCCGGATCGTTCGCCCGGCCGGGAGCGGTCCTTCGGTTGCAAAGGCGTCTCCAGCATGAAGACCTGGACTCGCCTCCTCGCGCTTTCCGTCGCCTCACTTGCTGCGGCATGGATCGAGACGGCGCGCGCGCAGGATGTCCCCGGAGCCGTGCCCGTGCTGCGTGACGCGCGGATCGGAGAGGTCTGGATCACGCGGCCGACGCTCGCGCCGGCTCCAGCGGACGCGTCCGTCCCCGGCTCCGCCGTCGGCGCCTCCGCGCGGGTCTTCGGCGAGGCCGGAAACCAGATCTCCTACTCGTTTGCGTCCGCCGGAATCGCCGCCGACGGCAACCCGACTGCGGGCTGGCCGTCCGAGAAGGCCGCGGCGCTGAGCGGCTTCATGGACCAGATGCTCCCGGTTCTCCGCGAACTCTACGGGCCGCCTGCCTCGAACTACACGGTCGCCCTGGTCCGCGACCTGAGGTACACGGCCTCGGCCGTCTTCTTTCCTTCCACCGACGAAGTCCACGCCGGCGACAACGTCACGTACCAGCTGCTCACGCACGAGCTCGTGCACGCCTTCCGGCGCGACCGGAACCTGAGCAGCGGACCGCAGTGGCAATTCGACCCGACACTGAGCGGGTTCGAAGAGGGGTTCGCCCAGGCGGTGTCCTACGAGGCGATGACGGAATTCGCGCGCCGTCATCCGTCGTTCGGGCTCGCGCAGCGCGTCTACCAGTCCAGCAACGAGTGGGACTACGACTTCCAGAACGTGCCCGAGCTCCGGACGCGGGACTTCTGGAGCGATTCGGGCGGAATGCTCCTCTACTGGACCCGGTACGAGATGGCGGCCGCCGCCATGGAAAAAATCGAGAGGGAGCATCCGGGCTTTCACCGGGCCTTCAACGCCGAGTACTTCCATCGCCTCAACACGGACCCGAGCCTGACCCCCTCGCGCAACCTCGTGAAGGACATCGTCCACACGGTCGCGCCGACGATCGAGGGCCGGCCCGCGGCGCTCTGGATCGACCAGCAATACATCTTCGACTGCGCCGACCACCCCGGAAAGAAGGTCTGGCTCTCGACTCAGCACTATCCCGCACCGGCGGACTACTTCATCTTCAACCGCGTCTTCTTCTACGAGACGTTTCCGAACGGTTCGGACTGGGCGTCCCCGAACGGGGCCGGCGGCTACGACTACTACCACCTCAACGGTTCCTCGGGAGCCGCCACGCTCCACGCGGGCAGCGGCTCGGTCGTCTGGCAGAGCGCACTCCGGATCTCGCCCCTGGAGAACGCCCCGGCCTACTTCGGGTTCGGCTCCGAGAACGTCGACCTCACGACGCAGGCCACCAATCTCCCGTGGCCGGGCGGCGACGCCTCGCGGTTCGCCACCAACCTTCTCCCCTTCGAGCTCTATCGCCTGAACATCCAGTTCACGTCGGAAACGACGGTCGCGAGCGATTCCTGGCGGGTCATCGGCGCCCCCCTCCGGAACGCGGCCGGAGTCTTCGGAGGGGTCGTCGGCGCGAACGGCGGGACGATCACCCTGACCCACCGGAATCATCCGGCCGAGCCTCCCGTGGCGGTCGCGAACGGCGTCTTCCTGGCGACGCCCTCCTGGGCGAGCCAGCCGCACCCGGAGACGGGTTCGATCGACTCCGACCCGGGCGTCGTCGACGTGACCTACGCCGACGCGGCCGGCAACACGTACACCGACGTGCGCGTGATCGGCTACGGCAGCTCGCACGGGAACCAGACGTTCCTGTTCGACGTCTCGCGCATGAACCTTGTGCCCGTCCTGAAGCCCGTCTCGATCGTGTCGCAACCGGCGAGCCGGACGGCGACGGCCGGCCAGAGCGTCCCGTTCGCGGTCGTCGCGACCGGAACGCCGGCCCCGACGTACCAGTGGCAGGTCTCGACCGACGCGGGCGTGTCCTGGGCGAACGTGACCGACGGCGCCGTGTACGCGGGCGCGCAGACGCCGACACTCGCACTCGCGAGCGTGACCCTCGGGATGAGCGCAAGCCAGCACCGCGCCGTGGCGACGAACGCCCTCGGTTCGGCGGTCAGCTCCACCGCAACGCTGAGCGTGTCGCCGTCCGGGCAGGGCGCCTCGTACTTCTACCCGATCGTTCCCTGCCGCGCGTTCGACAGCCGCAATGCCAGCGGGCCGGACGCCGCCGCCCCGGCCCTCGCCGCCGCGGCGACGCGCATCCTCCAGCTCGCCGGGCGATGCGGCATCCCGCCGACCGCGGCCGCCCTGTCGGCCAACGTGACGGTCGTCGACCCGGCGGCCTCCGGCTCCCTGGTTCTCTACCCCGGAGACCAGCCGGTGCCGGTCGCCAGCACGGTCTCGTTCCGGACGGGACGGACGCGGGCGAACAACGCGATCGTCAAGATCGCGGCGGACGGGAGCGGCACGCTGGGGGTTTCGAACGGCGCGGCCGGGCCGGTCCAGTTCATCGTCGACGTCAACGGCTACTTCGAGTGATCACGGCTGTTCCGGGAGGGTCTTCCTGAGCAGCCGGTAGAGCGTCGAGCGGCTGATGCGGAGCTGGCGCGCCGCTTCCATCCGGTTTCCGCGCGTCCGGACGAGCGCCTCCTGCAGGCGCTCGGGTGTCACGGCGGAGGGAATGTCTCCCTCGGACCCGGCGTCCGCCCCGGCCGCGTCGGCGCGGGAGAGAAGCAGGGGAAAGTCCTCGGCCTCGAGCTCTTCGCGCGAAGAAAGAGCGCACGCCTGCTCGATGGCGTGTTTGAGCTCGCGGACATTGCCGGGCAACGGATCGTGGAGGATCAGGTCCCTGGCGTCGGCGGACAGCCGCCGCGGATACTGGGACGGCCTCGAGAACATCTTCAGAAAGTGGTCGGCCAGGACGAGCTTGTCCTCCTCGCGCTCCCGGAGGGGCGGCACCCAGAGCGTGACGACCGCGAGCCGGTAGTACAGGTCCTCGCGGAACGTCTGCCGCCGCACGGCGCCTTCCATGTCGAGGTTCGTCGAGGCGATGATCCGGACGTCCACGGCGACGTTCGCGTTGTCTCCGACGCGGCGGATCTGGAACTCCTCGAGCGCGCGGAGGACCTTGGCCTGGGCGGCCATCGGCATCGAGCCGACTTCGTCGAGAAGAAGGGTTCCGCCCTCCGCCTCCTCGAACAAGCCGCGCCGGGCGTTCGTTGCGCCGCTGAAGGCTCCGCGCACGTGGCCGAAGAGCTCGCTCTCGATGAGGTCGTCCGGAATCGCCGCGCAGTTGAGGGTGACGAACGGCTTGCCGGCCCGAGGGCCGAACGACGCGATGTACTTCGCGACGACTTCCTTGCCCGTGCCCGTCTCCCCCCGGATCAGGACCGTGGACGAAAGCTCCGCGACCCGCCTCGCCTTCTCGAGCACTCCCCTCCAGGCCGCCGAGCCTCCGACCGCGGAGATGGAACCCTTTGCCCGTCTCCAGATTCCGGACGCCGTCCGGGGAGGAGTGTCCGGCGTGAGGCGCCTGACGACGTCAAGAAGGCTCTGAATCCGAAACGGCTTGACGAGGAAGTCCGTCGCCCCGGCCTTCATCGCCTCGATGGCGTCCGAGACGCCGGCCTGCCCCGAAATGATGACGAAGGGAACGCTCGCGGCCTTCCGGCGCACCTCGAAGAGAAGGTCGATGCCCGAGAGGCCCGGGAGCATGAGGTCGCTGAAGATGACGTCGTAGTCCGTGAAAATCGCCCGGTCGAGAAAGACCTGGGAACCGGGATAGATGTCGACGATCGCGCCCTCGCGAACCAGTGTGGATCGCAACAGCTCGCGGATCCCCTCGTCATCGTCGACGACCGCGATGCGGAGGGTGCGACTAGCGGAGCGGGACACGTCGACTCATTCTAACGGCCCGGCCGGTGCTCGTCGGCAACCGGAGCCGGGCCCGCCAGCACGACACGGCTTCTGCCCGCGCGTTTGGCGGCGTAGAGCGCTTCGTCCGCGTTCGAGCGCCACGCCTCGACGCTCATCCCGGGCACGAGGCACGAGATTCCCGCGCTGAACGTCACGCGGAACGCGCCATCGTCCGCCGCGAACCCGATTTTCGAAAACTCGTCGAGCAGCCGGTTCAGAAGCGTCACGGCTTCGTCGCCACGCAGGTCCTCGAGAACGATGCCGAACTCCTCTCCGCCGAGGCGCCCCACGAGATCCGTTCCCCGAAGGCGCCTCCTGAGGAGAGCGCCGAGGCCCGCGAGCACGCGATCTCCCGTCGGATGCCCGTAACGGTCGTTCACGGACTTGAAAGAGTCGAGGTCGAGGCTGACGAGCGCGAGGCCCCGTCCCGGCGAACGGTCGTTCCTCTTCCACACCGTGCGGAGCCCCTCGAGGAACGCCGTGTGGTTCGTCAGGCCCGTGAGACCGTCCCGCGACAGGAGCGCGCGCAGCGTCCGCGCCCTCTCGAGGCGCGCGGTCACCGTCGACAGGAGGAGCCCGGGCGCGACGGGCTTGACGAGGTGGTCGTCGCCCCCGGCGCGCACCGAGCGAATCCGAGCGTCCTCGCGCCCCTCGCCCGTCAGGAAGACGACCGGCAGCGCCGCATGCGCCTCGTTCTGCCGCAGGAAACGCGCCAGGTCGTACCCGGAGACGCCGGGGAGGTTCACGTCGAGGAGGACGAGGTCGGGCCGGAATGCGATCACGTCGGCTTCGAAGCGGCCCGGATCCCGACACACCTTCACTACGTGCCCGCCGGATTCGAGGACCACCCTGACGAACTCGGCCTGGTCCGGATCGTCCTCGACGGAGAGAACCCGCGACGGCTCGGCGCGCCCCCGCTCGAGAAGCTGGGTCAGGCGCCGGACGAACCCCTGCTCGTCCAGCGGCCGGTCGACCGCCGCGTCGGCGCCGGCGTGGAGAGCCTCGACGCGGCCGGCGAAGCTCTTCTCCCCCGCGACGACGACCACGGGCGCCTCGCCGCCCGGAAGGGCTCGCAGGCCTGCGACGATCGCGCTGCCCTCGGCGCCTCCAAATCGCGCGCCGACGACCAGAACGTCGGGAAGGCGCGCGCGGCACGCGTCGAAGAGGGCTTCGGGCGTCGGGGCATGCACGGATTCCATCCCCCCGAATGCGAGAAGGCGCTCGACGCTCGCGCGAAACACCGGGTCGTCGTCGGCCACGAGGACGCGAGGGAGCCGCGACGGCGCCGCAGCCGGATCCGGCGCGGGCGTTGCTCCGGGCTCATCGCCGCTCGCCGCCTCGAACAGCGTCCGCATTCTGCTCGAGATCTTCGCCAGCGCCGCCAGCCCGTCCGCCGGGAGTCCGTGTGCGCCCTGCTCCTCCAGAAGGGCCTCGGCGGCGCGCCCCAGCTCGGTCGCCTCCGGGAAGCCGAACGTGCCGGCGGTGCCCGCGATCGAGTGGAACTTGAGGCGCAACGCGTCCAGGGTCTCCTGGTGCGCCGGGTCCTTGGCCGCGCGGGCGAGAAGCTCTTCAATCTCGGCGAGCCGCTCCGGGCTCCTCCGGAGGTATTCGGCGCGGAGCTCGCGGAGCGAGGAGATCCACGACGTGCTCACGGAAGAGTCCCGAGGATCCCGCGCAGGGCCGCGGCCAGCGTCATGGGATCGAACGGCTTCGTCAGAACTCCGGCCGCGCCGAGCGCGCGGAGCCGCTGGATCTCGGCCGGCATCGCCTTGGCGGTGAGGAACACCACCGGAATCGCGGCGGTCCGCGCGTCGGCGCGCAGCGCCGCGAGCGTGCCCGGCCCGTCGAGCTCCGGCATCATGACGTCGAGAAGGATCGCGTCGGGCTTCTCGCGCGCCGCGAGATCCGTCGCCTCCTCGCTCCGGCCGGTGTCCACGACCTCCATCCCGCCGACGCGTCCGAGGGCGAGGCGCGCGACCCTGCGGATGTCGTCCTCGTCGTCGACCACGAGCACCTTCATGCGGTTCTCCGCGCGTCTTTTCCCTTCGCGATCAGGTCCCGGGCGACCTCCAGGAATTCCCGCTCGCCCTCGCGCGATTTGGTGAGATAGGCCGTCGGCCCGAGAACGAGCGCGCGCCGGTCGAGGGCGTCGAGGTCGCGGCCCGTGTAAACGAGGAGAGGGATCTTTGCGAGCGATGCGTCCTTCTCGAGCGCGCGCACCACCAGCGACCCGTCGCCTCCGGGGAGGCCGAGGTCGAGCACGAGGAGGTCCGGCTTGAGCTCCCGGGCCGAGGCGATCGCCGCGGTGGACGTGGTCGCGGTGCGCACGGCGAGCCGCTCTCCCGCGAGGCGCAGGGTCAGGACCGCAAGGAGCTCCTCGTCGTCGTCGACGAGGAGGACCACGGCGCGGGGCCGAGCCGCATGGCCCGTGCCCGAGAGGCGAGGGGCCGAGCCGTAGGGTATCCGGAACCAGAACGTGCTTCCGCGCCCCGCCTCGCTCCGTACGCCGATCGAGCCGCCGTGCTGCTCGACGATGGACTTGCAGATCGCGAGACCGAGACCCGCGCCGCCCTTGGCACGGTCGTCTCCCGTTTCCACTTGCCGGTACCGCTCGAAGATCGCCTCGCGGAGCGCCTCGGGAACCCCTCGTCCGCGGTCCTCCACCTGAAACTCGCAGGACGCGCCGGCGGGGATCGTCCGAACCGTCAACGCGGAGCCGGCCGGCGCGAACTTCGTCGCGTTCCCGAGCAGGTTCACGAGCACCTGAACGAGCCGGTCCGCGTCCCCCCGAACGACCCCGGAGACGCCTTCGATCTCGAGCCGCAGGCCCACCGCCTCCGCGGCGCCGCGTACGGCCTCGACGGCCCGGGCGACGACGGCCGACGCCTGCACCGGCTCGAGGCGGATCTCCAGGCGGCCGCCCTCCAGCCTCTCGAGGTCGAGGATGTCGTTGATGAGCCCGATGAGGCGCAGGACGTTGCGCTCGGCCACGGCGACGATCTCGGATGCATCCGGCGTCAACGGACCGAGCACGCCGCCTGCGAGAAGGCCGAGCGAACCGCGGATCGAGGTCAGCGGCGTGCGAAGCTCGTGGCTCACGGTGGCCACGAACTCCTGCTTCAGCCGATCGACCTCGTGGCGCTGGGTCACGTCCACGATGTTGCCCGCGATGCGCCGTCCCTTCGGGCCCGCGAACTGAAAGAGAGAAAGCTCGAAGGGGAACACGGAACCATCCTTGCGCCGGCCCACCCATTCCGTGACGCGGCCGAGGGACTGGCCGAACGTCACCTTCAGAGACGCCTCGGCGTCGACGCCTTCCTTCACGGGGACGAGGGCGCTGAGATGGCGGCCGACGAGCTCGTCTTCCCCGTAGCCGAACATCCTCTGCGCGGACGGGTTCACGAGCTCGATGACGCCCTGCCCGTCGGCCACGATCAGGCCGCCGAGCATGTGCTCGAGAAGCGCGCGCATTCCGCCCTCGCTGATCCGGAGCGCCTCCTCGGCCGCCCGGCGATTCCCGATGTCGAGAAGCGCTCCCTGCATCACGCGCTCCGACCCGTCCGCGCCGGGAACGAGGCTCAGGCTCGCGAGCACCCAGGCGGGCGAGCCGTCCGCGCGAACGAGAGGCATCTCCACGGCGGTGGCGCTCCCCTCCCGGAGCAGCTGGTCGACGAGGAGAGCCCGCGACCCCGCGTTGGCCCAGAGCGACGTCGTCGGCCGCGCGAGCGCCTCTTCGCGGTTCCCGAACCCGAGGATCTTCAGGAACGCCTCGTTACAGTCGAGGAGGCGGCCGTCCAGCGTGCTCTGATAGACGCCCGCACCGCTCTGCTCGAACATGTGCCGGTGCCGCGCCTCGGATTGGCGGAGCCGCCGCGTCACGACCAGGCCCCGCTCCTGCTCGAGGGAGACACGGAAGATCAGCAGGGCGCACATGAGGAGCGCGCCCCCGACCCCGAGCGCGAACCCGGCCCGGTGCTCGGCCATCCCCGGGACACCAACGGGAACGAACACGACGAGGATGGCCGCGGCGGCCAGTCCGAGCGCGAAGTACGGGAGCGAGGAGCGCAGGGCCGCGCGAAGCACGGCCGCCCGCACCGCTCTCACTTCTTCAGTTCCCGGAGCGCCTTCGCGAGCGTTTCGGCCTCGAGCGGCTTGTGGAGGTAGGCGTCCGCGCCGAACTCGGCCAGCGCTTCGGACTTGTAGCGCTGCCCCTTGTAGAGCGACGTCATGACGACGATCTTCGCGTGCCCGGTCCGAGGGTCGTCCTTGAGGCGCCGGCACATCTCGCGTCCATCCATGCGCGGCATCAGGGCGTCGGTGAGCACGACGTCGGGCCGGTACTCCTTGGCCGTCACGATGCCCTCCGGGCCGTCCTCGGCCACGATGACGTGGAATCC
This sequence comes from Acidobacteriota bacterium, assembly GCA_039930645.1. Classification (GTDB taxonomy): domain Bacteria; phylum Acidobacteriota; class Thermoanaerobaculia; order UBA5066; family UBA5066; genus Fen-183. Next base: position 16,182 of record JBDTTJ010000008.1, read on the forward strand.
CTCCCGCTCGGCCACGCGTGCGGCGGCCTCCCGGATGACGGGCTCGTCGTCGACGACGAGGAGGAGCGGACGGCCGGCCTGATTGGCCGGAGGGTTGACACGCGGCGCGAGGTGTTTGTGGACCTTCAGCTTCGCGTCCCACATCTCCTTCGGCGCGTCGCTCCAGAACTGCTGACGCCACGGGCGCGGGGCGCCGCAGAAGCACTTCAGGCAGGACGGACAGACGAGGGTGCGCTCGGTCGCGAGGCAGGAACACCAGTCGGCCCGCAGCGCGTCGAATCTGTGGCTGCAGCTCACGCAGTCGACGACGTACCGGACCGATTCCCGCGGGCCATCCATGGTTCAGCGCACGATTGATACTAGACCCGAACAGGTCGGGGACGGGGCGCGTCTCCCTTCGGCGTCATGAATCCCGCCGTCGGCGCCGTCCTCCTCCGGCATCGCGTCAACCCGGCAGGACTCTTGCACGTCCAACGAGTCGGAGGGACAGAAGCCGTGAGAAAGCAAATTCTGCTCGCGTTCGCCGCTGCCACTGTACTGGCCGGTGCGGGCTGCTCGAGCATCACGACGAACGTCGATTTCGATGCCGGCGCGCACTTCGCCCGCTACCGCACCTACGCCTTCAAGGACGTCCACGACCGCGACGCGTTCCAGATGAAGCGCGTCCACGCCGCGATCGACAGGACTCTGGCGGCGAAGGGTCTATCGAGGGCCGAAGGCACGCCCGACCTGTGGGTCGTCCTGCACACGCGCACGCGTAACGAACGGCGCGTCACGACGTACAACTCGGGCTGGGGATGGGGCTGGGGCTGGCGCGGCGGTTACTGGAATGCCGCCCGCGTCGAAGACATCCCGGTCGGGACGCTCGTCGTGGACCTCGTCGACACGAACGCGAAGGAGCTCGTCTGGCGCGGCTCGGCCACGCGCGTCATCGATCGCGACGAAACGCCGCAGGAGAGGACCGGATACGTTCAGGAGGCCGTCGACAAGCTCTTCGCGGACTTCCCGCCGAAGCGCTGACGGGAGTCCCGGGGGCGGGACGTCCCGTCACGCCCCCCGGCTGCCGCGGAGCCGCTCCAGCGCGACCATCTGCTCGGTCGCACGCAGCGTCAGATCGTCCTTGCCGAGCTCGCGGAGCGGAGCCCACGCGGCCCTGAGGCTCCGCGCGAGCGGGTCGGGCAGCGTGCGCAGCCAGCCCTCGATCCTGAGGTCGACGAACTCGCGCTTCTCGTCGATCGTGAGCTCGCGCGCGAGGAGAAGGCGCGGCGCCTCCTCGGCGTCCACGAGCGTCTGGAGGATGGTCCAGCGGCCGCCGGGCTTCTCCGCGCACAGCGCGCCGAAGGCGCCGCTCGACGTCTCGCGGATGAGCTCTTCCTCGCGCGTCGTGAGGCTCTCGTGCTCCTTCGTCTCGTCCCAGCTGTCGGAGTCGTCCGCCATGTAGCGGAGGTAGAGCATCGCGAAGAGGCACGTCGGCTCGACGAGCTCCGCCCGCGAGCGCACGTCCGCCCATACCGCCGCCGCGGCCCTGAGGCACCGGCGCGCGGCCGTCTCCGCGAACTTCCTCCCGAAGACGAGCGCGACGGCGTCGCGCACGAAGTGCGGCAGCTCGCTCGCGAGGATCTCGCGGTAGCCCGGGACCTGCCGGTCGAGGAGCACCGCCGCGCGCTTGTCGAGCGCCGCGAGGTCGCTCGTGACGGCGGGGAGGCCGAGCGTCGTCAAGCCGAGGTTGTAGTTGATCGCCCGCGGAAGCGTCACGCCCTCGGGCCACGCGTCCCGGAGGTCGCGGTTGTCGGGCAGTCCGTGGCCGCCGCCCCACTCCTCGGGGTAGACGGGGATCGAGCGGCCGTAATTCACGGAGCCCGTCGCGCGGATCCGGACGCGCGTCTGCGGGACGAGCCCGCTGAACGGCGCGAGCAGCGGCGCGATCCGGAGCAGCGTCTCCGTATGGGCCTTCACGCCCGCCTCGAGTAGCTCGAGGAGCGACTCGCGCTCCCCCGCCCCGACGGCGGGCGCCGGCCGCTTCGCCGCGGCCGCCTCGCGGAACTTCGCGGCGAGACGGAGCGTCCCCTCCGGCGCGTCCGCCCGGATCCCCTGCAGCGTGACGCCGTCCGCGCGCGCGAACTGCGCCACGACGCCCTCGTGCTCCGGGTCGAAGCCGCCGCGGAACCCCGCGCGGCCCGCGCCGATCAGGAACGTCACGCGGGGCGCGGGCTCGCCGATCCGGCGGGCGCGCTCGGCGAGCCGGCGTTCGGCCTCGTCGCGCGCGGCGATCGTCAGCGTGTATGCGGCGTCGGTCGCGATCTTGCCGCTCTGCTCGGCGGTGTCGGACATCGCGACGAAGACGCGGACGACGGACTCGGCGGCGTCGAAGCCCGTCCGGAGGCCTGCCGGCGACGGGAGGTCGCTCGCGCCGTGGTTGCGCGCGAGCGCCTGGTAGTAGGCCTCGAGGAGGTCCGGGAGGCGCGCGAGGGCCCCAACGTTCTCGACGAGCGGGACGAGGCGCACGCGCGAGACGCGGGCGATCACGTCGGCGCGCCGCGCCGGCGGAATCCGGGCCGAGAGGAACGCGTCGATCCGCTCGGGCGGGCCGTCGAAGAGGCCGGCCACGGCCTGCTGGTAGAGCGTCCCGATCTTGACGACGGCGCCGATCTCGGCGCGCGCGTTCACCTGCGGAATGCTCAATTCGTGGATCGCGTTGCGCGCCGGGACGATCCCGAGCTTCTCGCACGCGAGCAGGAACAGGACGTTCGCGCGCGCGACGGACGCGAGGATCTTCGAGATCTTCTCCTCGTCCTGCTCGATCCAGGGGTTCGGCACGCGGAACAGAAGGTGGCGGTCCTCGCCCGGGACGAGCCCGTGGCGGAGAAGCGCGAGGACGGCCTTCTCCGGCACGTCCACCCACTCCGGGCTGATCTGCCGGCCCTCGTAGTCGAGCAGGACCTCCGAGCAGGGCCCGAGGAGGTCGGCGATCGTCTCCTCGAACTCCGCCCGCGCGTCGACGAGCGGGTTCCACTCGAGGTAGGTCAGCGCCTCGTGCGCGCGGTCGGGCGTTCCCTCGGGCGCCGCGCGGAGCGCCCGCGCGAGCTGCTCGGCCCGGTGCGCCGTCGAGTCCGGGTGCTTCGTGCCCGTGAGGCGCGCGGGCCCCTGCGGCGGGCGTGCGGCGGCGGCCTTGCGCGCCGCGGCGAACGACCGGGCGTCGAGAGCGTCGAGAGCGTCGTACCCGCCTTCCGTGCAGGCGCTCTCCCACACGGACGCTTCGACCGTCCGCCCGGCCGCCGGCGGGGGCCCGCTCGAGCCCAAGCGCGCGGCCGCCTCGATCCGGGTCTTCACGCGGTCCATGAAGACCTCGAGCTCGGGCACGTCCTTCGAGCCGTACGACAGCCGCTGCCATGTCCCGTAGCGGCCGGCGTCCGGCCCGGCGAACGCGGCGAACGGGATGCCGCCGACGCCGCCGGTGAGGAGAAGCTCGAACGCATCCACCGAGGTCCGCACGACCGCCCGCTCTTTCACGCCGTTGCGGAGCCGGTCGAAGGACTCCCCGAGGAGGCCCGGGAACGCGAGCGGCGCGTAGAACGTGCCGCCGAAGTCCGTCCGCTCGACGCCGAGCGGGGCGAGAGCGTCGGCGGCCCGCAGCATGAAGTCGCGGCGTTCGCGCATGTACGGCGACGGCCGCCGGAGCGCGGCGAGCGGGCTCTGGAGCGCCGCGAGCGCCCAGTCCTGCGCGAGCGTCGACGGCGTCGCGACGAGCCACGCGGAGAGGTTCGCGAGGATCTCGCGGGCCCTCACGCCGTTGGCCCGGATCTCGTCCGAGAGGACGAGCCAGCACGCGCGCGTGCCCGTCGACGCGCCGAACATGTCCATCTTCGACAGGCCCGACATCGTCACGACCCAGTCGCGCCATTCGGGGTTCGCGAACGCCGGGTTCACGAAGGAGTCGACGTAATCGAGGCGCTGGTAGACCGAGTCGTACAGGACGAAGACGCGCCGCGCGACCGCCACGCGCACGATCTCCTCGACGAGCGTCCGCGGATAGACGCGGCCCGTGGGGTTGTGCGGGTTGTTCAGGATGACCGAAGACACCCCGCCCTTCGCGAGGAGACGGTCGAGCGCCTCGGGGTCGGGCAGGAAGCCGGGCGCGTCCGTCGGCAGCTCGACGACGCGCTTGCCCGCGCGCTCGATGAACCAGTCGTACTCCCAGCTCGGCCGCGGCACGACGACGCCCGATCCGTCCTCGCCGAGAACCTCGAGGACGATCGCGAGCCCCGCGCGTGTCCCTGGAGTAAAGAGGATCTCGTCCGGCAGGAAGCGCACGTCGGAAGCCGGGTAGTCCCTCAGGCCGTCGCGGTTGAAGAAGTCCGCGATCTCGCTCCTGACGTCCATCCGGCCCACGGCGGGCCCGTAGCTGTGGACCGTGTTGCGCGTGATGCGCTGGGCCGCGCGAACGACCTCGGGGTGGGGAGCGAAGTCCGAGTTCTTGTAGTCGCCCTGCGTGAGGTCGAGGGCGCCCTCCTGCTGCACGCGCCGCGCGAAGGCGCGGACGAGCGGCTCGGGCGTGGAAAGGGCGCGCGTGGAAAGGGTCCTCACGCGCGCCGTTTTAGCACCTTCGCGCGGACGCGACCGGATCTCAGAAAGACGCTTCGATCCCCGCGAGATAACGCCGGCTCGGGGCCGGGAAGCCGTTCACCTCCGCGTACTCGCGGTTGAAGACGTTCGTGACCCGGACCCACGGCGAAAGCGACCAGACGAGCGGCGGCAGCGTGACCGCGGCGTCCAGGCGGAAGTACGACGGGCTTTCGACGACGGTCGTGAAGTCCGCCGCGTCGCGGTCGTCCCGCGCGCCGACGAAGATTCCGGTCACGCTCCACGAGCCGCCCTTCCCGAAGCCGGACCCCGCCGTCAGCGACGCCCGGTTACGGGGCCGGCGGATCAGCGGGGCGTCCAGGGCGAGGTCCTTCGCGTCCAGGTAGGTGTACGACGCGCGCAGAAACGCCCTCTCCCCGACCGCCGTGCGGACGGCCACCTCGACCCCGCGCGTCCGCGCGTGGCCGACGTTCGCGTTGGAGAAGGTCCGGGCGTCGTACTGGATGAGGTCCCGGATGTCGTTCCAGAAGCCCGTGACCTCCCCGACGACCCCTTCCGCGAGCGTCAGCTCGCCGCCGACCTCCCAGCCCGTGGAGCGTTCGGGCCGGAGGTTCGGGCTCCCCGAGTATGGGTAGTACAGCTCGCCGAGCGACGGCGCGCGGAACGCCGAGCCCGCGGCGGCGCGGAGCTTGAGCGACGCCAGGGCGCGCCACGCGATCGTCACGCGCGGAGAGGCGGCGCTCCCATATGAGCTCGCGTCGTCCCAGCGCACGCCGGCCGTGGCGACGAGCTTCTCGCCCGCAAGCGCAACGCGGTCCTCCGCGAAGAGCGCGAGCGTCCGCGACGTCGCACCGTCGAGCGCGACGCCGAAGTTGCTCTCGCTCGAAACCTGCGTCCGCTCGACGTCGGCGCCGACCGCGAGGCGGTGCGCGCCCCACGTGCCCGACGCGGCGACGCGGCCCCCCGCGCGGCGCGCGTCCGTCGTGGACGACGTGAAGAACGGGTCGGCGGGGTCGGCGTACCCGGGCCTGTCGCGGACGTAGCGGACCGAGGCGGAGAGAGAGAGATTCTTTGAAAGTGAAAGAGAAAGAGGGATCTCGACGGCGGTCGTCTCGCCGGAAGTCGAACGCTGCGGCGTCGGCACGGCGCCATCCGTGGGAATGCCCGTCCGGCCGGTGTCCCGCCGCAGGACGACGCCCGCCGTGGCGCCCTCGCCGAGTCGCGCTGTCAGCGCCCCCGAGAGGGTCGTTCCAGAGAAGAATTCGTTGAATGGATCCCCGGAAGAAAGAGTTCTTCGAAAAGCGAACGTGGCGGAAAGCGCACCTTCTGAGAATCCCCCTTCTAAGGAACCCTCTTTCCCTCCCGCATTTCCGAGCGCGAAACTCGCCCGCCCGCTCACTCCCGCGTCTGCCGCCCGGCGCGTGAAGATCTGCACGACGCCGCCGATCGCCTCCGAGCCGTAGAGCGCCGAGAACGGGCCGCGCACGATCTCGATGCGCTCGACGTTCGCCGTCGAAATCGCCGAAAGGTCGGTCCCGCCGAAGTACGGGCTGTTCAGCGTCACGCCGTCGAGGAGGACGAGCGTCTGTGTCGACGAAGCGCCGCGCAGGAAGAGCGACGTCACGCCGCCGGCGCCGCCCGACTGCACGACGTCGAGTCCGGGCACGGCGCGCAGGAGGTCGAGAACGGTGGCGGACTTCGAGCGCGCGATCTCGGCGGCGTCGATCACCGTCGCGGCGGCGCCCAGCGAGACGGAGGGCTCCGGCGCGGCCTCGGCCGAAACGACGACGTCGGCGGCGATCGGCGCGGCGGCGGGAAGCGGAGCGGGCTCCGCCGCAAGGAGCGAAAGCGGGCACAGGACGAGGGCGAGAAAGAGCCGGACGAGAACGCGGAAAACCAAGGGAACACCTCCGTTCCGGTGGCCTCGCCCTCCCATCGAAAAGGAGCGGCGGGCCCGGCGCGCGGAGGCGGGCGTGCCGCGACTTCCCGAGCCCCGGAGAAGGCGACGCTGATGCGATGTTCCTCGGGCAGGTCTCCTGGCTCCCGGATCGTCCGCGCCCGGCCCCTTCCCGGAGGCGCGACCGGCTGAACCGATCTCTCGCCGCCAGTGGGATCTCGCCGGGCGCGTCCCCGGTCACAGTGGCGGGGGCCGCGCGGGAATCTCACCCGCTTCCCTCTTTCACCCCCCGGAGGTCGAGGGGACTCGAGGACGATTTGAAAGAACGCGGGAAGAACTTACCACGCGCCGAGCACCCGACGCGACGGATTTCAGGCCGAGCCGGCGTCGAGAACCTCGCGGACCTTCGCCGCCAGAGCCTTTTCGCTGAACGGCTTGGGGAGGAACCCGGCCGCGCCGACTTCGGCAAGGTCGGGCGCGGCGTCCGCGGCGTAGCCCGACATGAAGACGACCTTGATGGCGGGGCGAAGCGCCCTCACGCGAGTCACCAGCTCGCGCCCGTTCATCCCGGGCATGACGAGGTCCGTCAGGATGAGATGAATGAGCTGCGGGCCGCGCACGAGGAGTTCGAGCGCCGCCGGCCCGCTCCCGGCGACGAGCACGTCGTAGCCGCGCCGTTTGAGGATGGCCGCCGCGAGAGCCCGGACGGCGGGCTCGTCCTCGACGACCAGCACCGTCTCCGTTCCGTGGTGAGGGGTCACGGCAGGACGAACCCCCGAGGCCGTCTTCTCGGCGCACCGCGGCAGATAGATCCGGAACGTCGTCCCCGCGCCCGGCGCGGTTTCCACGCTCACGTACCCGCCCGTCTGCCGGACGATGCCGTAGACCGTCGCGAGGCCGAGGCCCGTCCCTCTCCCTCGTTCTTTCGTCGTGAAGAACGGCTCGAAAATGTGACTGAGGGTCTCGGCGTCCATGCCGCAGCCCGAGTCCGTCACCGAGATGACGACGTATTGTCCCGGCGGGACCACGTCGTCCGTAATCGCGAGGGGAGCCTCGAGCTCCGCGTCGGCCAGCTCGAGCGTCAGGCGGCCTCCCTCGGGCATCGCGTCCCGGGCGTTCACGGCGAGGTTGAGGATGACCTGCTCGATCTGTCCCGGGTCGGCCTTCACGAGGCCGGCCGTGGGCGGTTTCACGAGAACGATCTCGATGTCCTCGCCGATCAGGCGCCTGAGCATCTTCTCGATGTCGTCCACGACCAGGCCCACGTCGAGGACCCGCACCTCGAGGACCTGCTGCCGGCTGAAGGCGAGCAGCTGCCGCGTCAGTCTCGTCGCCCGTTCCGCCGCCTTGACGATCTCGCCGACGCTCTCGAGATTGTCGGGATCGTTCGCGAGCGACTCCGAGAGGAGCTCGCCGTAGCCCTGGATGACCGTGAGGAGGTTGTTGAAGTCGTGCGCCACTCCGCCCGCGAGCCGGCCCACCGCCTCCATCTTCTGCGCCTGCTGAAGCTGCGCCTCGAGCCGCAATCGGTCCGAGATGTCCCGCGCGTTGATGACGAGGCCGGTCATCCCCGTCTCGGCGGGAAGGCCGTTTCCGATGGCCGAAAGGGTCCGCCAGGAGCCATCCTCGTGGCGGAAACGGACTTCGATCGTCTCGTGGATTCCCTCGACGACGGCCCGACGGAGCCTCACCCCGGCCATCTCCCGCTCCTCCTCGTGGATGAACTCGAAGACGGAATGGCCGACCAGCTCTTCCGGCCGGTACCCGAGGATGCGCTCGACGGACGGACTCACGTAGCGCAGACGGCCATCGGTTTCCAGCACGGCCGTCAAATCGAAACCGCTTTCGATGAGCACCCGAAAGTAAGCCTCGCTCTTCGCGCGATCCTCCTCGGATCGTTTACGGTCGGTGATGTCCTCCTTGACCGCGACGTAGCTCGTCGCGACGCCGTGCTCGTCCCGCACCGGGGAGATCGAGGCGTACTCCCAGAACAACGAGCCGTCTTTCCGCTTGTTGCAAAGCTCGCCCTGCCAGACGTGGCCGGCTGTGATGGTTTCCCACAGGACCCGGTGTACCTCGGGCGACATCCGATCGGACTTCAGGAAGCGGGGATTCTGTCCGAGAGTTTCTTCGGCCGTGTAGCCCGTCGCCTCCGTGAAATGCGGGTTCACGTACTCGATCCGCCCCTCGAGATCCGTGATGATCACGGACGCGGGCGACTGTTCCACGGCCCGCCAGAGCTTTCTCAGATCGCCTTCGTTTCGGCGCAGCGCCTCGCGCGCGTCCAGCGCGTCCAGCGCGTAGGAGACATCCCCCGCCAGCTCCACGAGGAGAGCGAGCTCCTCCTCGTCGATGAACTTCTCCTCGGCGGAGTAGACGATGACACCAGCGGTCACCGCGCCGCCGCGCCGAATGGGGATGGCCGCGATCGACCCAAAGCCAGGGGAAGGATGAAGCGTGCGCCAGGGAACGACCCTCGAGTCCGCCTGGACGTCCGAGACGATTACGGAGCGCCCCTCCCGGATCGCGATTCCCAGCGGGCCCCGGCCCTCGGGCGTGTCGTCCCAGCGCACCTCGATCTTCTGGAGATAACCGGCCTCGTCTCCGGCGCTCGCGACCGGCACGACGCGCATCGTCTCCCTGTCGGCGCGCCCGACCCAGGCGAGCGCATAGCCGCCATGCGAGACGAGGATCCGACAGACGGCGTTCAGGAGCGTCTGCTCGTCCGTCGCGCGGACGAGCAGCTGGTTCACCTCGGAGATGGTCCGGAAGAGACGGTTGAGAGCGCGGATGCGCTTCTCGTCGGCCCGCTTCTCGGCGACGAGCCGCTGCTTTTCGAGCGCGCCCTTCACCGCGGAGCCGAGGCGGCCCAGGCTCTCCTTCAGGACGTAGTCCGCCGCCCCCGCCTTCATGCACGCGACCGCCGTCTCTTCGTTCACGGAGCCGGTCGTGATGATGACCGGTACGTTCGGCGCATGCTCCCCCGCGATGCGCAAAGCCTGCATCCCGTCGAACTCCGGAAGCCGGTAATCCGAGAGGATCAGGTCCGGAGCGAAATCCGCGATCCCCGAGAGGAACGCCTCCCGTGTCTGGACCCGGCGGATGTCGAGCTCGAGTCCGGCCCGTCTGAGCTCGCGTTCGGCCAGCTCGGCGTCCGCGGAGACGTCTTCGACGTGGAGGATCCGAATTCGCGTTTTAGGCATTGTCTCAGTGAGCGGGCTCGTTGAGAAGGAGCCAGTAGAGCCCGACCTGGTGCACGGCTTCGAAGAACTTGTCCGAGTCCACGGGTTTCACGATGTAACTGTTCGCGCCGAGGTGATAGCTCGCCACGAGGTCGCTCTCCTCGCGGGACGAGGTCAGGACGACGACGGGAATCAGCTTCGTCCTCTCGTCTGCCTTGACGCGGCGGAGCACCTCGAGGCCATCCACCTTCGGGAGCTTCAGATCGAGGAGGACGACCCGCGGGAGCGCAAACCCGGCGCGACCGGCGTCTGCCCCTTCTGCGAAGAGGACCTCGAGCGCCTCGGCTCCGTCTCGGACGACATGGACATCGTTCGCGACGCGGGCCTTCTTGAGGGCGCGCAGTGTCAACTCCGCATCGCTGGGATTGTCCTCGACGAGAAGGATGAAGCCGTTTCTCGAAGCACTCATGAGGAACCTCCCGGGCAAGGCAGGCTGAACGAGAAGGTGGCGCCTTCGCCCACCTTGCCCTCCGCCCAGACCTCGCCTCCCTCGCGGTGGACGATGCGTTGGACGAGCGCGAGGCCGACCCCGGTACCCTCGAACTCCGCGCTCGAATGGAGACGCTGGAAGACACCGAAGAGCTTGTTGGAATACGCCGCGTCGAAGCCGACGCCGTTGTCCTTCACGCTGTAGACGAGGCGGCCCTCCTCGGTCCGCCCCTCGACCTCGACGACGCGTTCGGGCTTCGGGCCCGTGAACTTCACCGCGTTAGAGATGAGGTTCCCCCACACCTGGCGGAGGAGCGAGGGATCCCCCTCGGCGGGCGGCAACGGTCCGACGCGGAACGAGACGGCGTCGCCGGCGGTCCGGGCCTCCTCGAACGAGGCCCTTGCGAGAGATTCCATGTCGACCGAAGAACGCGTCATCGTCGTCCGGCCCACGCGAGAGAAGGCGAGAAGGTCGTCGATGAGCTGACCCATCCTCACCGTGTTCGTCCGGACGACGCCGAGGAGGCGCTTGCCTTCCGCGTCGAGCTGGTCCCCGTGGTCTTCCAGCAGGATTCGCGAGAACCCGTCCACGGCGCGCAGCGGAGCCCGGAGGTCATGCGAGACCGAGTAGGAGAACGCTTCCAGCTCCTTGTTCGCCGCCTCCAGCTCGTCGGCTCGTGTTTCCAGGCTGGCGTTCAAAGTCCGGATGGCCTCCTCGCTGTGTTTGCGATCGGTCACGTCCCGGGAGTTGATCGCCACGCCGTCGCCGACCGGAACGACCTGATGATGAATCCAGGTCGGCTTCACGCCCGGCGCCTCGATCGCGAATTCCTCTTCGAGCGCCGTGCGCGTCTCAACGACCCGGGCGTACTTCGCGAGAAACCCTCCCGTGCGATTGACGGGAAGGATCTCGCACAGTCTTTGCCCGGGCAGGGATTCGGCCGGGACGGCCACGATCGAGGCGGCATTCCTGTTGGCGTGCACGAATTCGAAGTCCGTGATGGTGTCCGTGTCGTCCCGGACAGCCCGAAGCAGGAAGTAAGCGTCCAGGGAGGCGTCCACGGCGCCCCTGAACCGCTCCTCGCTGGTCCGCGCAGCCTCCTCCGCCCGGGCGCGTTCCGCGACTTCGGCCGCTAGCCCCGAGTGCGAGGCTTCGACCCGCGCGGCCATCGCGTCGAACGAGCGGCCGAGAGCGGCCAGCTCGTCGTCTCCCTTCACGTCGATCCGGTGCGCGAAGTCCCCGGCGGCAATGCGCTCCGCACCGGCCTGCAGCCGTTCTATTCGCCGCTTCACCAGCCGGGTTGCCATGGCCGCGTTGACCGACGCAAGGGCGAGGGTCAAGACGATCAGGGAAATCACGAGGAGAGTCGTCCGGACCTCCGTCACCCTGGATCGCTCGGCCGCGAGCGCCCGCAGGCGCCCCGCGTTGCCGTCGAGGTCGAGGGCGATGAGGATCAGCCTGCTCGCGAGGCGCTGGCTCAGCGCCGTCGCGGCGGACACCGGGGCCGAGAGCGCCTCGCGCCCGTCGGGCAGCCTCGCGAACTCCTCGAAAACGGCTTTGCTGGCGGCCGTGACGTTCTGCATCTCGTCGAGCGTGCGCTGCGCCTCGACGGATGCGAAGACGGTCCGCGCCGCCGACAGCTTCGAGTCGAGCCTGGCCGTCGCCGTTTCGAATTGCGCCCGGGCGCGCGCCTCGCGATAGAGGAAGAACTCGTCTCTCACGATCGCGCGTTCCAGGATCAGGTCCCGGATCTCGCCGGCGACGGCCTCGGCGTCGTGCGCGCGGCGGGCTTCGTACGTCGCCCACGCGACGATCAGGCCGAGCACGACGATCGACCCGAAAGAAAGCGCGTACGTGATGCGGAATCGCGAGCTGAGGCGCATCGCGGGCTACCGGACGAGCCGGACGGCGTCCGGCCTCGCACTCTGCAAGGCCTGCGGCGCAATGAAGTCCAGGAAATTCGGAGTGGCCTGAGTCGGGACGAGGCCGGCCCTGATCGCCCACCGGACCTGTTCGTCCATGAGAACGAGCATCTGCTCGTCCAGCCG